>JAAUQT010000115.1 GCA_012033495.1 Cyanobacteria bacterium RM1_2_2 | reverse complement strand
ACAGTGAGATTGTCAAGCGATATATCCAAGAGCAGGGGAGTGAACAAGAGAAGGCTAGAGCTAAGCAGTTAAAGCTGTTTTCTCTCACCTAGATACCCCGCAGCTTGCTGCGGTTGGGTAATTCATTAAAAAAAACTTTATTTTCCGAAAAGGTGTTTTGTGTGAGTGAAATCTTAGCTATAACGAGATTGAATTCAGGATTGTGAGTGATCTAGATCATTTGCATGTATTATTCAATACATATAAGATTTCACAATTCTCGTCGTCCCTGTTATGACTTTTAGAGTAGTTGCTTTGAGATCAGTTCTGACGCAATAATGTAGTGTAGGGTTACAGGTAGCAAAAGTTACCTCAATTTGAAGCAGAGATATGGAGTTTCCTCTGCTCTATTAGGCTTTGACGGTTGGCGCAAAGGGTAGCTGTTAAAGACAGTATGGCGTGTCTTTAAACTCTTGCAATCCTCCCCCTTCTCTTTGTGCAAGGAGGAAACCAAACCGAAATTAAATTGAAACCCCTTTTTCTTAAGGGGAGTTTGGGATGCTTTCCCGGCTAATGGCATATTCAGGACTTTTGAAACACGCCCTAGCCTAAGTACATTTCTACTGTTGTTCCTAAAAAATTCGTCGAATTATTATGAGTAATTGTTCTTGCGGAGGCTCGTGCAATTGCAATGTAGGGCCCCAAATGAGGATTAATGACCTTCCTGAAGGTGAGCAGGTTGTTACTACAGTTGCACGGTCAAAGATTAAGCCGCCTGACAAGCCAAAGCCAACACCAGTCTGGGTGTATGTTTTGATCGTCTATTTTGTAGCGTTCCTTCTGTGGGCTTTGAAGGATGATTCCTATGGTGGGCATCCGCCGGAGCCTTATCCTTATCCGCCTGCAAAGCCCTATTCCGACCCCTATTCTCCGTGCCCGATTCCCAAGACGCCAGAGTGTCCGTGGTGAGCGATAGTGGGTAGTCAGGGTTCAGCTTGCTCAACAAACACAGTCACAGCAGCAACGGCGATTAACATCTCATCGTTTTTATCGTTGAGTACAGGGATGGCACGTCCTTGAACGATCATGCCGCCTGCTTCGACGGTGAGGGATTTTTGCCCAAACGGAAGCACTGCCAACACTTCTGCCGTTCTCACCTGTTCTGGGTGGGGAACAGCAACCTGCACTTCTACAATCATTTGATTCGGATCATCCAGTCCGGCAACTTCCCAAATGCCGGGCAAAGCATTGTGGGCAATGGCATTACGCACGGCTCTTGCAGCCGCAACAGTTGGATCTTGCCCATGCTGATCAATTCCCATTCCCATCTCGATGATGAAGCGTTTGCGTGTCAATTGGGTTTCCTCATTTTGTGATCTTGGTATCTTCTCTAATTTACCTTGGTTAGGAAACCTTCGTGAATTTGCGATTAAGACCTGTGTACATTAGCCAATGATTTGTTTCCCAATTGTGTCTTTCATCAAAGAGGCAACTTTGCGAATCATTGCCTCACACCCAACCGTCTGTAGAGTAGCCGTATCCATCAGCACAAGGCATTCAGCAGAGGATTTTTGATGAAGCGGCACTTGCGCCTAAATGCTTGCTTCACCTATGTAATGCGGACGCTCATATGCGAGAAATACACCTTTCGGGGACATTCGTAGCGTAGAATAATATTCCATCTGCGATTGTCATGCTCATGCACCCTGATTATCTAGAACGGATTCTAACCGCCCGTGTGTACGATGTTGCACAAGAGACGCCACTAGAACTTGCTCGCAATTTATCCTCCCGCCTGCACAATCGCCTGCTGCTCAAACGGGAAGATATGCAGTCGGTGTTTTCGTTCAAACTGCGGGGCGCATACAACAAAATGGCAAACCTGCCGCCAGATTTGTTAGCCCAAGGGGTGATTGCGGCATCGGCAGGCAACCACGCGCAAGGAGTAGCGCTGGGGGCAAAGCGCTTGGGGGCACGGGCCATGATTGTGATGCCAATTACAACGCCACAGGTGAAGGTGGATGCGGTGCGGGGTTATGGTGGCGAAGTGGTGCTGCATGGCGACACTTACGATGATGCCTACGTTTATGCCCGTCAGCTAGAAGCCGAAAAAGGCATGACGTTTATTCACCCGTTTGATGACCCCGATGTGATTGCCGGACAGGGTACGATTGGCATGGAAATTTTGCGACAGTGTCAGCAACCGATCCACGCAATTTTTGTGGCGATTGGCGGCGGCGGTTTAATTTCGGGAATTGCAGCTTACATCAAGCGGTTACGCCCAGAAATCAAAATGATTGGCGTCGAGCCAGTAGACGCTGATTCGATGCGGCAGTCGCTTCAGGCAGGGCAGCGGGTGCGGTTGCCGCAGGTGGGGCTGTTTGCAGACGGGGTGGCAGTGCGGCAGGTGGGTGAGGAAACGTTTCGATTATGTCAACAATACGTTGATGAGATTATTCTAGTTGATACAGATGATACATGTGCGGCTATCAAAGATGTGTTTGAAGATACCCGCTCGATTCTGGAACCCGCCGGAGCGCTAGCCATTGCTGCGGCTAAAGCCTATGTAGAGCGAGAAGGCATCACTGACCAAACGTTAGTTGCGGTTGCTTGTGGTGCAAATATGAATTTTGATCGCCTCCGGTTTGTGGCAGAACGAGCCGAACTGGGAGAACGACGCGAAGCCATTTTTGCCGTCACGATTCCGGAAGAGCGGGGCAGCCTGCGACGGTTTTGTGAATGTATGGGTAAACGCAACTTAACTGAGTTTAACTATCGAATTGCCGATGAAACCACCGCACACATTTTCGTCGGCTTACAGATCGAAAATCGGGCTGATGCGAATCAAATGGCGCAAACCTTTACCAACTGTGGCTTTGAGACCCTCGATTTAACCGACGATGAATTGACGAAACTCCACCTGCGGCATATGGTCGGTGGACGATCGGCACTGGCCCACAACGAGTTGCTTTACCGCTTTGAGTTTCCCGAACGCCCCGGCGCGCTGATGAAATTTGTCAGTTCGATGAGTCCCGATTGGAACATCAGCCTGTTTCACTACCGCAACAACGGAGCCGATTACGGGCGGATTGTCGTTGGAATGCAAGTGCCGCCCCACGAAATGGCAGAGTGGCAAGCTTTCTTAGACACGCTCGGCTATCGCTACTGGGATGAAAGCCACAACGCCGCCTACAAACTGTTTTTGGGCTAATTTTGCTATCCGATCAGCCCTGCGACACCAGCGTCTCAGACTCAAACCAAGTGCGATCAAAATTGCAGCCTAAATGCCGTTGAATTCGCAACACATCTTGCTCAGCGTTACCTAGACAGGTGGTGGCTCCCGGAGAAGGGGTGATGTTGAAACAAATGCCATTGCCCGGATCGATCTCTGCCTGTCCGAGAATCAATTGATGCTCAGCCCGGTCGATCAACTGCGGGCGAATGCCGCCAACCCCGTGGGCAAACTTCAGGTCTTCAAGCTGCATCGACGGGACAATTTTGCGGGCATCTTGCAGAAATAGGCGACGATTCAGAATCGGCATCTCGAAGGCAAAGTTGCGGAAGATGTAATTGCGAATGTCTCGAACTTTAAACAAATCCCACAGGACGCTTGCCACGGTTTGATCCAGCTTCAGCACTTCCAGGTAGTCCCAAAACGTTTGGGGATTGTGGCGTTCCAGCAGGGGCAACGGCAGCGCTGTGGGGCCAAACCGAGTTTTGCCGGGAACGGTCACATCCGGATCGCCATGAATCGCCGCAAAAGGTAATTTATCGTTCTGAACAGTGTATACTTTACCGTTCAACACTTGATTCGTGAAGTAAAAATTTCCGGCAATTGGCAAGCAAGAGTAGTTGAGTCCGATCTCCATCCGATGGGCAAACAGCAAGCTGTGTCCGCCTGCCGAAACCACCACAAACCGCGCCGTCAGGGTTTCTTCAGGGATCGTAATCCGGTAATTTGTGCCCACAGGTTCAATTGTTTGGACGGGCGTTCCGAGCTTCAGATCAACGGTTTTGTCAGTCACCGCCAGTGCTTGATCGACAAACGATTGAGCCAAGGCGCCGTAATTGACTGCCGTATATTCGTCCATGATGGCGATGGCAACGAGTTCTTCAGGGCGATCTTGGCCGTTGACCTGAACGACGTTGGGTTCAGCTTCCGCAATTTGGGCTTTCTCTAAAAGCTGCATTCCGCTGAAGTGTGGCTTAAACGTTTCGTAGCGCTGCCGCAAAAACTCGCACTCTGGCGCTCCAACTCCCAGCACCATTTTGGAATATGGGTAAATGATTTGATCGCGTTGAGCAGCGGGCAACTGGCAGGCATATCGCGGCAGCATCCGAGCTGAGCGCCGCACCTTCAGCGCTTTTCTAGCGTGTAATTGGTTTCAATATCGCCACAGTGAATCGTTTGGCTGTTGTTGGTTGCCTTAGAGTTGACTGCGGCAATGCTAGGATACTTCTCCAAAAGTGCTATGCGCTTCAAATCTGTGAAGGTGGCAAGCGAATAGAGTAGAGCAGTTCCTGCTACTCCACCGCCAATAATCACAACGTCATAGATTTGATTGCTCATTTCTCAAGTCTTGAATTCCCCATTAGTTTTAGCGTATCGCATTCAGCCTTTCAATAGGGAGAGCGACTCAAATCTCTACCTCGCTGAGGCTGAAGCATAAGGTTAACGCTACTTTAATTGTAGGAACATTCAAAAATCTGCCGGGACGATTGAGACGATTTTGGATTTTAGATTTTGGATTTTAGATGGGGTCAGGGTGACGATGGCGCGATTTTAGAGATGGTTCTGCGTGAACTGCAATTTAAGTGGAAATCTGATATCCAAATGGCGGTTTGTCAAATGCTATATCAACCCTTTGAGGGCAGTTAAAAATTCTTGCTCTAGATAGGGTTTCGTGAAGTAAGCAGTGGCTCCAAGCTGCATGGCTAACCAGCGATGTTTTTCATTGCTGCGCGAAGTCAAGATGACAACGGGAACTGCCGCAAGCAGAGGATCTTGGCGACGATAGCTCAAGAATTCAAACCCGTTCATATTCGGCATTTCAATGTCACAGACGATCAGCTTCACTGTAGATTGCTGATTTGTTGCCTGTATACTGGTCTGGCTGGTCTGCTGGAACTGATCAATCGCTTCTCGTCCATCTTGCGCCTGCACGACGCGGAACCCTTCGCGCTCTAGAAACAAGGCTAAGGTTCGGCGTAAGGTGACAGCGTCATCTACAACCAGAATAGTCGGCGCTTGAGGAATTGGGTTAACTTTCGGTGGACTCGCAATGGGAGGATAGGCGTGTAACGCGGGGTTGAAAGTCAGCGTCGATGTAGTTGCTTGATTGGGCTGTGAATCGGTTTGTAAAGTAATGGACTGCCGTAATCTCACCGCTAGAAGCGTCGCTGCATCGACCACCGGAACAGGGCTACCGTCTCCTAAAATTGTGCAGCCATAGAAATAGCTGGGTGGCGTAATGGATGCGCCAAAGGGTTTCACAACAAGCTCTTGTTCAGTGATAATTCGGTCAACGGCTAAAGCAAAAAACTGCTGCTCTCGCCGTAAGATAATCACAGGTGCTGCCCAATCTTTTGAAGTTGGGAACGCTGCTAGAATCTGGCTAGAAATGCCTTCTGGTATCGGGCAGTTGTAATCTAGTAAATTAGTTAGTGAATAGACTGGAATCGTTTTTTCGCGCCAGTTGAGAAAAGATTGACTGTCGCGTTGCTGTAGCTGGTTAGGAACAGGAGTGAGAATATCTTCAATGTTATCGGCAGGCAGCGCCACCGGCAAGGAGCCAGCCAAGCAAAGAATCAGTTGCGTGATAGTGAGTGTGAGCGGCAGAGACAGGGTGAACGTTGTGCCTTTTCCAGCCGTGGAACTGACGCTAACCGTGCCCCGAATCGCTTGCAGTTGAGACCGCACCACATCTAAACCAAACCCGCGCCCAGACAGTTCATTCACCTGAGTTGCAGTCGAAAAACCTGGCTCAAAGATCATTTCAATCAGTTGGGCTGGCGTGAGTTTGGCAATTCGTTCAACCGATAGCCAACCCAATTCTCGAACTCGATTTGCAATTCGTTCTAAATCAAGTCCTTGACCATCATCGCGGATTTCAAGAATCGTTTGATTTCCTTGATGAAAGGCACAAATTTCGATTTGCCCTTGTGCTGGCTTGCCTTGCTGTTGCCGTAGCTCGGTTGATTCAATCCCATGATCAAAGGCATTCCGCAACAGATGTAACAACGGGTCATAAAGTTTGCCGAGAATGGCGCGATCGATCAAAACATCAACGCCTGTGAGTTTGAGTTTCGCTGGCTTTTGATAGGTAACGGACAAATCGCGCAGGGTACGCGGAAACCGATTCAACACCTCACTGAGCGGCAACATTCGTGCCCAAACTAACTCATCTCGCAGTTGGGTCAACTGGTGCTGCTGTTGTTCAAGCGTCTGATTCGACTGGCGAGCAAACAGGGCAATGTCTTCAACCGATTCTTCTAACTGCACGAGGTTTTCTAGAATCGTTTGCACCTGCGTATGCACAGCGCCATAGCGATCCATTTCCAGGTCATCAAATTCGATGCGGGCGACAGATACATCGGAGCGAAACAGCCGATCTTCAACTGACATCAAGCTTTCGCGTTTGTTGCGCTCTGGTTCCGACGCAACCAATGTCCGATCGGATGCGTTTTGCAAATAGCTAACCAGCGTTTGGAAGCGGGCAAACCGTCCCCGCAGTTCGCGCAAAACTTTTTGAAGCTGGTCGTTTTGTAGCGAGAGGCTGCTGCGATTAACGGCGAGTTCTCCCACCAAATTGTTCATTCGTTCTAAGCGATCAGCATCGACCCGAACCGTGAGAGGAGCAGATGAAGCTGGCTTTGTTGCGGATTGCCACTTTAGAGACGGCATCTCAGGGGGCAGGGTCATGTCTTGAGCGGCGGAAAAGCCTCCGTCGATTGGCTTTCCGAGTCCAGCATTCCAGAATCCAGCATTCTAGAGTCCAGCATTCTAGAGTCTAGAATTTCAGAGTCTAGAATTTCAAAAGCGAGAAGCTGCTCTGAATTCGGTTCATCTTCATCTAATAATAATTGGCGCTCAAACGGAAATTCACTGGATTCTAATAAACCTGTATCGATTTCTGATAGAAATTCATTTACCAAGAATTCGGTTGGCTGATCATCATGCTCTAGATAATCAGGGAGTTCGGATATAGATGGACTATCTATTAAATTCTCTTCTGGTTGGTCCTCAAAAAATTCCTCAAAATCTGCAAACGTTTTCTCAATTGGCGAAAAATCTGTTTCTAAAATACTGACTGGGTTCAGCAGCTCATAGTCGATAGGTTGTTCAAAATCGATTGATGCATCAATTAGTATGGCGTTATCAATAGTTTCGACCAGATCGATACTTTCGGAAACCAGCGGAGTCACTAAATCAGTTTGATCGGTCGCTAATTCAAGCAATGCGGCTGAAACTGCTCCTTTCTGTCGCTCGCCTGCTAAAACTGCCTGTTTGCTGAGTTCAAATTCGTTGAGTGCCAGTTGAGCAATCTTTAAAACACGATCGGGATGCAACCTCAACGCTTGCTGGACTGCTTCAGCAATGGCTCCAAAGTGGGGCAGGTTGAGAAGTTCGGCAAATCCGGCGAAGACTTCAACCTGTAGCTGAAGTTCTCCTAACAAATCATCATAGGGATTAGCGATCGCGGCCGCCAATTGCTCTAACCCTTGAGCAACATCCACTTCAAAAATAGACACAACCATATCGATTCCCATATCCGTAGAACTGGGAATGTAGCTCTCTGCCTGATAGAGGGCATCGCCGCAATGAGCCTCAATTTGGCTGAAAATCGGTTCTGCTGCGGCTAGCGCCTGCTCAGCGTCAAAACTGCCTGTGGTAATCTGTTCCATCAGCGGCAACCGCAGGCAGTCATAGGCTTGTAGGAGCCAGTCTTCAACGGTAGTTTCGGTGGCTAAATGGTCGTTGTAAAGGGCTTTGAAAATATTTTCGAGGCGATGAGCCAGAGTCGCAATGGCATCCAATCCAACACTCGCGGCTCCTCCCTTCAGCGAATGGGCCGATCGCATCAAGCTATGAATCTTAGCAGCACTGCGCTCTTGGTTGAGCGACAATAACCCAGCTTCAATCGTCTGTAAAAGTTCAGGAGCTTCTTCAATGAAAAACTGGTAGGCTTGGTCACGAATGTTAGAGTTGATTGCCATGTCAAAGGTTTAAGGAAAAGAAGAACTCAAACGCATTCATCAGCCTGTAAAAACAGTCCGTTTGTCTAAGGCTGCCACTGCAATGCGGGCATAGGCTGAAATCCACTTAAACAAATCAGCAACTTCAGGCGAGATGCGCGTTTTGCTGAAGAGAATAATGGCAAATAGGTTTCCAGAGGGCAGCATTCCGCCAAAACCCAACACAGACTGAATTCTATAGGGAATCACAAATTCGTCTTGGGCTGGAATGTGGGCGCTGCCGGGCGCTTCAGGCACGTAAAACACATTGAAGGTCGTTTGCTCTAAATCCACCAAAATATCGGGATCAGGTTCGAGAACGGTGGCAATATCTAAGCCAAATTGGTGAATGAGTTGGGAAATCATCGGGGCGCGTTTGACAAAATCCTCGTCTAGCAGCGGGATCGCCTGATGCCCAACCGAACCTTTTCGGGTATTCCACTGCGGTTCATCGCCTGCGGTTGCCATCAAGGTGAGACACTTCGTATTCGACATAATACTGCGCCCTCCCACTAGATTGCGGGCTGCATTCCGCAGATCTTCGTTTAACTCCATGAAAGGACAGGTCATGAAGAAGCGAACCAGCGCACAAGCGGATTGTCCCTGCTGATTGATCAGGTTTTCATACAGGTGGTGCACAATCCGATTTGCCACCTCTTCGATGTTACGAGCATCTTTGTCTAGGTTGCGTAACGTCAGCGCACAGTTGTACATTTCATCATCGCTAAACTTTGCGAGATCATACATAGTTTTTACATCTTTACGTATCTGATAGGTTCATGAAGTTGCCCCCTTCGCTGCATCGAGGAATATTGATTTCTGCTCTTCTGGATTCAGAAATGAATGAGAGGGATCTAGCGCACCTTAAATCGATCCACACTCGCTTGCAGCGTTTGTGCAACTGTCTGTAATTGTTCAAAAGATGACGCCACCTGGTTCGCTTCCGCCGAAGTTTTATTAGCAGAAGAAGCCACACCTTGCATGGTTTGTGTTACGGTTTCTGCCGCTTCCGACTGCACCACCGTTGCTTGGGCGATCGATTCTACCAATGCGCTAATTTTAGCGCTAGCACTTGTGATTTTATTCAAGCTCTGTCGAGTCTCGTCAACAAGCTTTGTCCCAATCACCACTTGCTCTGTTCCCGATTCCATTGCGACAACCACTTCATTCGTTTCCGCCTGAATGCTGGACACCAGCTTGCGAATTTCTTCGGTCGCTTCTGCCGAACGCTGGGCCAACGCCCTGACCTCACTGGCAACAATCGCAAAGCCGCGCCCAGATTCACCTGCACGAGATGCCTCAATCGACGCATTCAGCGCTAGCATGTTGGTCTGAGACGCAAACGCGCTGATCAGTTCCACAACCGTCGAGATTTTTTGAGACGATTCGCCCAAATGCTTCACCTTCCTGGCGGTTTCTGCGACCGTTGATCGGATGGCTTGAATTCCATCTACCGTGCGGTTCATCGCAGCGTCTCCTTCTTGTACCGTTTGCGTTGCCTGCTGCACAATTGTTTCTGCTTGTTCCGCATTAGCAGCTACAACCCGCCCAACTTGAGTCATTCGTTCAATCTGTTCTAGGGCGTCTGTAATTTCAACTGCCTGTTTTCCAGCCTCTGCTGATAGCGTTTGAATATAAACTTCGTTTCCTTCCGTTGTTTCGATTACTTGATCAGCAGCGTTCTGCACTTGAGCCACAATTTTGCGTAAGCTAGCCACTGTGGCGTTATAAGAGTCTGCCAGCGTCCCAATTTCATCGGGCGTGACTTTAGCGCGAATGGTCAGATCGCCTTTACTGATTGGGTCAACTTCCCGTAGCAGTTCCAACGCGCGTCGCTGGATGGTTTGCTTATCCGTTTCAGAGGCTTCTTTTGCTTGCTTAAGCTCAACGGTGCGCTCCTCAACCCGCTGTTCTAGATCTCGGTTTGTTTCCTCTAGAATATTGAACGAATCTCGCAATTGGGCAGTCACCTGTTGAAAGGATTGCGTCACAATTTGCAACTCATCTGCATTGGCTATATTAAAGTTCTGCTCAAATCCCGGCAGCAATCCAGGCTCTAAGCCTAATCGAATCGCTCGCTGGGCGTCAGATTCTGCCAGTCGGTTACATTCATCCAACAGAGGCTGCAATCGTCGGTTAAACCGCCGCACAAAAACAAACACCACCAAGGCTAAAACTCCGCCTGCCCCTAGCGCACTGCCCAGCGTAATGGCCAGCACTGGATTAGACACCACAGAAGTCGGAACAGAAGCCAACATTAGCCAGTTGGTTCCTTGAATCCGCTGATAAGCCCAAAAACTGCCGCCTACCTGCACCAATCCTGTATTCTCTTGCCCAATTTTTTCCCAAACTGCTTTTAGTTGCGGAATATCCTGATAGCTTGCCAATTCGCTGGCTTGCTGCGGATCAGGAGGGTAGGCCAGCAGATTTCCTTGAGTGCTGAGGATAGCAAAATAGCCTTTCTCGTTCAGCACTGGGTCTTGGATTTGTTCACCAATTGCAGTAACGTTAACGTCTAGTGTGGTGAGTCCAATCAGTTCTTCTTGATCATTCAGGATAGGACGCGCGTGCGTTGTAATTGCAATTCCATACCATTGATATGGCTCATACCACTGAGGTTTTTTGGAATTGACCAAAATCTTGTAATAGTCTTGTTCAGGATATTTATCTTCTGCCCACAGTTCAGCATAACGAATCGTTTGATTGGGCGCGGGCAGCAATTGTCCCACCTGTCCCGGAACTTTTTGATCCAGATAAAAGTAGGGATAGTACCACTGCCGATCTTCTACAATCTGATTAGCTGTTTGACCAAAACCCAAACCCATCGTTAATTCAGGGCGTTGCTTAAAGAAATCAAACGTGAGGTCTTTATACAGGTCTGGATCATCAATTTCTTGTCGATCTAATGTTTGAATCGATGAATTCAACCCAATCATCGACTGTTCCACTTGTGCTAACTGAGTTTCAATGGATTCAACTCTTGTACTCAAGATACCCTGAATCTTCGCTTTCGATTGGGTTTCTAAGGTTTGGTAGAACAAATATGCCATGCTGCCAAGACCGACCAGCGCACCGCCCAACACATAGAAAAAGAGCCGAGAGCCAATCGAATTTTTGAGGCGGACTCGAAGATGGCGCGACTGCGGCAAAACCACATTTGTTAATAAAGGTGTTTCGCTTTTTTCTAGCCTCGGATCAATGGGTTCCGAGCCTGCCCAAGCTGAAGGTGAATTTGAGGGGGAACTGGTAGAAATTGCGGCGGCTGACTCTAAAAGCTCGATGTCTTGCGGAGAAACATGATTATTTGCGTTGGGAGAGGTCGATTCAGAAGGGATCTGCGTCATGGTATAAACCTTAGATTCAATAGGAGCTAAGCAGTCGATAGATTAATTACCAAGCGATTCGGGCATTGCCTTCAAAATGGCAACAGCATCTAAAATGGTGAGAATTTCATGGTCTGATTTCTGCCAATATCCGGTGGCGAAGGGCGCTAGCCTAGACCCAACATGGGGCAAAAATGAGGCGGGCAGCGACGGTTGAACCCACTTCGGGTCAAAGGTCTCAATTTCTTCAACTTGCCTGACAACAACGCCGACAAGCCCTCTGGCAGAATTTGTTGGGGCATCAGAGGAGAAATGACTGCCATTCAAACCACTGCTGAGTGAACGGAACGGCTCATAGGCTGTTGATACCAGGGATCTAAACCGCATAAATGCCCTGAATCAATCATCCAAAGAATTTCACCCCGCCAGTTATGCACACCCATCACCCAAGCGGGCAGATCGGGAATCGGCATAATCTGATATTCGGGAACGTTAAGCACTTCTGTAAGCTGCTGAATCGGTAACAGGACGGGAACTTGAGGAGTCAGCCGTAATCGCAAGAACTCCGTGCCTGCGTCAGTCCCGGCAGGCTCTGAGGGGTGGGCAAATGGCTCTGCGAAATTGGCAAAATCAGACATAGATTCACCTGAATTCAAGATTGTTTCGGTAACTTGTTTCAGTAACGACAATGTGGCAGGTTATCGAATGAATTGCTTCACCGTTCGTACAAACTCATCTTGATCAATGGGCTTAGACAAATAAGCATCGGCTCCTTGCTTCATTCCCCAGTATTTATCCATCTCACCTCCCTTCGTTGAGCAAATGACGATAGGAATATTGCTCGTTTCGTCGTTTGCCTTCAGTTCTCGGCAAACTTCAAAGCCGCTACAGCCTGGCAAAACAACGTCTAGGACGATCACATCTGGTTTCTGACGCGCTACGGCAGCAAATGCTTCTTCGCCACTTTGAGCTACAAAGACAGTAATGCCGCCTTGCTGTAAGCAACCAACAAAAATTTGCATATCTGTCAATGAATCTTCTACGACTAATGCTGTACCCATCATCTTTGCCTCTTTACGGTTTCCTGTACGCTTAAATTCATTTATAGGAACAAAAATAGAAACATTAGTGAATCAATCAGAAATGAGTGAGAAATAAATGAATCATGAACAAAAGTGTGTTATGTGCGGTGAGAATGCTGGAAGAAATTGCATCTGTGACCGATCGGGCAGTTAGGATAAGCTTTTTGTCGATGGCAGTTCAGCCGGCTTGAGGTGTTTGTTAATCACGCCTAGCACCGCCTCAGCATTCAAGGGTTTGCTGAGGAACTCTGTTGCACCTACAAAATTAGAGCGCAATCGATTAGCGTAACCATCGCTTCCAGTCAAAATAACAATGGGTGTCTGACGAAAACAGGATAGCTTGCGTAACTTCTCACAAATTTCATATCCATTGACATTGGGCATCACCAAATCTAAGAAAATCAACTCTGGCTTCCGAGCCAACAACACTCCAATGGCCCGCAGCGGATCTTCTACTCCCAAAAACTGATATCCAGATGAAGCGATCAATTCTTCCATCATTTTGCGAACCATCGGACTGTCATCAATGCAGGCAATCAGCGCTTTAGGGACAGAAACGGCAGGCAGGGCAGGGGCAGCAGGGCGAAACACCAAACCTGGCAGATCGGCTATTGAGACAAATTCAATCCATCCCAATTGCACACAGCGCAGAATCGGCAAAGCGACATCAACCACATCTTGACGCACTTCAACTGCCACATCTCGCAGTGTTCGCTGACCATTTAATAGACGCAGCAAAGGCTGATAAAACGGCGCTAAGCCCCATTGTTGAAGTTGTTCTGGCTGTTTGATCACAGGGGCATGATTAGGAGAATAAGCATTCAATTGAGCATTCTGCCAAATCTGCCGCAATCGTTCTACTTTTGAGATTGCCTCTCCGATCTCAACCGGGCTAGAGAATGTCGAAATAGATTGATAATATTGAATGCGCTCCGTTACACCGGAAGCCTGCATCACATCAAAAAAAACTTCAACAATTGCCGCCCGAATCATTTGCTCGGCTTGCGCTTGGGTAATTCTCTTTTGCGTTACCCAAAACTTCAACAGCGCATATTCCCATCCCAAACTGAACTCATTCGCTGCAACCTTCGCCAGATCAATTTGCCAGGCGAGTCGATAGGTTTGAATGCGAGGACAATAGGTGATTAAATTTCGCCGCCATCGCCTAACCGGATGAACGCCTCCTGTCGCATAAACAATTCGACCTTGATTGAGATAAATTATCCACTGTTGCTCGGTAGAGTCAGTTTGAATCAACTGACCAGTAAAACGGAGTTGCTCAAGGTTTCTTAAAAACTCGATCTGTCGCAAAATCACTTCTTCCCCTCACCGTTGACATCCTGTCACCCTGCGGATTAGCACCATGTAAAGAGATATGACCTCTCAAAAATTTACACCTCCATTCAGCAACGCCATCTCATCTATAGCTATAGCCATCCGGACAGGCTGAACGGCTGCCATACCTCGATATCAGTCTTAACCCCGCTGTCCTCTGCCATACATGCCTGTAATTCTCATGACTGCGTCTGCTGAGTTGCAAACGGTGCAATTCAGTGATTCAAACGTCGCTCAACCTAAACTGAAGCCACAAGGCGGTAGGTGTTGCCTGTGTAGCTTCTGGCTCTGATGGAAAGAATCAGATATAAGTCGTTAGATGCAAACTGAGAAGTAAAAGTTTCGAGAAACCCTGTGAACGGTAGATGGTTTCAATGATGCAGTTTTAATGAAGGGGTTTCAACTGAATGGATGCGAAAGTTATGTCAGCTAGTCTACTGCACCCTTCTTTGAGATACCTTTCTCTTTGAGTCACTTTGAAAGATACCTCAACAACGTAACATGTCTGAGGTCTATAATCTGGTGTCTTCACGACTTCTTGCAACCCTCTGATTCAGGATTAACTGAATCTTCAAATAAACAGGTTGGCTGATAAATACTTGGGCTAAATGAGATGAAATTTCCAGGAAGTAACCGCCTTCATGTCAAGCAACAAACCTTCAGCCCCGAAACTGCAAAAGCCGCTGAATGTTAGCGAGTAGCTCGTCTAAAATAATCGGCTTGCGAATAAAATCTGTTGCGCCTACGGCGAGTCCTTTAATTCGGCAGGCTTCAATATGAGCCGTTAGCAAAACAATCGGCACGGTTCTGCATGTGTCGCTTCGACGAATGGCGCGGGTGACAGCATAGCCATCCATTCCCGGCATCATCACGTCAAGCAGCACCAAATCGGGACGCGAAACATGCATTTTTTCTAACGCAACAGAACCATTCTCAGCAGTCTCAACAGCATAGCCTTCTAACTCTAGAAATGCTTTGAGCATCAACAAATTATCGGCTACATCATCAACCAGCAAAATTTGGTGTTTTTTGGAATTCACGACTGACTTGCCCTAATTGCCTCACTGATATGGTAACTTTGCTAGGTCTGTTTAGAGCCGCCCCAACAGAGGATTGCTACTGTCTTCAACCTGAGTTTCGCCTCTCACTGAACAGCTTAGGAATGGGAATTCAATCAGTTTGATCGTGGGTGGGGACGGGTTTTGCGGTCAAATCCATTGCCGAATGCCCATTGATTTGCTAAACCCACCCGTACAGTTTGCGGATAGGACTGACGCAGAAGAGATCCCCCAACCCCCTACCCTGCGGGAAGCCGCTTCGCGTCTACAAAAAAGGGGCTTTAGAAGCTTACTCCTTGAAAAGGGGTTAAGGGAGATTGAGATTTCAAGCTTCAAGTGTGTAAGTCCTACGGATTGATTAAATCCACAAATTGATTAAATCCACAATCTTAAGCATCTGAATCAGCAGTCTGAATCAGCGCACAAATGAGTTGGGTTTGCTGATTAAATTAGCTTCTCTCTTAGGGTGGGGTGTTTGGCAGGACTGCACAAAGCACAAAGGAGAATGCAACTTTCGTTAGAGGCAAATAAGCGAGCGTATCTGTAGGCTGTAAGCGTCCCAGAAAGATTCATCGCTAGGACTAGCAGCCGCGTCATGCAATCGGCTTAAGTGTTTGCTAAATACTAGAATGCTTTGTGTGCTCACGTTTACTGCATAAGTCCTACAGGTCTTGAGACTGATTTTGAGGCTAATTTTGAAGTTAACAAGCGAAGGAGCATTACATGAGAGCATTGATGGCTTTTCTCAAGAAAATACAGATTAGTAAGGTGGCACTTGCTTTTCTACTAGGAGCAGTTCTGTTAACCACGTCTGCTTGTAATAACGGCGATCAATTCGGCGCACGTCCCGAAAATCCTCCTGTGCAAATGGGTGGACAAAATAACCCTTACAAAGCTGGCGGTGATGGCTACAACCATTACAAATCGTCGCTTGATCCGGCGGTAAATCCGGCTGGAGATCAGTCGATGGTTCCCGCATCTACCGGAATTGATATAGCTGATAATGGTGGCGTTTTGCTCTATCCGGCTGAAGGTGAAGTAAAGTCGGCAGACAGCAGAAATGATTTCGTCAGCCCGCAGCGGCAGAAAGAATTACTCGATCCGAGTCAGATTCCGGCGGTTAAACAGCCCGTAATCGATCGCTCTGATCCAGATGCAAAAATTTTAGAGAAAGTTGGGCAAACCTTCAAAGATGCCTCCAGCTTTATCCTTGATGCTGATGAGACAAGCGAGGATCTGGCAGCTAGAAGATAATCTACATCGGTAGCTTGCTCAAGTTCGTGTGTTTAGATGCCCGGATTCCTGAAGAATCTGGGCATCTCGCGCGAGGGGAATTTGTTTCTGCTTGACAGCGCACTCAACCTACGCCAACGCTTTTTGGTAAAACGCTTTCATCTCCTCAAACCACCGCTGCCGCGACTCGTCCCAGGTGTAAAACATATGTCCGCCAAGGTAGTGGCTCAGCGTTAAATTGGGGCGAATTTCGGGGTTGAGTTTCATCAAATCAGCGAGATAGTTGGATGCAAAATAAGGCGTGACCAGATCAAAAAAGCCGTGGGTGATGTAGACCTGCATGTATGGATTCAGCGTCATGCCCACGCGCAAGTCGTCTACTGCACCAATAAACCCTTGCTTCAACTCACCTTTTGGATCAAACTTCCACGCTTTGAAGGTGTCAAAATTGAGCAGGCGATACATAGATTCGGTGTTCACATTCAGCGTGTCGCGTAAATGGCTGTTAATTGCGCCAGTGAATAGCCGATCAAGTCCATCCAGCGTTGGATCGATGCCTTCATAGGACAACCGATCGGGAAATGGATCAATCGCGGTGATGGAAGCGTCATATAAGCCAACAATCCGCTGCTGATCGCGTAATAGCTCTCTCGAAAAAACTTCTAAGTCAATGCGGCCGGCTTTTTTTTCTACCAGCGCCACAGGCAAACCGAGCAGCCCGGCAAGCTGTTGATAGGCTGCCTGACGCTCCTCAGCGGGCATGGTTTCTCCCATCGCCAAAAGCGGAATCAACGTTTTGCGGGCGAACTGTTCCGCGTCCGCTCGATGGGCCGCCAAATCTCCCGGTGCTCCTGCCCACTCAGCCCGGCCATGATGGGCCGCTGCCGCCGCAAACGAAGGCAAAGTTGTAACCCAAGCGGTGATGTTGTAATCGCTGCCTCCAAACAAGCTAAATTCCAGCGCAGGTGAAATTAAAATAGCGGCAGAAAGCCCAATTCCAAACTCTTGCTGAAGCTTGCGGGCTAGTTTAGCGACGCGAAACCCACCGTAGCTTTCGCCGGCAATAAAAATCGGAGACAGCCAGCGTTTATGGCGCGAAAGGAAGCGCTGAATAAATTCTCCTAGCGCATTCAGGTCGCGTTCTACTTCCCAAAATTCTGTTTCTTTTGGCTTCTCCGCCTCACCAGAATTCCTTTTCTCAGATGGCTTCTCAGATGGCTTCTCAGATGGCTTCTCGGCTGATTGGTCTGCATCTGCTTTAGCTGGCTCTCCGGTATTCGCAGACTGCGATGAACTGCGGCTAAACCCCGTCCCAATCGGGTCAATAAACACCAGATCCGTGAAGCTCAACCAACTTTCGAGATTATCAACCAACTGAAC
>JAAUQT010000325.1 GCA_012033495.1 Cyanobacteria bacterium RM1_2_2 | reverse complement strand
GTTTGGATCGGCACTTGCACCACCGAAATCATCAAAATGGACTTGGAAGGGCTGGCTCCCAAACTAGAGGCAGATCTCGGCATCCCAATTGTGGTGGCTCGCGCCAACGGACTCGACTACGCCTTCACGCAAGGTGAAGACACGGTTTTGGCTGCAATGGCGGGTCGTTGTCCGAGTAAAGCGCCAGAGTCAGAGGAAGCCAAAGCCGACCGCAACGCGATTCAAAAACTGCTCAACTTTGGGCGCAAAAAAGAAGACGTGCAGCAAGACGAATCGGAATATGCCAATCACCCGCCGCTGGTGCTGTTTGGTTCGCTGCCCGATCCGGTTGTCACCAACTTAACACTGGAACTGAAAAAGCAGGGCGTCAAAATCGACGGTTGGCTTCCGGCGAAGCGCTTCACGGAACTGCCTGTTCTGGAAGAAGGCTATTACGTGGCGGGTGTGAATCCGTTCCTGTCGCGGACGGCAACCACACTGATGCGGCGGCGCAAATGCAAGCTGATCGGCGCACCGTTCCCGATTGGCCCCGACGGTACTCGCGCTTGGATTGAGAAAATCTGCTCGGTGTTTAACATCGAACCGCAAGGCTTAGCAGAACGGGAAGCCCAAATTTGGGAAAGCCTGGAAGAATATGTGAAGCTAATTCGCGGCAAATCGGTCTTTTTGATGGGCGATAATTTGCTGGAAATTTCGCTGGCTCGCTTCTTGGTGCGCTGCGGCATGACGGTGGCGGAAATCGGCATTCCTTATATGGACAAACGCTATCAGGCAGCAGAACTAGAGCTTCTGCAAAAAACCTGCCAGGACATGGGCGTAGCGCTGCCCACTATCGTTGAAAAGCCCGATAACTATAACCAAATCCAGCGGATTTACGATCTCAAGCCCGATCTGGTGATTACAGGCATGGCTCACGCCAATCCGCTAGAGGCTCGCGGCATCAGCACCAAATGGTCGGTGGAGTTCACCTTTGCTCAAATTCACGGCTTCACCAATTCCCGCGACATTTTGGAACTCGTGACTCGTCCGCTGCGCCGCAATGATGCGCTGAAGGATCTGGGCTGGGAAAAACTGGTGCGCGAAGAAGCCAAGATTTAAACCATCTAAAAGTGAATCTATTTAGCCCCTTGACTCCAGCAGTTTGGGGGCTTTTTTGATTGGCTGCCCATTACCCAACAATCGCTACTAGCGCTTCTCACACCGATTTAAACAAACTTCGTGACAGATCTCGACGCCAAACCGATCCCCCTCAGTCCCCCTTATTAAGGGGGATGCCGGAGGCAGGGGGATCTGATCTGACTGGTTCACAAATCAAATTGGTATCAAAAACGGTGCTGACTCCAGTGCTGCACCTATTGCACCGTTATTAGGTACTGTGGGCAAAGTGTGGGCAAAGCAATTGATGCGACTCAAGCCACAGAAACGGACTTCTTTCCTACGAAGTCTGAGAGCCATCAGCTTGATTCAGTCTACTGGGTAGCTTCGTTGTCATCCCATGAGCAGCCTCTCAACAACCGGGATCACCGACATGAACAGCACGATTTGACTGCACCTGGGCAACCAACGCAATCTTGCCGTTAGCATCTCTGCTAAATCCATTGGCTTCCATCCTATGATTCTCAGTGATATTATCAGAGCCGTTCTCAGGGGAATTGACTTGATCGACACTGCGCTCATCCTGGCTACGCGGCTCCACTGCGGAATCTCCAGCCTCTGAATCCAGCGTGACCCAGTCGGGAGAGACGATCGCTCGATGGCGCAACGGTTGATCAGGGCTATGCGGCAAGCCTCCCCGCCCAGTCGCCACAAAACGACCCAATTCATCGCCGCCGGAGATACAGCCGCGAGCAATTTGGGTTGCGCGATCGACTACCTCAGCAGGGAGTTCTACTAAACCGCGACTGGGATCAACTTCAGGTTGGTTGATCGTCACCGTACCAAACTGGCTGAACTGAGAGCTAGCATCAATATCATTGGTTTGATTTTGAGGACGCGATTGCTGTTGCTCAATGTTAAAGATGCCCTGAGCAGAGATAACAATATTTCCACCTCTTCCTTGCTCTGCACTAGCAATGATGTCACTATCCTGTTCTGGCACTGCAACAACAAAACCATTGGGTGCATTCACTGTCACGTTCCCACCTGTTGCTGTCTCAGTGGCGCGGGCTGAGATCAGGCTGTTGTTTTGGAGAAACAAACGGTTCAATTCCTGTAAGGTAATTTCAGCCCCTTTCCCGACTCCAGCTTCTGCGGTTAGCCGACCTCGATCTAAGCTAATCTGATTCGCAGCAATCGTTAAGCTTCCAGCCTGTCCAGTTGGGCTACTCGCTGTAATTTCCGCTCGATCGGATACTGTCAGTTGAGGGGTTGTCAGATTAATATCGCCACCTTGTCCCGTCGCATTCCGCTCTGTGCTAGCGAACAGTCCACTGTTTTGACCTGATACCGTAATGTGATCACTCACTCGCAGATTAATATCTCCGGCTGGTCTGCTGCCTGCTGTCGTTGTTAGCAATCGCCCACCGCTCAATAGGTCTACTATCCGAGAATTGATTTGAATATTACCTGCGTTGCCATCCCCTCCCATGTTGGCTTGGAGTATCCCCTCATTGCTGACCGTCAGGCGATCAGCCGTGATTTGAATATCATTCGCATTGCCGACTGCGCCCTGATTAACTTGGCTTTCAATGCTACTCGCATCTCCCCGTCTGCTTCTGCCATCGACCAAAACATGATCCGTTGCAGTAATTGTAATTCTTCCTGCGTTGCCTCGACTGTTAGAGAGCACTGCCGTTCCCAAAGCAGCCCCATTTCGCAACTCAACCTGATTTGCTGAAATCTGAATGTTGCCACCGTTACCTATCGCTGGAATTGTTCCGTCGGTAAATCCTTCTCCGACAGCGCTGAAAACACCACTTCGCACAACTTGATTGCGATCATCGTTCGTTCGGTAATTGGTGTTGCTGCCATCAAAAATTGCTTGCCCGCGCACCTGAATTGTAATGTTGCCTGCATTGCCGCGCTCGAAAGTGTTTGCTGTCAATACTGCCCCATTCAAAACAGTCAGAGCACCAGCCTGAATGTCAATATCTCCCCCCTTGCCGACACCATCTGTTCCAACGGAAGTAAAGATGCCTGTAAAATCTTGAATGTTTGCCATTTCGCTATCCAGTCGGAAGTGATTATCTACCTGAATGCGGACATTCCCCGCATTCCCCCGTCCTCGCGTGTTGGTCTGTAGGCGGGCCCCATTGGTCAGGGAGAGCGAACGCGCACTGAAGCGAATTTCTCCCGCATTGCCAATAAACTTAATTGGAAATAGCTTAAGGTAGAAGAGAAGGTTTTCTCTGCTCAAGCGCTGAGGCACTCGTCATGTTAACCTACCCTGCCATCGCCAACAAACCTCGCGTCTTTCAAAGTTTGACTGGAC
>JAAUQT010000114.1 GCA_012033495.1 Cyanobacteria bacterium RM1_2_2 | reverse complement strand
ATCGGAAAGATAATGCCTTCATCCTCGATACTTGGACGCTCTAATCTGAGAAAATCTCTGAGAAGTCGTACCCGTTGACGTTCCCCCCTAACTCCCTTTCGTCAGGGGGGAACCGTTCGCGGAGCGTGGGCAAAGCCCATACCGAAACTGGATGGAGGTCCCTCTTTTGCTGCTACGGGAATTCGGGGGGATCAGACCAGGGTTTGAATTCCACAGGGCAGATGGCTGGACACAGCAGCTTCTGTAAAGGAGATTTAGGGGAATCTCAGGCGGTTTGCTATCCCCAGTCGGACTTTTCAGCCATCCCCAGTCGGACTTTTCAGCCATCCTCATTCATTCGCACATTCGCAGTTCATGCCAAAACAGGCGAGATGGGTTTCAATTTCCTCATGCAGGTTTCCAAGCTTGGCAAGCTAACTGGGGAGCAAAAGCCTCACTTCGTCTATTCAACCTCACAGGAAAAAAGCTCATGAGCGATTCACGGATCGTCCGGGCGGCAGCGGTTCAACTGAGTCCGGTGTTGTTTAGCCGCGAAGGAACCGTCGAGAAGGTGCTGCAAGCCATCGACCGAGCGGCGCAAGCAGGCGCTGAAATTGTCGTCTTTCCTGAAACTGTTGTTCCCTATTACCCTTATTTTTCCTTTGTTCAGCCACCTGTCCTGATGGGTAAGGAACATATGCGGCTGTATGAAGAAGCGGTTGACGTGCCTGGCCCTGTAACAGTTGCAGTTAGCCGTGCCGCCCAAGCCCATGGAATTGTAGTGGTGTTGGGGGTGAACGAACGCGATCATGGCTCCCTCTACAACACGCAGCTATTGTTTGATGCGGATGGTGGGTTGCGGCTGAAGCGGCGCAAAATTACGCCAACCTATCACGAGCGGATGGTGTGGGGGCAAGGCGACGGGGCTGGGCTAACGGTAGCGGAAACTGCGGTGGGTCGGGTTGGGGCGCTAGCTTGCTGGGAGCATTACAATCCGCTGGCTCGCTTCGCACTGATGGCGCAGCATGAGCAAATTCACTGCTCCCAGTTTCCCGGATCGATGGTTGGGCAGATTTTTACCGACCAACTTGAAGTCACGATCCGTCATCATGCCCTCGAAGCAGGCTGTTTTGTGACTAACGCTACGGGTTGGTTATCACCCGAACAGGTCGCCCAAATCACGCCGGATGAGAAGCTTCAGCGGGTGTTGAGTGGAGGATGCTACACCGCCATCATCAGCCCGGAAGGGGTGCCGCTTTCCACTCCGATTACTGAAGGCGAAGGCATGGCAATTGCCGATTTGGATTTCTCCCTGATCACGAAGCGAAAACGCATGATGGATAGCGTAGGACATTACTCGCGGCCAGATTTGCTTCAGCTTCAGATCAACCAAACGGCAACATCGCTGTTAAAACGCTCGTTGACGAACCAGCCAACAGGACAAGAGATGCCATTTACGCCGAATGGATACGACCAATTGTATGAGGTTGACTATGGACAAGCAACAGTTGATTACGGAGCTACAGTCTCAGGGCTTGAGGCTGGTTGATCGAGAGGTGGGCGCAGCAGGGCGGAAGGGTGGAGCCGGCCCATCCGATCACAAAGCCGTGACGGTCGATGGAACAACCGTAATGGTTCCGATTTACACAGGAACAGCAGATCAGTCGCCCTACACAGCCAGCGTTGATCCGGTGACTCATCAGGCGATGCTGCACGTTAACGATACGGTGATTGCGCCGATCCAATTCCCACATCAGCCTAACTTCTACGGACTCACTACAACAGACGGCATTCCCTATTGGAAAATTGCCCTCCTGCATAGCCGTGATGTTTTGGCGACCACCGTGCTGCAAACCTGTATGCGCTATAGCGATCGGGAAACGTCCTGTCAGTTTTGCGCCATCGGTCAATCGCTAGAAGCCAACCGAACCATTGCCCGAAAAACGCCTGCTCAACTGGCCGAAGTCGCTGAAGCCGCCGTGCGTTTGGATGGCGTTCAGCATCTGGTGATGACTACGGGCACACCCAACGCCACTGATCGCGGTGCAGCCTACTTGACTGACTGTGCGCGCGCCATCAAAGCGAGCGTTGAGTTACCCATTCAGGCTCAGTGTGAACCGCCCGATCAGTTTGTCTGGTTTGAACGCCTCAAATATGCGGGCGTCGATAGTTTGGGAATGCATCTGGAAGTAGTCAATCCAGAGGTGCGGGCTAAGATAATGCCTGGCAAAGCGACTGTACCCGTTGCCTACTACTTTGCGGCATTTGAGGCAGCCGTGCAGGTCTTTGGTTGGGGACAGGTCAGCACTTACTTGCTCGCCGGATTAGGGGATGATTTACCCACCTTAGTAGAAACTTGTGATCGTTTGATTCAAATTGGCGTCTATCCGTTCGTTGTTCCCTTCGTTCCAATTATGGGTACGCCGTTAGCTTCTCATCCCTCTCCCAACAGTGAGTTTATGTATGCACTCTATCAGCAAATTAGCAGTCTTCTGAAACGTGCCGGAATGAGTGCGGAAAGCATTAAAGCTGGATGTGCAAAATGTGGCGCTTGTTCTGCTTTATCGACGTTTGAATAACCACTACGATGGCATATCTATTTCAGTTAGCAAGTTCTCCTCAAGAGTATCAGTCCTACTTTCAACTGCGGCACGATATCTTTGTAGCAGAACAAGGCTTATTTCCCATTCACGATGTCGACGGTATTGATCAACATGCCTACCCAATTGTCGCCATGTTGCCAGAAAATCAACAAGTCGTGGGCGTGGTGCGCATCTACGAAACTGAACCAAAACTCTGGTATGGCGGACGTTTGGGAACCCACTGTGAATATCGCAAGGGCTGGCAAATCGGCAAAGGGCTGATCTACAAAGCCGTGACCACTGCCAACGCTTGGGGCTGCACTCAATTTCTCGCCACTGTGCAATTGCAAAATGTGCGCTTCTTCCAACGCCTGCACTGGAACTCTTTACAGGAAATCACGATTTGCGATCGCCCTCATCACCTGATGGAAGCCGATCTGCGCTATTACCCGCCCTGTGTTGAACTGCGTCCGACTGAACCACTCTGGTTGCCGACTTGGGAAGCGTGTTAGCGTCATCGCCGATGAAACTCGGCAAACGAAAATCTTGCAAATCTGGCAGTGAATTCAGGATAAATAGAAAAATAAAGCGCTGCGCAGTTAGAACTCATCCACTTTTGTAAAAGATTCAAATAAAAGATTCAAACATTTGGTTCTTCTGGTTTAGCAGATCAACTGGCATCCGGCAATCGATTTGACTGCAAAACCCGCTCCGACCCCCGATCGAACCGATTGAATTCCCATTCCTTAGAACACTACTTCTTTGCCAAGAATTGAGATTTGCCGAGAATTGAGATTTGCCGAGAATTGAGGAGGCATAGCTCGTTATCCACCCAATTGTCAGCCATAGCTTGTGGATTTGTGAAAATTACGTTACACTTATTTGCATAAGTTAACAAAACAACTGCAAGTTTTAAGGTGTTGATTATGAAGGGAATGGTTACAGAAGAGCAGGGACGGCTCAACAATTACGCAATTGAACCTAAAGTGTATGTTTCAGAGGAGCAGCAGTTTGGGTTTAATCAGTACGCTGAGCAGCTAAACGGGCGCCTTGCCATGATTGGGTTTGTCTCTTTGCTAGCATTAGAAGTGCTGACGGGCAACGGCTTAATTGGTCTGCTCTCTAAGCTGCAATAGGTTAGCTCACGGGTTCTAACACCGATTTAAACAAACTTCGTGACAAATCTTGACGCCAAACCGATCCCCCTCAGTCCCCCTTATTAAGGGGGATGCCGGAGGCGAGGGGATCTGATCTGACTGGTTCACAAATCAAATTGGTATAAGAATTCAGATTTTACAATCACTGATAGCAAGCGAATTGCAAAGCGGTAGCCTTGGCAGAGTTGTCAGGGCTACTTGGCTATTATTGGGGCTGTTGTATTGGGGCTGTTGCGCAGGCAACTAGGTGGAACGTATAGCTGTGTGGCTATTTACGACCGTTCAGATAACAGTGGCAGTTGGGTTTTTCGAGCAACGATTTGACGAGGGCATTGAGGGTGACGGCAGCTAGCAATCCCCCGCCGATAGTGCCTTCGATGGTAATAAATTCGACGCCGGACTGCATCAGCTTCCGTTTTGCGGCTGGGGCATGGCTGAATCCAATCGGCATCCCGATGACCAGCGCAGGTCGGCACCGCTGGGCTTCGATTGCTTCACAGATGCCCATCAGCATAGAAGGCGCATAGCCCACAACCCAAATGCTGCCTGCCGGAATTTCAGCCAAGCGACCCTGCCAGTCTTTTTGCCACAGCAGCACTTCTGCATCGGTCACGCTGGTTAAATGCGGATCATTGGCAATTGCCTCAGTTGAGCAGCCTAAGTGAGCCAACCGCACCTGATCAAGCACCGACAAAATCACAGGCAGATCGGTGACAATCGTGCATCTCGATTTCAGTGCCTCCCTTGCCGCCTTGATGGACTGAGCGCTGAGCCGCACAAACGAAACTAGACTGACATCGCCACACGCCAGCACCAGTTCTGATAGTAAATCCACTTCAATTTCTGACCGTTTGGATAAATCAGGCAACAAACCTTGCAGAGCGTCTTGAAAACTTTCTGGATGATTGGCAGCAGCAGCATCAAGGTGTTCCCAAAATTCTCCTGAATTCTGCTCTGTCTGGACTTGCTCTGTCTGGACTTGCTCTGTCTGACAATGGGCCTCCAAGAGCCGCAATTGCGCCAACGCTTTTGCCTGAACCGACTGACAGTGGTGATCGCGCCCCAACAGCCCTTCTAACGCCATTGCGGTGCGGCGCAGTCGCACAATTTGCTGCATCACCGTTTGATACTGCTGCTGGAGTTGCCCCATCAGAGCCGTTGCCGGATCGGCAGCAATGTCGGTTTCTAGCACCTGTTGAATGTGCGACAACTGAAAGCCTTGCTGCTTAAGTGCCACAATCCGGCGCAATCGCTGTACATCCTCGTGGGTATAAAGCCGATAATTTCCCTGAGAGCGAGGGGGAGACGGCAGCAAGCCCAACTTGTGATAATGCCGTACCATGCGGGGCGTAACATTACCAACACTATCCGTCAATTCTTTAATCGTCAGGTAAGACATCCGCTGCCAACTCTACCAAAGGGTGAATTTGCTTTACTCAGCCACACTCCACTCTGGTGCAATTATGACGCATCACGGCAGAACACAGAGCCAAATCTTAATCTTTGCCATATTTCGCCCGTTTGGGAACTGCATACTCAGTGGGTTCAAAGTCGCGGCAGCCGATCGCCTCCTCGGTGAAAGCAGTGTAAGGACGAACAGCACACTTGAGGCGATAGTCGCCCGTACAGTACATACATCGATCACAGGGAATTTGATGCAATGCCTTCAAGCGGATAATCCCTTCGCGTAGCGCTGCCCAAAGACTCCAGCCAAAAAGTGCCATCATTCCCCAAACACAGGTTCCTAACACAGGCGGAGGAATAAGTTGTGATCCTTGGGCAAGCATAAGGTGATTCATGGTTTAGAGATGATAAATGGCAACAGTAACGTGGAGAAAACGTTGAAGGGAACTATAAAAAGATGATTAGGATGCTTCCATCAAACAAGGATTTGATGAAATAGATACCGAATCCCAAAATTCAAGTAACTGCCGCCCAACGGCTTCTGGTTCAAAGCAATGAAAAAAGTAGCCGCCATCTGGACAAACCCAAAGCCGATCATGCAGCTTAAAGTGATCGCGCCAACCGTGCAGATGATTTGGGTCAATCACAATGTCATCCTCGCCACCACACACCATCAGCGGCACAGCCACATTGCCACTTGGAATGCTGACTCGCCTAAACAGCGTATGTGGGGAAAGCGAATGATCTAAATCTTGCTTCAATAGCCGTCTCAGCTTAACCGCTGCAAACTGTTTCTGCTGACCAAACAAATGAGTCACCATCTGCGTCAAAATAGCATCCCGACTACAAGACAGTAGCTGACGGTGAACGTAATAGTGCGCTTGCCAATCAACGGCTGGATGTACACCCACAGAGAGAAGAGACAGCGATTGAATAGATTTAGGATATTGTCGAGCATACAGTAGTCCTAACAGCCCGCCTGTGCCGTGACCGGCTAGGTGAACCGGATTATCACAGTTTTGAAGATAGTCATGTAGTAAGGTCAGTGCAGTATTAAAGCAGCAGGGTTCATCTTGAGTTTGATGATATTCCCACTGTGACGTTGTTATATTTTGAGATAAAAAGCGCAACAAAGGCTGATCAAAACGCTGTAGGCTGGGGCTAGTGTTGAGCCAAAGAACTTGTGATGTAGCCATGAATGGAAGAGCTTAAGGATAAGTAGTTGAGTATAAACACCATCAGAGATCAAATCGAAACGATGATATTGATCTCTGATGAAACTGAATGGTCTAGGGAAGAAAACTAAACTCCAAATGCCTGCTTCAGTTGCGCAACCCATTGTTTGATGCGGCTATCAGTTAGCTCTGACTGATTATCTTCGTCTAGCGCCAACCCAACAAACTTACCGTCTTTAACGGCTTTAGATTCGCTAAAGTCATAACCATCTGTCGGCCAGTATCCTACCGTCATACCCCCTAGCTCGGAGATTTTTTCCTCTAAAATGCCCATTGCATCTTGGAAGTTATCTGCATATCCAATCTGATCGCCGGGGCCAAAATAGGCAACTTTTTTGCCAGTGAAATCAACGCTGTCTAGCTCTTCATAGAAACCTTCCCAATCGGATTGCAGTTCGCCAATGTTCCAAGTTGGGCAACCAATAATTAGGCAGTCATAGCCGGCAAAGTCATCGGTGTCGGCATTAGCAACATCATGTAGCTCAACTACACCACTGCCACCAAATTCTTGTTGAATGGTTTCTGCGGCTGTTTGAGTGTTTCCTGTTTGAGTTCCGTAAAATAAACCAATTTTAGCCATTTCTACTCCTTGTAGATAGTCAGACAAATGTATCGTAAAGTTATAGTTTTCAAATCTGATGGAGGAAAGAGCAACAACTACATCACTCCCGGTTTGATTGAACTATTGTTCTGTAAATGTTGCTCTGTAAACTATCAGTCTGATTCGTAATCAAATCACCAACCCATTAACTTTCAACTGCACCCAGCGCTTTTTCAACCCGACGAAAATCGAAGCCGAGCGCCCGCAGGGCGTGCCACAGATGTCCTTGCAGGAAGAAGAACGCTAAAAAGAAATGAGCATTTGCCAGCCAAGCCCGCGAAGTGTGCATATTCAGCGGCAGCGCAGCAGTATCGGCAAAGTAGGGCGTAATTCCTAACTTAACTTCCAAGGGCGGCCCGTAAAATTCAACCGGATAAGCCAACGTATTCACAGCGCAAAAGTAAGCGGCGACAAAACCAGCCAGCGCAATCCCACCTAACGAATAGGAAAGAATGGCTTCGCCCGAAAAGTCGAGCACTTTTTTAGCCCAGTTGAGCGGTGGAACCAAAATATGCCAAATGCCGCCGCCAATCAGCATCAACCCGACATAGATGTGTCCACCCACCAAATCTTCCAGGTTGTCTACGCTGGCAAAATGAGTTTGATAGCCGTAAATTACCAGCGGGTCAAGGGTTGGGGCTGTCACCGTGCGCACGGCTTGAATCGTTGGGTCATACAATCCGTCAAAATACATGGCTTTAGCGACCAGTAACAGTGCGCCTGCACCGAGGAAAAGCAGATGGTGTCCTAAAATGAAACCCAGTTTTTTGGGATCGCCCCACTGAAAGTGAAACTTGCGGGCCCGTCCAGTGGCTTGGCTCAAATCTTCTGGAGCCTTGAAGGTGTGGAACAGCGCCCCTGCACCCAAAACAGCCGAGGAAATTAGGTGAACAGCGCCTACAACGAAGTAAGGGTATGTATCTACGACCTCGCCGCCAGCGCCAATGCCCAACCCTAGCGTCGCCAAGTGAGGCAGTAAAATTAAGCCTTGCTCACCCATCGGTATCGCAGGATTAAAGCGAGAAATTTCAAACAAGGTAAACGCGCCTGCCCAAAAGGTAATCAGCGCTGCTTGAGCGACATGAGCCGCAATAAACAAACCAGACAGTTTTGCAAAGCGGGCATTGCCCGCCCACCAGTCATATTGAACAGTTGGATTATCGTAGGTTTGCATTCAGGTTTTCCTTCCAAATAACGAGTTGAAGAAAAGACCTGCGGTCGAGTAATCAACCGCAAAGTCAGGGAGGAGCCATCAAACTGATGAAAAAAATTCAGACATTGGAGGCACACAAAACCTAGTTCAACGACTCTCGCAGGTCAGTCATTCAGCGCCATATTGCAATGACTGGTCGGGGGAAAGGATTCCCATTCTTAGGATCGTGGATTTAATACATCCGTAAACTGTACGAGCGGGTTGAGCAAATCAATGGGCATCCTGCAATGGATTTGACCGCAAAACCCGTCCCTACCTACTATCGAACCTATTTGATTCCCTTTTCTTAGCACCCTTCCTGGATAGGAGTTGACCAAATTTCATGCGGATGTCTGTTATTGCTAAGTCCTTTCAGAAGCTTGCAAGCTAAGCTTAACAGAAAATGCTGTTTAGTTGAGAATTAATCTCATTAAATTGAATAATTTTTTCCTATCTTCAAAAGCAAGTTGCCTCAAGAATTCAAATAAATCCAGTAAGAGCCTGATGAATTTGCCTGTTATGGTGTCATTTCAGCCCACTCTCCTCAATCAGCTTGTGCAGATACAAGGGTAAAATGAGCTAAAGCTTGTTGAGAATAGAGCTAGGAAGCTGAATCAAGATTGTCTGGCTCAGACGGTTCAGCTAAGCTGGCGATGTGGCGGCTCTGCATGGAACGACTACAGACCCAATCCCGCGATAAGGTCATACTCCAGCCTTGCGCCATTGCTTCTGGACAAACGACATAAACGGTGAGTTGACAGTCTAATAAGTGATAGCCTTCGTTTTCTGCCTGTTTGGAACCAATCCGATCGATCAAATCACTCTCAAATTCAATGGTCTGGTTGCACTGCACGCAAACCAAATGATGATGCTGTTGCCGATTGGGTGCATTCAGCTCGTAGTGCTTGTGTCCTTCTGCTAGCTCTAACTCACGCAAAATGCCCATATATGCCATCAGGTGCAGTGTGCGATACACCGTCGATAAGCTAATCCGCTCGCCCTGCCGCTGCAAAATTTTGTGCAGATCTTCAGCACTCAGATGATCACCTTGGGGCAACGTCTGGAAAATGTGCAGAATGGTTTGGCGTTGAGGAGTGAGCCGAAAGCCGCGCTCATTCAAAAAGGCTTTTAGGGAAGCCGAAGTATTAGGGGACATGAGTTTGCTTGATACAGACGGTTAAAGTTGAATCACCAAAAAGGCGAAGCGTGGCAGCTAAAAATAGCGCTCCTAGGAGTTTCAGTTAAGCCAGAGCTATCAAGTTGATGACTCTATTGAAACTTATTGTCAATAGTTTCCCCAGTTCTGTAAAGGTGTTCGTGCAACTTTCTATCATCTAGCTTTACCATCTAGCTGCTGATGGTTTGGCTTTCTATGGCTCGGCTAAATTTTGTGGAGCAAAAAGTAATAAGTCGGTGAACTCGACTCAACTCAATTCAGAGTTTGGGGTTCGGCTGCGCTCACCCCGCTTTAATCAGTAGACTTAATCGGAAATAATGTAGTTGAGTAGTCAAGAGTCTTTGCTTGAAAACTGGAATACTTGTCACCAGATGTGTGCCTGCGGTAGCCCACCAAAGGGGAGATTGAACTCAAAGTTCCCCTCACTAAAGGGAAAGGAGCTTGAGAGGATTTCAGTCGTTTTGCTACCGGTAGTCAGACTTTATAAAAGACCCTCTTAGCGAATTGAGTCTCGTGACTGCAAGCTCGCCTTGCGGAAAAACATCAGCGGTTTCCTCCTTCACTTTGCCCTATATTGCAACAGCGATAGCTACCGTCATCCTGAGGAAAGCCGTTTAATACACTCCGTTGATAGATTCACTCTCTCCCAAAACTAGCGTAGCCTTTAAGGTATTTTTAATATTCCTCAGCAACTCTCTTGATCAGAACAGAACAATTGATCTATCAGTAAGATCCGTAATAACCTGGATATGATAAAAGAGTTTGCTTCTGATTCAAACAACTTTCAAACAACGGATGATAGGCACTAATCAAAACAACTTTACCTATGGTGCAGCAGCGTTAATTGGGGCACTCGTATTGGTGCTGTCCTTTCCAGAATGGTGGAATTCGCTGATAGCAGTGAATGGATTTATTCCACATGGGCATTGCTATTTGTGGAAGCCCAGTTTGGTGTGGCTGCATGTCATCTCAGATGGACTGATTGCCACGGCTTATGTGGCCATTTCAGCGACTCTAGCCTATCTGGTGTATAAAACCCGTCGAGAAATTCCTTTTCACTGGATGTTTTTGGCGTTTGGCTCTTTCATTGTTGCCTGCGCCAGCACCCACTTTATGGACGTATGGACGCTGTGGCATCCCACATACTGGCTATCAGGCGGGCTGAAGGTGGTCACTGCGGTTGCCTCTGTCACAACGGCAGCGATCCTGCCCCTCTTAGTTCCGCAAGCCCTCACTCTAGTTGAATCAGCCAAACTTTCTGAGGAACGACGAGCGCATTTAGAAACCGCCAATCGTAAGTTAGAAACTCTGAATGAGCAACTCCAGGAAGTTGACCAACTCAAAACTCAATTTTTTGCCAACGTCAGTCACGAACTCAGAACGCCCCTTGCCCTGATTTTGGGCCCCATCGAAAAGCTTCTGAACACACCAGAATTTAGCCAAGATCACCATCGAGATCTAGAAATTGTTGATCGCAATGCCCGTTTGTTGCTGAAGCAGGTCAACGATCTGCTCGATGTTTCTAAGCTGGAAGCGGGCAGGATGGCGCTGAACTGCACAGAAGTTGATTTTGCTCAACTGGTTCGCCTCACTGCGGCCAACTTTGATGGTTTAGCCCAAGAGAAGCAGATTAAGTTCACCGTCGATGCTCCCATTTCCCTATTGGCACAGGTTGATGCCCCAAAAGTCCAGCGGATTCTGCTCAACTTGCTGTCTAATGCGTTCAAATTTACTCCCAGCGGCGGCACCATTCGCTGCACTTTGGAAGCTGAATCTGCAACTGAACCCACTTTCGCTGATCGAGTGATTCTTTCAGTCCAAGACAGCGGTTCAGGAGTGCCGGTTGAATTGCGCGAAGCCATCTTCGAGCGGTTTAGCCAAGGTGAAGGCGGAACCACCCGCCGTTTTGGTGGCACTGGGTTAGGGCTGGCGATTGCCAAAGAATTTGTCGAGCTACAGGGTGGCAAAATTGAGGTGGGCGATGCTCTAGAAGGCGGCGCTAAATTTACGGTTGAGCTACCTCTCAAAGTTGCCTCGAACGGCATCAGTCTTCTGGCTACTACGGTTGGCTCTATGGCTGGTTCCGAGCAAAGCGAAGAAATGATCGCCTCAGTGGTAGCAGAATTGCGCACTATCAGCCCCAGGATTGCTCCGATGTCAACACCAGCCAACGGAAAACCGCTCGTGCTAGTGGTGGAAGATAACCGGGAGATGAATCAGTTTATTACCACCACTCTGGCGGCGGAATATTGCACTGCAACGGCTGGCGATGGGCAAGAAGGCTTGGAACAGGCACTAGCCCTGCGTCCGACTTGATCCTGACGGATGTGATGATGCCCTATCTCAGCGGCAATCAGTTGGTGCAGCAACTCCGAACCCATCCAGAGTTGGATACGACCCCTGTCGTGATGCTCACTGCCAAAGCAGATGATGAACTGCGCGTCCAACTGTTGCGCCAAGGCGCTCAAGATTATTTGATGAAGCCCTTTTCAGTGGAGGAGCTAAAGGCGCGAGTTGGGAATTTGATTGCCATTAAGCGAGTTAGAGATCTGTTACAAGAAGAACTAGCCAGCCAAAACCACGATCTGGAAGCCTTAGTTGAAGAAGTCAGCCTGCGGCGACGGGAGCTACAAATTGCCCTGAATGCCCTCCAGCATCAGGCTGAAGAGCTAGAGCAAGCCAACCGCTTGAAAGATGAGTTTTTAGCGATTGTTTCTCATGAGCTTCGTACCCCCCTCAATTCGATTTTGGGTTGGGCAGAGGCGCTGCGCACCCGTCAGTTTAACGAAACGATTACGAACCGCGCCCTAGAAACTATTGAACGCAATGCTCGCTTGCAAACTCAACTGATTGAAAATCTGCTTGACATCTCCCGGCTGTTACGCGGAAAGTTGCTGTTGAATCGGCATTCGGTTGATCTAAAAACAGTGATTGAGGCTGCAATGCAAACCGTGCAGCCCGAAGCAACCGCCAAGGCGATTCACCTAGAAGCCACTCTGAACGATGCGGTTTACCCCATTTCTGGAGATAGCGATCGTCTGCGGCAAGTGGTCGAGAATTTGCTTGCCAATGCGATCAAGTTTACTTCCGAGGGCGGGCGAGTGGCAGTTCGGCTAGACCAGCAACATGCAGAAGCGAGGATTCAGGTCAGTGATACGGGGCAGGGCATTCGGGCAGAGGTGCTTCCCCACATTTTTGACTACTTCCGGCAGGCAGACAGTTCAAACACTCGTAGGCATGGCGGATTGGGCTTGGGGCTGGCGATCGTCCGGCAGTTGGTTGAGCTCCATGGCGGCATCATTCAGGTAGAAAGCGCTGGTGAAGGACAAGGCGCAACGTTTACTGTCATTCTGCCCTTAATCGAAACATCAACCCCTCCTGTATATCTTCGTTAATTTCGGTTAATCCATCGGGTTTACTTCAGCACAATTCAACTTCAGTCAAAATCACCTATCTTGCTTCCAATGAGGGAGGTGATTAGAGGCAAGCAGAGATGAGAATAGAGGTCAATTGTCCTCTGGACTGCTTGTGATTCCCTTAAAATGACTATCCTGTTGCCTAAGTTGAACTTTGTGACGAACCGAGTGATGGATCGAATTTTAGTAATCGATGATATTCCTGATAACACCTTCTTGCTCCAGACCCTTCTGGAGGCAGAAGGCTATCAAGTCGACGTTGCTGATAGCGGTATTGCTGGATTGGCAAAAATTGAAGCAGAACCGCCAGATTTAGTGTTGCTAGATGTGATGATGCCAGACATGAATGGCTTTGAAGTGACTCAGCGTATCCGACACAATCCTAATCTGCCCTTTATTCCGGTTGTGCTCGTAACAGGGCATGATCAACCTACCGCCGCCGATGGATTTGATGTCGGTGCGGATGGGTTCATTCGTAAGCCGGTTGATTTTGATCAGTTGTTGACCCAAGTGCGAGCAATTTTGCCTCCTAAGATTGCCAACGATTGTACAAAATTGGAAAACTAGAAAGGGCCGTTTTGTCGCTGTCGCCAACTGACGATAAGTAGAAGTGATAAGTAGAAAAACCAAATTAAACAGACTTAAAATTCGGGTTTCGGCTGCGCTCAACCCGCTGTTTGACTCTGCCCCCTGTTCAACTCTGCTTAACTCCCCGAATGCTGAAGGGTTGCGCATTGTCCCTGTCCCCTATCCCAAACGTTGGAGTACCATTGCAGAGCGGGCTTCTACAGAAACGGGCTTGTCTTGGGTGTAGCGCACGCCGTCACCCACATTACTAATGAGGCGAGGCTTGCAAGTGTCAATCAACACCATCCATTCCCACCGTTGCAGCCCTTCAGGTAAAACGAAGTCGATTGCTTCATAGTGGGCATTGAAGAAGAGCAGAAAACTATCGTCTAGAATGCGTTCTCCGCGCTCGCCCGGTGTCATAATGCCTTCACCGTTCAGGAAGATGGCAACCGCTTTGGCAAAGTCGCTTGCCCATTGGTGATCCGTCATTTCGCCACCATCTGGGTTAAACCAGGCAATATCATGGACGCTTGAGCCGTAAATTGCCCGTCCTTGAAACCATTTGCGACGCTGAAAAATTGGGTGTTGGCGTCGGAAGTCGATCAACTGCCGCGTGTAGTCAAGCAGGGCTTCATGATCTGACTGAAGATGCCAACTTAACCAGGAGATTTCATTATCTTGACAGTAAGCGTTGTTGTTGCCATTTTGCGAGCGTCCCATTTCGTCTCCACTCAGCAACATCGGCACACCCTGCGACAGCATGAGAGTTAAAAGAAAATTGCGCTGCTGTCGCTGTCTGAGTTTTAGGATTTCTGGATCGTCTGTTTCGCCTTCTGCACCACAATTCCAAGAGCGATTATGACTTTCTCCATCTCGATTCTCTTCGCCGTTCTCTTGGTTGTACTTCTCGTTATAGCTCACCAAATCGCGCAAGGTAAATCCATCGTGGGCAGTAATAAAATTAATACTGGCGCTAGGGTTGCGGCCGTTGCTTTGATACAGGTCAGAACTGCCCGTAAAGCGGTAGGCAAAATCAGCAAGGCGGCTGTCTTCTCCCCGCCAGAAGTCGCGCACCGTATCGCGGTATTTGCCATTCCACTCTGACCACAGCAGCGGAAACTCACCCACCTGATAGCCCCCTTCGCCTACATCCCACGGTTCTGCGATCAGCTTCACATCTGCTAACACCGGATCTTGGTGAATGATGTCAAAAAAGGCCGCCAGCCGATCAACCGCATACAGTTCTCGCGCCAGAGCAGAAGCTAGATCAAACCGGAAGCCGTCCACATGCATTTCCAACACCCAGTAGCGCAAGCTATCCATGATTAGCTTCAAAACCTGCGGATGGCGCACATTCAGCGAGTTACCACAGCCTGTGAAGTCCATATAGTAGCGTGGATTTTTTTCTACTAAACGGTAATAGGCGGCATTATCAATACCGCGCAGAGACAGCGTTGGGCCCAACTGATTGCCTTCGCCCGTGTGGTTGTAGACGACATCAAGAATCACTTCAATTCCAGCTTTGTGGAGCGCTTTCACCATTTGTTTGAATTCAACCACCTGCTCGCCGTGCGTGCCGCTGGAACTATAGCCAGAGTAGGGAGCCAGATAGCAAATGGAGTCATAGCCCCAGTAGTTGTGTAGCCCTTTGGCAACGAGGTGTCCGGGTTGCGCTAAAAAATGGTGGACGGGCATCAATTCAACGGCGGTGATGCCAAGCGACTGAAGATGGGAAATGGCAGCGGGATGAGCCAACCCGGCATAAGTGCCGCGCAGTTCTGGCGGAATTTCAGGATGCAGTTTGGTAAAACCGCGAACATGGGCTTCGTAGATGATGGTTTGGTGACGGGGGGTTTGCAGCAGAGCATCGTCTTCCCAGTCAAACAGATCGTCAATCACGATGGCTTTGGGGATCGCATCAGCGCTGTCTAGCTCAGAGAAAGACAAATCATGATCGTGATGGTTCCAGCAATAGCCAAATGTTTCTTCGCCAGAGCCAATATCGCCCTCGATTGCTTTCGCGTAGGGATCGATCAGCAGCTTGTTGGGATTAAACCGATGACCTGCCTGCGGCTTATAAGGGCCATGAACGCGGAAGCCATAGCGTTGCCCCGGACCAACTGATGGAGCGTAGCCATGCCATACAAAATTACTCACTTCGGTGAGCAGCAGCCGTGTTTCGCGCCCTTGATTGTCAAACAGGCACAGTTCAACTTGAGTTGCGTTTTCTGAAAACAGAGCGAAGTTAGTACCCCTACCATCCCAAGCGGCACCTAGGGGATAGGGTTTGCCGGGCCAGAGTGATAAGTGCATATGCAATCAGTTGAGTCTAGAGGGCTAGCCTTTCGATACCTTAGTTTAAAGCATGAGGCAAAGAGTCCCCAAAAAACGCTGTCTTGATACCATTTTGGATTTTGAATTTGCGTTCGCGCAGCGTTGCGCTAGCAACTTTTAGATTGGGGAAGCTTCGCGCAGTGATGGTTTCAGTCTGTGAACTGCCGCATCTTCTGTTTAAATCGGCATAACATCACTTTCTCCTTTCGAGTCTTTGGTCTCTACTATTTTGTTGCAATTTGTTTTTGTTGCAATTTGTTTCAAGCGAGCAGCCATGCCCCTGATTTTTGTATGCACAGAAGATGGCTGTGCTTTTGCCGAACCGCACTTACTCAAAAAAACCAGAAAATGATGATCTGACTTCATCTCAAAGTTCCGCATTAATGGGGGATGAGGGGGGTGAGAGAACTTGTGTGGGCGCGGTAGTCCTCTAATCGGGGCGTTCGATGGGGAGGCAGATCGAAAATTTGGTTTCCCCAGGTTGAGAGGTAATGTGAATGTCACCGTGGTGGTGTTGCACAATTCGATGCACGATATCTAGCCCCAAGCCAGAGCCTTCACCCACGCCTTTCGTCGTGAAAAAAGGTTCAAAGATCCGCGACTGAATTTCCGCCGGAATCCCAGAGCCATTATCAGCAATTTCGACCAGAATGCGTTCGTCTGCAAGGCGCTCTGTCCGGATTGAAATCGTAGGCGTGAAGCTCTTAGATTCACTTTTGTATTGTTTGAGTTTGACTTTTAACGCATAGGCAGCGTTGTCTAATAAGTTTGTCCAAACCTGATTTAATTCACTGCCGTAAGCATAAATTTTGGGCAAATTCTCAGCATAGCTGCGATTCACCGTAATGTCATATTTGAGCTTGTGATGCAGGATCGTTAGCGTATTTTCTAAGCCTTCGTGCAGGTCAACTTCTTGAATTGGCGCTTGATCCATATAGGAATAGGATTTGATCGCCTTTACCAATTCTGAAATCCGGTTGGTGCTTTGCTCAACTTCATTGACCAAGCTGGCTAAGGTGAGGGTTTCGCTCAGCCAATTTAGCGCTTCGGTGAGAGCAGTAGGGCTGAGCGAATCGGCAAGTTCGTCGAGTTGATCGCCATTAATTCCACCCGAAACTAGAGTTGGAGCGAGCTTCCAGCCATTGGCGACGTTATGCCGATCGAGCCAATCGGTAAGAGCATCTTCTCGATCGCTTTGCGTCAGGGGATCGAGGCGGCAGCATTGCGTCGTGTGGGCGAGGGCTGCTTGCTGAATTTGAATCACCAACTCTCGCTGTTCATCTGGGAAAAGCTGATCACAGAGTTTCAGCAAGCGGGCTTGAATCGAGCCGATCGACTCGCGCAGTTGCTTAGCGGCGCGCTGTCCGGCGGCAGCAGGATTGTTCAACTCATGGGCTAGCCCAGCCGACAGCCGACCTAACGCCGCCAGCTTTTCCTGCTGGCGCAGCAGCACCTCTGCTTCCCGCGATCGCCCCGCCATTGCTGACAAAATCACCGCTGCCCCCCGCGAACATTCGGCTAAGACTTGCTTAAACGTATCCGGATCAATCTCCAAAACTCGACACGCCCCGATCGCTCGCCCTGTGGCGCTGGCCGGTTTACCCATAATCATCGAGATTTCGCCCGTAAACTCGCCCGCCTCGTGCAATGCCAGCAGTTTTTCGCCTGTTCCCATCCGTTTGGTGACTTTAACCTGCCCTTCCAGCACCACATAAAACTGGTAGATTGGATCTCCTTCTTGAAAGAGCAAATCACCCGGATTGAGCTGAAGCTCTCGCCCGTGGGATTTGAGCCGCTCTAGTTCTTCGTCAGACAGTCTTGGGAATAGTTCAGGATCTTGAGCGTTAGGGTTCATAGAGGGCAAGAGGAATTGATGAGGGTGAATAGCGATCCCAAACCCAGTATAGGTAAGATACGGCGATTGTCAGTCAGGGTGATCATTGATCGGACTGTATGAGATGAAAAAGGATGAAGGTCATTTCTAGCGAACAAGAGACTCACATCCATTAAGTCAATGGACAAAATGAACGGTCAGATGCGTTTCGACTCCACTCAACGCGCAACCCTTCAGCATTCGATCGGTTGAGCGCAGTCAAACAGGGGGTTGAGCGCAGTCAGGGGGTTGAGCGCAGTCAACCAGGGGTGAGCGCAGTCAGGGGTTGA
>JAAUQT010000113.1 GCA_012033495.1 Cyanobacteria bacterium RM1_2_2 | reverse complement strand
GAGGCGCAATTTCCGGTAGCCCATTGCTGAATCCGGTTTTTGCTAGCGTGCTGATTCCGTTTGCCCTGATCGCGCTGCTGTTAAGCCATCCCGCTTGGAAGTGGTTTGCGGTGGGTTCTGCTTTTGGGGTCGCGGCTTGTTTGGCAGTCAGTGCGGCAATTGATCCAGCGACTTTGTGGTTGGGCAGCGGCATCTTTGCTCGCGGATTTTTGATTATCAATGCGCTAATGTGTTTCGGGTTAGGCTCACTGGCTGCAAAAGCGGCAGGAGAAAGATGAAGCTCAGATGACTCTGGATGACAGACCAATGAGAACACCGTCAAAATACAGCCAAAAGTTTGGAACTCTGCTATGTCGAAAACCTTGATTGACGATCGGCTTTATGATTACTTGCTTTCGGTTTCATTACGAGAATCCGAAGTGTTGCAACAGTTGCGGCAAGAAACCGCCAGTCATCCAATGAGCCAGATGCAGATCGCGCCAGAGCAAGGCCAGTTGATGGCGCTGCTAGTGCGGCTAATGGGAGCCAAAAAAGCGCTAGAAGTGGGGGTGTTTACCGGCTATAGTGCGCTTTCAGTGGCACTGGCGCTACCGCCCGATGGCAAACTGATCGCCTGTGATGTTAGCGAAGAATACACCGCGATCGCCCGCCGCTATTGGGAGTTGGCAGGCGTTGCCGACAAAATTGATCTGCGCATTGCCCCTGCTCTCGAAACGCTCGATCACCTGCTGGCAGACGGACACGCCAACACGTTTGATTTTGCTTTTATTGATGCCGACAAAAGCAACTATGCAGGCTACTACGAGCGGGCGATTCAGTTAGTGCGTCCGGGTGGATTGATTGCCATCGACAATGTACTGTGGTCGGGCAGAGTAGCTGATCCCGAAGTGCAAGACAACCGCACTGCCGCGATCCGAGCCTTTAATGAAAAGCTGCATCAAGACGAGCGGATTCTGCCCTGCATGGTGGCAATTGCTGATGGTTTAACCCTTGCCCTAAAGCAAACCCGCTAAAGCGCGGGCTAACTGCTCAAGTTCAATGAACTGAACTAAATTCACTGAGTCTGCTTTATCAGACTTCTTCTGTTATGCCGCCATTTATTTACAGGTTGATTTGCGGGCGGGCAATCCGCAATTTAGGCTTCGGTTGGCTCGTTGTCTAACCTGGGCGGAATGACTAGCACCTTGTCAACTCGATTGCCGTCCATGTCCATGACCTCAAACCGGAAGTCTTCCCAAACAAAATGGTCAGAAGATTTGGGAATGTGCCCTAACTGAGTAATCACAAAGCCGCCCAAAGTTTGGTAATTGCCGCGTTCTTCGCCGGGTAGGGTATCGAAGTCAAACAGTTCTTTCAGATCGTCAATGGTCAACATGCCATCGAGGAGCCATGAGCCGTCTTCTCGCTGAATGGCGTCAGATTCTTCCTGGTCTGAGGAAGGAATGTCGCCAATAATCATTTCCATCACGTCATTCAGCGTCACCACGCCTTGGATCACGCCATACTCATCCACAATCATGGCAATGTGAGTACCAGTTTGTTTGAATAACTCCAAGACTCGTAGCGCATGGGTGGTTTCGGGAATCAGCAGGGGTTGGCGCAGCAGAGATACTAGATCAATTGGTTCTCCAGCCAAGCTGCGGTTTAAAACATCAGTGATGTGCACGACACCCAACACGTTATCAAGGGTTTCCTGACAGACTGGGAAACGGCTGTGGTTGCTTTCGGTCATTTTGCGGCGATTCACCTCAGCCGGATCGTTCAGATCGAGCCAAATAATGTCGAGGCGAGGTGTCATCAAGCCGCTCACCTGCTGGTCGCCTAACCGAAACACGCGCTCTACCATGTCTTGTTCTGCGACTTCAAACATGCCCGCCTCAGCACCTTGCCGCACCAGCACTTTAATTTCTTCTTCCGTCACTAACGGATCACCAGACGTGATGTTAACGCGCAGCAATTTGAGGACGGCTTCAGTAGAAAGGCTCAGCAAGTGCACAAAAGGACTGGTGATGGTAGCGATCCAGCGCATCGGCACGGCAACGGCTGTGGCAATTCGTTCCGGGCTATTAAGGGCAAGGCGTTTGGGTACCAGTTCGCCAATCACCAATGACAGGAACGTGATGATCAGCACCACGATGAAAAAGGCAATCGGTTCGCTAGAGGCTGCCAAACCCGGAATTAGGGCGATGTAGGGAGTCAAAGACCGAGAGAGGGTGGCTCCACCAAATGCTCCGGTGAGGATCCCGATCAACGTGATCCCGATCTGAACGGTGGACAAAAAGCGGTTGGGGGAATTAGCCAGTTCCAGTGCCACAATCGCCTTGGCATTTCCCTGCTCAACCCACTCCTGAAGCCGTGCTCTGCGGGCTGAAACGATTGCCATCTCAGACATCGCGAACAATCCATTCGCCAACATGAGCAGGAAGATAACCAGAATTTCAGAGGTCATGGAAAATGTTAACGCCTATTTTTGATCGTAAATTTGTCAGACCGCTTTTTTGATCAGCTTGCCGAGAACAAGGGTGGGCGATGCTCCATTCAAGTCCTGTGCAGTTTCAAATCAAGGCGGTGTGACGGGTCATTTGTAACGGTAACGGGTGTAACGGTAACGGGTCACGGTAACGGGTAACAGTCAAACAGCGAGAACCTGTAGATAGGATTGATGGATTGATTAAGGGATCGCCTTCCCCAACGAGATGAGCGATTGTTGTCCTGGATATAGAACTAGATATAGAAAAAGTAACATTCTCACGGACTGATCAGTAAACTGATTATTTCTTTGCAAAAGTGAAATCAGCTTCATGGGTTCTGCCTTCTAGAATGGTAAAGATTCAGTTAATATAGCTGCGCTCGCGGCTTGCAGTTTCTCGGTTTCATTTCGGTTTCAAGATGCTATGGCTTTTTCTTCCGTGACACGGGCCCTCGGACGGTCGCCCCTCACCCATGAACTGTTAACAAAACTTAATCAGCAGCGGTTTCTGACGCTGAATGGCATCGCTCGGCTGCCGAAAGGATTGGTTGCCTCCACACTCGCCCAAACGCAACACCATCCGCTGTTAGTCGTCACTGCCACTTTAGAAGAAGCCGGACGCTGGGCCGCTCAACTCGAAGCGATGGGCTGGTCAACGGTGCATTTCTACCCCACTTCTGAGTCTTCGCCCTACGAGCCGTTTGATTCAGAATCAGAGATGACTTGGGGACAAATGCAGGTGTTGGCTGATTTGGTGAAAGCCAGCGAGCTACGAGCCTCTGACACGGCTAAGCCTACGTCGTTTGCCATTGTTACGACCGAACGCGCGCTGCAACCCCATCTGCCGCCTGTCGAAGCGTTTCGTCCGGCTTGCCTAACGCTGACCAAAGGAGTGGAGCTAAATTTAGACCGCTTCAGCCAGCAGTTAGCCAGTTTGGGTTACGAGAAAGTGCCGTTGGTGGAAACGGAGGGTCAGTGGAGCCGTCGCGGAGATATTGTAGATGTGTTCCCGGTGGCGGCTGAACTCCCGGTGCGGCTGGAACTATTTGGTGACGAGTTAGACAAAATCCGCGAATTTGATCCGGCGACACAGCGTTCCCTCGATAGCGTCGATCGGCTGATTTTGACGGCAACGGATTTCAGTCCGCTGATTTTAAAAGCGCTGGAGCAGCAGGGCAGCCTCAAGGGAATTGCTCCGTTTGTGTCGGCAGAAGATTTAGAGCAAGTGGCATCGGGCGTCTCGCCGGAAGGAATGCGGCGCTTTTTGGGGGTAGCTTTCGAGCAGCCGGCTTCAATTCTCGATTATCTGCCGCTCGACACGCTGGTTGCTGTCGATGAGCCGGAACAGTGCCGCGCCCACAGCGATCGGTGGTTTGAACATGCGGAGGAGCAGTGGAACGAGTCAGGTGATGGCACTGATCACCTGCTGCCAAAAATTCACCGGGCTTTCACTGACTCACTGGTGGCGCTTGAACACTTCGAGCGGCTTTATCTCTCTGAACTGGCAGAAGAAGGCAACGGGCTGAATTTGGCGAGTCGTCCAGTTCCAGCGACGCCGCATCAGTTTGGCAAGCTGGCAGAAACCCTACGGCAAGAGCGGGATCGGGGCTTTTCGGTCTGGCTAGTGTCGGCGCAGCCTTCGCGGTCGGTGGCATTGCTGCAAGAGCACGACTGTCCGGCGCAGTTTGTCCCCAATCCGCGCGATTATCCAGCCATTGACAAGCTGCAAACTCAGCGGACTCCGGTTGCCGTCAAGTATTCGGGTTTGGCGGAGTTGGAAGGCTTCATTTTGCCGACGTTTCGATTGGTCGTCGTCACCGATCGAGAGTTTTTTGGGCAGCATTCCTTGGCAACGCCGAGCTACATCCGCAAACGGCGACAGGCGGCTTCCAAGCAGGTTGATCCAAACAAGCTGCAAGTGGGCGACTATGTGGTGCACAAGAACCACGGCGTAGGGCGGTTTCTCAAACTCGAAAGCCTGACGATCAATCAGGAAACCCGCGAATATTTGGTGCTGCAATATGCAGACGGTTTGCTGCGGGTCGCGGCGGATCAGTTGAGTGCGCTGTCTCGCTTCCGGGGAGCGGGCGACAAAGTGCCTGAACTCAACAAAATGACCGGAAACGCTTGGGAACGCGCCAAAAGCAAAGTCCGCAAAGCCGTCAAAAAAGTGGCGATCGACCTGCTGCAACTCTATGCCCAGCGCGCCCAGCAGCAAGGCTTTTCTTACCCGATTGACACGCCCTGGCAGGAGGAAATGGAAGAATCGTTTCCCTATCAGCCGACGCCCGACCAGCTTAAGGCAGTACAGGACGTGAAGCGCGACATGGAAGATTTGCGTCCGATGGATCGGTTGGTTTGCGGTGATGTGGGCTTTGGCAAAACCGAAGTGGCAATTCGCGCCATTTTTAAGGCAATTACGGCAGGGAAACAGGTGGCGCTGTTGGCTCCCACAACCATCCTGACGCAGCAGCATTATCACACCCTGAAAGAGCGGTTTGCCCCCTACCCAATTCAGGTGGGCTTACTGAACCGATTCCGCAGCGCCGATGAACGTAAAGAGATTTTGCAGCGGTTGGCAACAGGCGAACTAGATGTGGTCGTCGGGACGCACCAACTGCTCGGCAAAGGAGTGAAATTCAAAGATTTGGGCTTGCTGGTGGTGGACGAAGAGCAGCGGTTTGGTGTGAATCAAAAAGAGAAAATAAAATCGCTGAAAACTCAGGTGGATGTGTTGACGCTGAGTGCGACGCCAATTCCCCGCACGCTTTATATGGCGCTTTCAGGGGTACGGGAGATGAGCCTGATTACTACACCCCCGCCTTCCCGTCGCCCGATTAAAACTCACCTGTCGCCCTACGATCCAGAAGTGGTGCGGATGGCGATTCGGCAAGAGTTGGATCGGGGCGGGCAGATTTTCTATGTTGTGCCGCGAGTAGAAGGCATCGAAGAGATCTCGGCGCGGATTCGGGAAATGATTCCGGCCGCCAGAATCGAGATTGCCCACGGTCAAATGCAGGAAGGCGAACTAGAATCCACGATGCTCACTTTTAGCAACGGGGAGGCGGATATTCTGGTTTGCACCACGATTATTGAATCGGGACTAGACATCCCGCGGGTCAACACGATTTTGATCGAAGATGCCCAGAAGTTTGGTTTGTCGCAGCTCTACCAGTTGCGCGGACGGGTCGGGCGAGCCGGAATTCAAGCCCATGCTTGGCTGTTTTACCCGAAGCAGAGCCAGCTAACTGATACGGCAAGACAGCGACTCCGCGCCATTCAGGAGTTTACCCAATTGGGTTCGGGCTACCAGCTTGCGGTGCGAGACATGGAGATTCGCGGCGTTGGTAATCTGCTGGGCGCAGAGCAGTCGGGGCAAATGGACGCGATCGGGTTTGACTTATACATGGAAATGCTGGAGGAAGCGATTAAGGAGATTCGTGGGCAGGAAATTCCGCAGGTGGACGACACCCAAATCGACCTTAGCCTCACCGCATTTATTCCTGCCGACTACATTCCTGATTTGGATCAAAAAATGAGCGCCTATCGAGCCGTGGCTTCTGCCCAATCGAAAAAGGAATTGACTCAGATTGCGGCTGACTGGAACGACCGCTACGGGACGGTTCCGCCTGCGGCGCAACAGCTTTTGCGAATTATAGAACTCAAACAGGTGGCTAAGTCGCTGGGTTTCAGCCGCATTAAACCAGAAGGCAAGCAGCATGTTGTTCTGGAAACGCCAATGGAGGAGCCGGCTTGGAATTTGCTGAAGGAAAACCTGCCTGCCCATTTGCAAACCCGGTTTGTCTATACGCCGAATAAGGTGACGGTACGGGGGTTGGGTGTGCTCAAGGCAGACCTTCAGTTGGACAACCTGCTAGATTACTTGAGCCGAATGAAGGGTGGTTTACCAGAAGCGGCGATTGCTTAGGATCGTGGATTGAATCAATCCGTAACCTGTACGGGCGGGTTGAGCAGATCAATGGGCATCCGGCAATCGATTTGACCGCAAAACTCGCCCCTACCCACGATCGAACGGATTGAATTCCCATTCCTTAGCGGCTGTCTAGCTGGTTATCTCCAGGGGCTTGTCATCCATTCCAGCTAAAACCCTGACGATGGCAGCGCGACAGCCCCTAGCCTGTTTTTGGGAACGGACGCGATCAGGCGGATGCCGTCAACGGTTGACCATTGCTCTATTAGTAAATGACGCAACTCAAGCGACTTTGCCCCCTAAATTCCCCATCCTGGGGGACTTTGAGAGAAAAACAGATCAGAGAAGTCCCCACTGGTGGGGGTCTTAAGGGGCAGATGCGTAAGTCCTATCTATAAAAGTCCTATCTATGAAAGTCCTATCTATGAATCTATGAATAGCTAACACGCCCCATAAATTATCTCTACATCTCTACATCTCTACAGACAAGAGGAATTATGCTCAGAATCGGGCAATAGGATACTCGTAATGGCACAATGCTGCTTATGATTTCCTTTACGCAGCTTCAGCAACGGGCTTCCCAACGCTGGTTAATCGGATTAGACAACCAGCAGCTTATTGAACTTGCCGCTCAGCGAGTTCAAGCATTAACACACCTATCTGCAAGCCGCACTTCGCCTACAGTTTTGCTGGCAGCATCTGATCCGGTTGATTTTTTGGCAGGATTGATCGCCGCTTGTAGTCTCAACTGTCCGCTGTTTCTGGGCAATCCCCAGTGGGTAGAGGCAGAGTGGCAGCAAGTCTTGGCGCTGGCAGAACCAGATGTGATTTGGGGTGCGGAAAAGTGGAGAAGTGCGAAAGTGAGGCGGCAGGGAAGCCGGAACCCAAAACCTCAGCCCGGATGGATCATGATTCCGACAGGTGGTTCTTCCGGACAGATTCGATTTGCGATCCATACTTGGGAAACACTGACGGCGGCTGTGCGTGGGTTTCAAGCTTATTTTCACGTCGAGCAAATTCATTCTTGCTGTGTGTTGCCGCTCTATCATGTCAGCGGATTGATGCAGTTTTTGCGGTCGTTTGTGACGGGTGGGAAACTGGCGGTTTTGCCATTTAAGACGTTTGAGCAGCATTTGCCTGACTTGCCTGACTTGGAATTACATGAGCTGCACCCATCAGAGTTTTTTCTATCGCTTGTGCCCACTCAGTTACAGCGGTTGTTGCATTCTCCAACAGTCGAAAAGCTGGCAGCGTTTCAGACTATCTTTTTGGGCGGTGCTCCGGCTTGGGCGTCGTTGCTGGAAACGGCACGAGCTTATGCTTTGCGGCTAGCGCCTACCTATGGCATGACGGAAACAGCGGCTCAAATCGTCACGCTCAGCCCGGATGACTTTCTGCAAGGAGCAACAGGAGTTGGAGCAGTGCTGCCTCATGCAAGGGTTCAAGTTTGCGATTCGACAGGTGGCGCAGCATCCATTGGGGAGGTTGGCTCAATTATGGTGCAGTCTTGTTCCTTGATGCTTGGCTATTTTCCTGATGCCACTCAAGCAACCGAATTTCAAACCGATGATGTGGGCTTTTTCGATGCAGTTGGCAACTTGCATATTGTGGGACGTAACAGCCAGAAAATTATTACAGGCGGCGAGAATGTGTTTCCGGCAGAAGTGGAAGCCGCGATCCGTGCAACAGGATTGGTGCGCGATGTTAGCGTAGTTGGCATGCCCGATCAGACGTGGGGTGAAGCAGTGACGGCAATATACGTCCCTAGTTCACCAGAGGTGAATATCTCAGCGTTACAGACTGCGATTGCACCTCAATTGAGTAAATATAAACATCCGAAGCAGTGGATTGTAGTTGATAGTTTGCCTCGTAATGTTCAAGGTAAAATCAACTATGATATGCTCAAGCAAATTCTCTGATCATATCAAATTCCTCTTCCTCGATATCAGATGTGTGGACAGCGATTGGCTCATGCCGGACTGGAAAAGCCACCGAGTTTGCAATAAAGCAAGTTTCGTGAGCTGCCTGATGCAGCGCTTGAGCCTGCTCTAGATTGTCTCCGAGTTCAATCGTTACTCTGGGGCGAAGCGTCACCTCCGTAAACCGCACTTTCCCTTCCGAAGGAGCCATCCGCCCCATCACTTCATCAACGTAAGACACCACTCGAATGCCTGCACGGGCACACAGCGCCAAGTAGCTCAGCATATGGCAGGCTGATAAAGCAGAAACTAACAGATCTTCTGGGTTGTGCAAGGCTGGATTGCCGCGAAAGGTGGGATCGGCAGAGCCAACTAAACAAAGTTTGCCGTCAATCGCCACAATATGTTCGCGTGAATAGGCATCGTAGGAGGTGGTTGCTCCCTTACTTGCGCCTGTCCAAATAGTCGTTGCTCGATAAATATGTTCTCCAGTCATTCTGGATTGCCTCAGTGATCCAATGTAAATGGACGCTTAAGTATAGGAGTTCTTAGGAAAAGCGCAACAATTTTCCCTAAACTTTTATAACCCACTCCATAACCTGGAAGATCCCCAACTGCTCGATTTGTGTAATCCAGTCATCGTCAAGTTTTCATTGCTGAAGCTGAAGATCTGAAACGCCCTTTCATCTCCTTTATCAGCAACGTCCTATTTTTTGCTTGCTTTCCAAGTGCCGCCATAGGCGTAATGAGGGTTATTTTCCTTCACCGTGGGCAGGCAAGCCGGACAGACGAAAATCCACGCTTGCGATGCGTCATACTGGACTCGAAACAAGACAGGCGCAGCTTGTTGACAGCCAGCACAAAGTTTCGTTCGCGTTGCTCGCATTCCTGATCCCTTCAGTCTGTCTTTACCATTGTGACATCAGGCATCTGTGACATCAGGCATCGTACTATCCGTTCACTACGCCATAACAGAGGCTTCGGGGCGAGCAAAAATCATGCGTCCGGCGGAGGTTTGCAGCGCGCCTGTCACCACGACAGTCAGTTCGTCGCCGATGTACTGTCCGCCTTCTTCAACCACCACCATGGTGCCGTCGTTTAAGTAGCCAACCCCTTGTTCTGGCTCTTTACCCTGCTTCACGATTTTTAGATCGATATTGTCGCCTGGCAAATAGGCAGGTCGCATCGCTTGGGCCAGATCGTTGATGTTTAGCACCGTGACTTTTTGCAGGCTAGCGACTTTATTAAGGTTGTAATCGTTGGTCAGCAGCGTTGCGTTGATTTCTTGCGCCAGCTTAACCAGCTTGGCATCAACGGTAGTAATTTCTTCGTAATCGGCTGAGTGAATCGTAATGCGTTCTGGGAAGGTTTCCTGAATCTGATTGAGAATATCTAAGCCGCGCCGTCCTCGCACCCGCTTCTGGTCGTTAGAGGCATCGGCAATGGTTTGGAGTTCTTGCAAAACAAACTGCGGCACTAGGATGTGGCCTTCCAGGAATCCAGTTCGCAGCAGGTCTTCAACTCGCCCATCAATGATGCAGCTTGTGTCTAAGATCTTAGTGGCAACGGGTTTCAAGGTTCCTTCTGCCACTAGAAGGGTTTCAACACTGTTGGGATTGATCAACCGCAGCAAGGCTCGACCGTGAGTATCTGCCAGGTTAATTCCCGAAAAAGCAAACATGACGCTTCCCAAAACCGCCGCCAGCGGCTTAATGAAGGCAAACTCTCGCGGGATCGGCAGCAAAAAGATCGGTGCGAGCATCAGGTTGGCAACCAATAAGCCCAAAACCAGACCTACCGCGCGGCTCAGCAACACATCAACGGGCATTTCTCGCACTTGCCGTTCTAGCCGATGGTAGCCAGTCTGGGCCACTAAACCAATTGCCAGCCCCAGCAGCGCCCCAAAACCGCCCGTCACAAAACTCAGTCCTTCCAGGTTTGTCACCTGTTCCAAAACGTCGGTAGGCAAGAAGTCTACGCTATAGAAGCCGATTCCTGCCCCTGCTATGATAAATGAAAGAATAATAATGGCATCAAGCATGATATGAATCCAAATTGGAGTCGGGAGCAGTCCCAGATGGGGATTCAGATCAGTGCTAAGTAAGACTTCACTCAATCAAACCGATCAAGGAAGATAATTACATCACGTATGGTGGTATCCCATATATGTGGTGCAAATAGCCATGAGGAGTCTGACTCAGCGTTATGATCAGCTCGACCTCATTATATCGTTCTCAGCTCGGATGCGGTCTGTCGGCGTTATGGCACTCAACCAGTGCTTTAATGGCTGCTTTGATCAACATCAGGATTGGGGGCATTACGTTTCTCCCCAACACAGTTCATGCAGCCGCTGACATTTCAGATGGTAGTGGTCTATCAAACTTTGATTGGCGAGTAGAGGCATGGATGATTGGATGAGTAGCTGCGTAGACGAGTAGAAAGCTCTGCCCATCCCCCATCTAGTCCTGTTGACACAGTGATTCATTTACCGCTTTGCATGAGCCACCAACGAAACGCCCAAAACCACAAGCACAACTCCTGCAATCCGGGTTGGACTAGCTGGAGACTTAGCAAGCCCAATGGCGCCATAGTGATCTAGAAACAGTGCCGCGATCATCTGCCCCGCAATAGTCAGCGCAAGCGCAAGCGCGGCTCCGATCCTTGGGGTGGCGAAAATGGTTGACCAAACATATAACGTGCCTAAACATCCCCCAATCCACATCCACCAAGAGGTCTGAGCAAGCGCAGTGCCTGCCGGAAGTGGATACCGCGCAGCTAAGCAGATCACGAGCGATGCTAACGTCCCTGCAAGATACGAGACAAACGTAACCTGCATGGGTTCACCCACATAGCGCCGCAGTAGAGTGTTCAGCGCAACTTGAATCGGTAAAATAGCCCCGCCGGCCAGCGCCGCTAGAAGGTAGATCGTCCGTTCGTTCATTTAGGGACCCTCATCCAATTTATCTTGAAGATAAGATACTTTATATCAAGATTATAGAGGTTATTTTGATGCAAAGATATTTAACATCAAGAAATAGAGGCGTGAGTTGCACGATGAAATCCGATCGAGTCGATAAGATTTTGGCGCAGTGGCAGCGAGAACGACCTGATCTCGACGTTTCACCGATGGGCATTATGGACGGATGGCCCGACTAGCCAAGCATTTAGAACGGGCCATCCAAGAAACGTTTTCAGAATTTGGCTTAACGGTTGGCGAGTTTGACGTGTTAGCGGCTCTCCGCCGTTCTGGGCAACCGTACCAACTTTCACCCACGGAGTTGTTTAACGCTCTCATGGTTTCATCAGGTACGATGACGCATCGCATCGATCGCTTAGAGCAAGCTGGACTTGTTCGACGGATTCCCGACCCCCATGATCGACGGGGAACCCAAATTGAGTTGACAGATAAAGGGTTTAACGTAATTGAGAAAGCAGTTGAAGCTCATGTGGTCAACGAACATCGTATCCTTAGCGTTTTAGAAGCGTCGGAATCTGAAGCTCTCATTCAGTTGCTTCGTAAGCTTTTAGTGTCGTTTGAAGAGTAGAAGAGTTGCCAAGATTCAAGAATTAGCGTTTAGGATCTGAGGTAAATCAATCTTGGTTGAAGCAGGCTACTCATACTGCTCAACCGAGGTTATAGAGGAGAATTGCTACAAAGTATCAGCCGCTCAACAGCGCTTCGATGAACTCGTAGCTGGAGAAGGGGCGCAAATCTTCGATGCCTTCACCTGCGCCAATAAAGCGAATGGGTAAGCCAAGCTGCTGCACCACGGCTAGGGCAATGCCACCTTTCGCAGTGCCGTCTAGTTTGGTTAAAACCACGCCGCTGAGTTTGGCGACTTCTGAGAAAACTTGGGCCTGACGTAAACCGTTTTGTCCGAGAGTGGAATCTAAGACGAGCAGCGATTCGACGTGGGCATCTGGAGCTTTTTTGTCGATGATGCGACGGATCTTGCTAAGTTCTTCCATCAGGTTTTTCTTGTTTTGCAAGCGCCCTGCCGTATCGACAAGCAAAAGCTCGACATTGCGTGATTGGGCGGCAGCGATAGCATCAAACACCACAGCAGCCGGATCGGTGTTCTTGCCGGGATTGGCAATCACTTCAACGTTGCTGCGTTCGCCCCAGACTTTCACCTGCTGCACGGCGGCGGCTCGGAAGGTATCGGCAGCGGCAATCAAGCAACGGTAGCCCGATTTCTGAGCAATGTGGGAGAGTTTGCCGATGGTGGTCGTTTTGCCTGCACCGTTGACGCCGGTAATCAGCCAGATGTTGAGCTGATCTTTTTCGGGCACAAAAGAGAGGCTGTGGGAATCGCCTAGCGGTTTGTCGAGCATGTCTCGCAATAGCTGCTTCAGGTAGGCAATGGCTTCCTGAGGTGGCAAGGCTTCTTGGCGCAGTTTGGCTTGCAGCGACTCAATGATGTAATCGGTGGCTTCAATGCCGACATCTGCCTGCAACAAGAGCGATTCGATCTCGGTGACGGCATCTTGGTTGAGCGGCCCTTGCCCGACAATCGACCGAAGCTGATTCACCAAACTGCGGCGAGTTTTGTCTAACCCCTGCCGTAAACGCTTGAGCCAGGTAATTTCTTCAAGTGAGACCTGATCAGGACGCCGCCCCTGGGCTGCCAACACTTCTGCTGACCACACAAATGCCTCATCCAAAACAAAATCTGGGATGGCGCAATTGCGTCTTCCATCGAGACGGGTTCGGTGACTCCCTCCTGCGCTTCGGCTTCGGCGGCTTCGGCTTCTAATTTGAGCCGTTCCAGTCTTTCGAGTCGCTCGGCTTCTGCTTGGGCCCAGAAAGGTAGGGGGGGTGAAGGCGTTGTCTCAGGTGTTTCGGCGGCAACCGCAGGCTCAAGGGAAGCAGCTTCGCTAATCGGTTCAGTAGAGAGGTCGGCAGCAGGTTCAGTGAGGGCTGGTTCAATCACCGCTATTGCTTGGTCTACCACATCAGATTCAAGCGTCTCCACCAGAGGCGGTTCAGTCGTTCTTATCGAGTCTTCAGAGGTCGGTTCGGGCGTGGTTTCAGCAACTTCCTCTTGCTGACGCTTGCGAATGTTGGCGTAGGCGGTTTTTGCCCAAGTCAGATAGTCTTGATTGACGGCTTCCGGCTGCGGTTCGGTTGCAGTAGGTTCAGTCGTTTGCTCAAGTTTGCTGGTTTCAGCAGGCGCTTGAGGCGGGGCAGTTTCGGTTGCCTCTTCAGCCGCTGGCTTTTCGTTATATTGACGATTAAACCAATTGAAAGAACCCATACCACCTACCTGAACGGCTGCCCAATGATTGTTTGCTGCTTTCACTCTAAAGAAAAATGGCAGCACTCAGCTAGATTTTTTCAAAAAACATACCGATATGGGCAGATTTAGCCATGACATCGGTTGACGGCAAAGGCTTTAGCAAAATCTGCCCTAACTATAGGAGGATATTTTTTCTGAGCCATCTTCTAGGGGCTGTGATCCATGCTAACGAGAACCCTGACGATGGCAGCACGACAGCCCCTGGACTGCTTTGGAGAACGGGCGCGATCAAGCGGATGCCTTCAACGGTTGACCATTACGGTTGACCATTCATGGATGACGCGCCCTAAACCGGAGAAGACTCAGAAGACTCGGCATTCATGGATTCGGCTGCTGATTCGGCTGTTGATTCGGCTGCTAGTTCGCCTTTTGTAAGCTGCTGACTGACTCGCCGCAGCACGCCGTTGAGAAACCGGAAACCGTCTTCACCGCTGTAGCGCTTTGCCAGTTCCACCGCTTCATTGATCGCCACCTGCTCTGGAATGCCCAATAGCCAAATCTCGGTGACAGCTAATCTCAGAATGTCTTGATCGATGCGAGCCAGCCGATGCATTTGCCAATCCACCATCGATCGATTCAGAATTTGATCGATTTCGTTTCGGTGGGCTTGGGTTTGGGTCAGCAACTCCATCACATAAGCCCGCACCTCTTTCTGGTTAGCAAGCTGAATGAACTCCGGCAGTTCGAGTGCCGCGCCAACTCGGTTGATGGCCGTTTGGGTCAGTTCAATCGCTTCTGTCACCATCGCTCTGGCGCTGTTGATGCTGCCTGCTCGCGTTTCGCTGTTAAGCAGCCGATCGCTGCCTCGGTTCAATTCGGCGGCGGCGGTTTCCAGGGTGTCTTGCACTTCAACGGTCAACGTCCGAACGGCTGCCAGAATCACATCCTGCAACTGTTGGGCTTGAATTTTTTCCGGCTGGGGCAGTATCCGCAATACTGAGCAGGGCTAATTCACGAGCGATTCGACGAGCTTGCATGGCAGGAAAGGGTTGTCCCGGTTCTGAATAGACTGGGTTATTCTAACAAGCTTTGGGAGGGGCTGGCAGAACGGAGAACGCTGATGCGGGCAAGGCGATGAACTCCAGCCTCGGCGAGGATTTCATACTCGCTAGGTTGAATCCCCGCTTCTCTGAACTTCGTCGGACGCCCTAAAATCAGCAAAGAGCGAACGTCAGAGTTGGGACGAGCCAGCCGCCGCTTCAGTCGCCTTAGCTGCCGAGGCACATCGCTGGGAGCAGCAATAAACGTGATCGGACGCTGAGTATAGAAGACCAAGCTGGGTTTACGGTAGCCGATCATCAACACTGGCTCTTCGGGCTGCTGTACCTGCACGATAGTTTGGGCTAGCTGACGCAGAGGTAATTGGCGCTGTGCATCGATTAGCGTCATTGCCGGCAGGAGGGTGAGCAGCAAAAAAGCCACAAAGCCGCTCAGTTGAACGCTCCAAATCCATTGGCTCTGCCGCCGCACCAGCAGGACGAGTTCGATTAGCGCCACCGTGAGCCAAATGCCGCCGCCCCAAACCATGATTCCAGATTGGCGTACTAGCGTCGCAAGCTCCGGCATTTCGGGTTCGTTGCCCATCCAGTTGGGGCTATAGAACGCCAGAATTGCTAGCAGCAGCGAGAAGGCAATATTAGCGAGATGGGTGCTCCAGACGGCGCGATGGGTTGTGTGACGGGTGGGTGGGTGCATGATCTGGTCACTCCAAAACAGCCCAACCAAAATGGCGGCAGCAGGCAGCAAAGGCAGCGTATAGCTGGGCAGTTTTGTGGCAGCGATCGTAAAAAATCCAAAGATGACAGCGAACCAAATCAGGGCAAATAGTCCCAAGTGCGAGGAGCGGGGCTGCTGTCGCCAGCGTTGGGGCTGCCAGAAGCGCAGGCGGGCAATTGCGATCGGTAGGTAAACCGCCCACGGAATGAAAGACAGCGGCACAACGAGGCAGTAAAACCAGATTGGCGCAGAGTGGTTGTTGACAACGCGAGTAAAACGCTCAACGTTGTGATAACCGAAGAAAGATTCGATATAAGCTTCACCGTTGGCTAAAATCACCAGCACATACCAGGGAACGGTGATCGCCAGAAAAAGCAAGCTGCCCCTAATCAAGCGCATTTCGCCTAACACCTGCCGCCCATTGCCCAGATAGAGCAGAAACGCCAGAATAATCAAACCTGGTAACACTACGCCAATCGGCCCTTTGGTGAGAACTGCCAGCGCCGCCAGAATGTAAAACGCCAGATACCAACGATCCCGGATTTTCGGTCGGTCAGCCTGAGCATAGCCCCAAAAGAAAGCCAGCAGCGCCGATCCCATACAGCCGCTAAGCAGCATATCTGAAACGCCGATTCTGCCCCAAGCGATTGTTTGCACATTCAGCGCCATAGCCGCTGCACCGATCCAGGCAGCCCACCAGCCCGCAGCTTGACCTGGTTCTTGAATAGCAGGACGCGGCAAGCCAAAGTAACGCAGCGTGTAGAAGCCAAAAACCGTCAGCAAACTGGCCGCCAGCGCCGAAGGAAACCGCACTGCCCACTCGGTTACACCCATTGCATAGGAAGCAAGCACCATCAGCCAGTACACGAGCGGCGGCTTATCAAAACGGGTAGCTTCATTGAAGTAAGGCGTAATCCAATCGCCTGTAACCCGCATCTGACGCGCAGCCTCAGCAAACAGCGGTTCGGTTTCATCGAGCAGCCCAGTGCTGCCTAGGGATAGCCAGAAGGCAATTCCAGTCAGAAAAACCAGCCACAGCCCAGAGCAAATCCAGGCAAAGTGGGGCTGCTTTTCCCAGCGTTGTGCAACAGATGCAACAGATGCAACGGATTGGAGGACGGGAGCAATCAGGCGATTCAGGTTCCGGTTCATAGGATCTTTTCTGCAATTGTTCATCTCTGGTGAGATGCAGCATCAGACTCAGACCTTACTTTACCTGGAAAGGATTCCCCCATCCACCCATCTACCCATCCACCCCTCAAGGCTGTAAAATCAATAGCCACTCCTTCTGCTCTGTGCTCCAAGTCGGTGACGGAGTTTTGCCGACCACGTAGGGGCCCCAATATCGCCGGGAACCATCTTGGGCAAAAGCCACCAGCACATCGCCCGGAGTCAGCCGCAGTTGGGCGTTGGGTAAGGACAAAATCAGCCCTTTTGCGCCACCTTCCTCTGGGGCAAAATCCCAATGAACAGGCTGATTGTAGGCGGCAGATCCACCTGTTGGCATGTCGGGTGTTGGCGTTGGGGACGGCGATGGTTGCTGCGGTAACAGAGCGACCCGAACCGGATAGCGACTTTGGTTGCTGACGCGCAGCCCCCCTTCGGTATCGATCAGCAGTTCAGGAGGGGTTTCTGGCAGTTCACCTGGGGCGACCCCTGGAATCGGACTCGGCAGGCTAGGGGTCGCGGTCGGTTCAATGGGGGGTGGGGCAGGCGATTGATCGGTTTCAGTGAGGGGAGCCGCTGGCACTTCGTCTACGGTAGAAATACTCTCGTCAATTCCATCGTCTCTTGATACTTGAATTTCCACACGTGACATCAGTAATGCCACAAGGCTCAGCCCCAAAATGGCAATTGCGGCGGGATAGAGTTTTAGCTTCAAGTCGTTCGTCTTCACCCGGTTTCCTGTATCAACCTTACCTCTACTCTAGACAGTGATGGCTGACTTTGGGATAGCATTCAATTGAGTTTTATCCTAGATTTTGGGGATCAGTGGGGATCGGAGGGAATTGATGCAAAACACGCGCCTTAGCACTTTGATCGAGCAGTTTTCGGGTAGATTTACGGTTTTTCTGCGCAACCCGTGGCGGCGACTTTCCTTGATGATCATCAGCCTTTTGGGAGGCAACTTTCTGGCGACGATTCTTTCAACGGTGGCTGGACAAAATGCAGACCTCGATGTTTTGGTATCACTGCTTCTCGTGGCCTTTGCTGAAGTAGTGAGTTGGCTGGTTTATGGGGGTGATCGGCGGCGTATGGCAGCCAATCAGCGGGTTTTGTTAATCGAAATTTTGAACGGCACTAAACTCGGCTTAACGTATGGACTGTTCGTAGAAGCGTTTAAGCTGGGAAGTTAGGGCGCGTCATCAAAACAATGGTCAAAACAATGGTCAAACGCTTGCCGCTATCAGCCCGATCGCACCCGTTCCTCAAAACAGGCGAGGGACTGTCGCCTTGCCATGGTCAGAGTCTTAGCTGGAATAGATCACAGCCCCCTAGAAT
>JAAUQT010000112.1 GCA_012033495.1 Cyanobacteria bacterium RM1_2_2 | reverse complement strand
ACAGTCAAACGGCGGGTTGAGCGCAGTCAAACGGCGGGTTGAGCGCAGTCGAAACCCGAATTTTAAGTCCGTTTCATGGGGTTCTTCTACTTATCTGACAATCAAGAAATATTCTATAACTCACTTAAAATCTCAAGGGTGTCGTCAATTTGTTAATAAGAGGAGTATTCAGTGCGTCGATTTAGGTTTAACCCCACTCGCTTTGGTGCAGTTCATGTGCAACCGCGTAGCATACAGCCCGCTCAACTCAAAACTGCGCGACCAACCGATCAGAGCTTAAGCTCAGGAGCTATTTTTGCAATCCTGCTTTCATTAGTTTTTGCAAACGCTGTGTATTCTGATACTGTAACAGTACGGGTAAACCGCTGGTTGGCATTACAACAACTGACAGGAACAGTGTTTTATTTTCAAAGCGGCGAATCGCGGTCGGCTCGTCAAGGCGATCGGCTACAGAACGTTGGTGATGGGGTGACGACGGAAACAGCAGCGTCGGCAAAGCTGGAAATTGATACTCAAATTGGCACGATTGAGGTTGCAGAAAATACGCATTTGGCGATTCAAGCTCTCGAAACTGCACCCTCCGATGGGAGAATCACGCGCCTCAAGGTCGATCGAGGGCGGGTTCGCCTACAGATTCGGGCTTTTACTAACCCAGATTCTCGCTTAGACATTGAAACACCGGCAGGGGTCAGCGGAGTGCGGGGCACTGATTTTGGTCTTGTGGTGCAGCCTGACGGCAGGATGGGAGTGGCAACGCTAGAAGGCAGTGTCGTGACAGAGGCACAAGATCGGGAAATTGAAGTTCCGGCTGGCTTTCAAAACATCACGATTCCCGGAGAACCCCCTTCTGCGCCAGTACCTTTTATTAACGAACCTCGTTTAGATTATCAGGTAGAGCGCATTATCAAAAGAGGGGTGAGACGCATTCGGCTGGTAGGTCAAGTTGATCCAACCAGTACGGTGCTTTATAGAGGGGAGCCGCAAACACTCGATCGGGATGGAAAATTTAACCTGTTCTTGCCTGCCCGATCTAGGGTCAAGGTGCAAATTACTGTGGTTACGCCGTTAGGTCGAACACAAACTTATGACTTGGATCTTATCTAAATCATGTAAATCGCACGGACGGCTCCTGCCAGGACTATTGGCAGCACTTGTGATTGCAGGCTTACTGAAGCTAGGTTGGTTTCAGCCCTTAGAGCAAATTGGCTATCGCTTGCTGTTTCAACTGCGAGGCAGCCGACCAACTGATTCGAGAGTCGTGGTCATCGAAATTGATGATCAAAGCATTCAACAGTTAGGACGATTTCCTTGGCCGCGGCAGCAGTATGTAGAGCTACTGGATCGGCTGAAACAATCTGAGGCAAATGTTTTAGTGATCGATCTGCTGCTCTCGGAAGCCAGTTCGGATGATGTGCTGCTGGCAGAAGCGATTGCTCGTCATGGGCGGGTGGTGTTGGCCTCTGCTTGGGATGCGGAAGGTAAACCGCTGCTGCCTGTCCCTGCCTTACAGGAGAACGCCATTGCAACCGGACATATTCTGGTGCGCTCAGACAGCGATGGCATTGTGCGTTCTGTGACTCCGTTGCTACAATCCCAACCTGCCCTAGGGATTGCAGCGATTCAGGCGTATCGGCTGGTGCGGGAAAATGTGCCTCTGCCAGATTTGCAGCAACCTCTCTGGCTAAACTGGTTTGGCCCAATTCAAGCAGCGCAGCACTATTCTTTTGCAGAGGTGATTCAGGGAAGGATTGATCCCCAAGAGTTTCAGGACAAAATTATTTTGCTAGGCGTTACAGCAACAGGATTTGATCCGCTGATTACCCCGTTCGATCAAACGCCGCCTGCCAGCAATGTTGATCTTCATGCCACGCTGATTCAAAACGTTTTGCAACAAAATTTGCTCCGTCCCATTCCCAGCCTGTGGCTGCTGCTGGGCGTGCTGGGGGTGGGGCCGCTCTGTAGCTGGATGATTGCTGAACGGGGCATCGTTCGACAGACGCTCGGAACGGTTGGGCTTTGCTGTACTTGGGGAATGGCCAGTTTGCTGCTGTTTCAAGTCAACTATTTGCCACCGTTGGTCACGCCCCTGGCGCTATTAGGGCTAACGGGCTGCACGACAGCAATCTATGATCGGATTCGGAAAACCGGACAGCTTCAGCAACAAGTTGAAGTTTTGCAGCAAAGCGACTTTTTTAAAGAGGACTTTCTCAGAACAGCGACTCATGAACTGCGCGCCCCTGTTGCCAACATGCAAACTGCCCTCGACTTGCTGAAAAGCCCTTATGGTCAGGAAAACTGGCAAGAATACGTCCAAATTTTAGAAGAAGAATGCCACCGAGAAATGATGTTGGTCAATGACCTGCTCGACTTGCAGCGGCTACAGGCTGGAATTGACTCTAAGCGGCTAGAAACCTTGTATTGGCAAGATTGGCTCCAAGAAGTTGCGACTCCTTTTAGGGTGCGGGCAGAAGCAAAACAACAGTATTTGAAGCTATGTGTTTCTCCAGATTTGCCCAACCTTACACTAGACACCGCTAGTTTGAGGCGATTGCTGGCAGAACTATTGAATAATGCCTGTAAGTATAGTCCTGCCGGGGCTGAAATTGAGCTAAGGGCCGAATGTAGGGCTTCAACTATCGTGCTTCAGGTTTGCAACACTGGGGCCCAAATCCCGCCTGAGCAACTGAATCAAAATTTTGAGCCGTTTTATCGGGTATCTGACACTCAAGCTTGGTATGAGGAAGGCACAGGCTTAGGGCTGGCAATTGTCAAAAAACTGGCAGAACGTCTCAACGCCGAAATTCAAGTCCAGAGCCACTCTAAAATCACGACTTTCACCTTACTCCTGCCATCAACAGACCGATCGTGTCTCTAAACCCACTCGGTCGCGGGATATTATAGAGGTTGGTCAGTAGAGACTGGTCAGCGCCAGTCTTCCTAAGCAGCGGTTTGAACAGTGCTGAGATGCCCCACCCCCTTAAGTTCCCCAGAATGGGAGACTTTAAGCAGTCGTGGTTTAGAACGGACCACCAGAATGAGGGATTGGGAGTCACTAGACAATCAAGCACTTCTCAAACAGGTTCTGAGTCGCTGCCTCATCTCGATCAACCCTTGTTGCGCAATTTAGCAGGTCAGTTGGGACTTGCACTCTATCCCTCCTTTGGTTCTCTCAATCTATGGCAAGTTCTGATCGCAAGCAAATTCTTTTAGATTTTGAAAAGCCGCTGGTAGAGCTTGACTCTCGCATCGCTCAAATTCGTGAATTAGCTGAAGAAAACGATGTCGATGTCTCTACTCAAATCCGGCAGCTAGAACTGCGGGCTGTGCAGTTACGACAGGAAATTTTTGGCAGCCTCACGCCATCACAACGCTTACAGGTTGCTCGCCATCCGCGCCGCCCCAGCACATTGGACTATATTCAGGCGATCACCGATGAATGGATTGAACTGCACGGAGATCGCAGTACGGGCAGCGATGATTTGGCGCTGGTGGGAGGAATTGCTCGCCTAGAAGACCGCCCCGTGGTAATTTTAGGGCACCAAAAAGGACGGGACACCAAAGACAACGTGCGGCGTAACTTTGGCATGGCTTCTCCGGGCGGCTATCGCAAAGCCATGCGGCTGATGGAACACGCGAACCGATTTGGGATGCCCATTATTACTTTTATTGATACACCCGGAGCCTATCCTGGCGTAGAAGGCGAGCGGTTAGGACAAGGAGAAGCGATTGCCTACAACCTGCGCGAAATGTTTCGGTTGGAAGTGCCGATTTTGTGTACGGTGATTGGCGAAGGTGGATCGGGCGGAGCACTGGGGATTGGCGTGGGCGATCGGCTGATGATGTTCGAGCATTCGATTTATATGGTGGCTAGCCCCGAAGCTTGTGCAGCAATCCTTTGGAAAGATGGCGGCAAAGCTCCCCAAGCGGCAGAAGCGTTGAAAATAACGGCAACCGATCTGAAAAACTTGGGCATTTTAGACCAAATCTTGCCGGAGCCGATCGGCGGCGCACACGCAAATCCTCTGCAAGCAGCGGCAACCCTCAAACAAGCTTTGTTAGAGAACTTGAGCGAACTCACTCGCATGACGCGGCAACAGCTTAAAGACTGGCGCTATCAAAAGTTCCGCAACATGGGGACATACCTGCAAGCGAGCGTCTAGAACGCTGATTTACATGAGCACCCTTTGCACGAGCACCCTTTACATGAGCACCCTTTGCACGAGCACCCTTTGCACGAGATCAATTGAGAAAAGCCAATTCATCAACGTCAATTGATTGGATTACAAAATCTCAATTGCTACAACCACTACAAAACACGAGAGGATGATTCCTCCAGTGCTATAATCGATTCAGTAACATTTTTTTACATTTTTCTAATTTCTGTCGAATTCCTCTTATTTCACTCTCATTTGCTCAAAAGGCGTCTTTGCTTAGCTTCCCCGTCATTGACGCACTGCCGATGAAAAATGTCTTTCTGGTATTGCCAGCCGTTGTACTGAAAAAGTGTTGCTGTTAAAAGTTTTCTGACTGAATTTGGTATCGACGTGAACGGCCGTCACTTTTGTGATGTTCAGCCTTTCCATCAGGCTGTTCTTTCTGCGGATTGTTTAGTTTTGAATTGGCTATCTTGAACTTGGCAAGATTGGAAACAGCATGGCTTCTTTAATGCATCATTGTGCCCTAATTACGGGCGCAAGCCGTGGAATTGGCAAGTCTACTGCCCTCGCGTTTGCCAAAGCTGGTATTGATTTGGTGTTGGTTAGCCGATCTCAGTCCTCTTTGGCAGAAACGGTCGCTGAGGTGGAAGCGCTTGGCGGTAGGGCGCAAGGTTTCGCGGTTGATTTGGCGGCAGTCGAGCAAGTCAAGGCTGAGATTGAATCGATTGTTCACCAATTTCCGGTTGATATTCTTGTTAATAATGCAGGCATGGGCTACACCGGAGATTTGCTCACAACATCTCTGGCCGATTGGCAGCAGGTGATTCAGTTGAATCTCACGAGTGTTTTTCAATGTATTCAGGCTGTGCTGCCATCCATGCGCGAGCAGCAGGCTGGAACCATTATCAATATTGCCTCAATTGCAGGCTACCAAGCGTTTCCAGGGTGGGGAGCCTACAACGTCAGCAAAGCGGGGCTGATTGCACTCTCTAAAACTCTGGCGGCGGAAGAACGGGCCCACGGAATCCGCGTGGTTACCCTTTGCCCTGGTGCGGTGAACACTCCCATCTGGGATACCGACACTGTGCAAGCAAACTTCGATCGCTCTCGAATGCTAACCCCCGAAACAGTCGCTCAATCTATTTTGCACGCGGCGTTAATGCCTCCGGGAGCAGTGATCGAAGAAATGACGGTGATGCCCAGTGCTGGCGCACTCTAAAACTTCACCTGTCTTTCCAATTTGACATTTTCTGAAGATTTCACCCTAAAGATACCTATGACTATTGCTTCTTCCAACGGAATGAACGGTACATCGGCTCCAAGCGAGCAGAATGTTGAAGCGACGGAGTCCAACATGGCGAATGGTGTACGTGTGCCCGTTCGGCCCGATCGCACGACGAAACAAGGGCGTGAAACCAAGCCTCATCCGGTTCCTGAAAACGCCAACGAGGAAATGATTGACGCAGTTCGGACTATGCTCCTGAATGTGGGCGAAGATCCAGAGCGGGAAGGATTGCTCAAAACTCCGAAGCGGGTTGCAGAAGCAATGCGGTTTCTCACAAGTGGGTATGATCAATCGCTCGAAACGCTGATCAATGGTGCAATTTTTGATGAAGGGCACAACGAGATGGTGCTTGTGCGCGACATTGATGTATTCAGCCTTTGTGAACATCACATGCTGCCGTTTATGGGCAAAGCGCATGTCGCCTACATCCCGAACCAAAAAGTGGTGGGCTTGAGTAAGCTTGCTCGGATTGTAGAAATGTATTCTCGCCGCCTGCAAGTGCAAGAACGCCTGACGCGCCAAGTAGCTGAAGCAATTCAGGAAATTCTCGATCCGCAAGGTGTAGCAGTTGTGATGGAAGCAACCCATATGTGTATGGTGATGCGCGGTGTGCAAAAACCAGGTTCCTGGACGGTGACAAGCGCCATGCTGGGTGTATTTCAGGAAGATTCTAAAACTCGTGAAGAATATCTCAGCTTAATTCGCCACCGACCTGCGTTTTTCTAACCGATAAATTTTACCTATGATCTGGTTCTTTCACTCTCCAAGAGTTTCATCGGAAGTGTAAGAGCCAGATTTTTTATCTGTGTTGAAACAGATGCTTTTTAAAGCACAGGCTCAGAGTTTAGATCTCCGGATTCTTGAAGAATCTAGAAAACTGGGCGGAGATGGGAAAATTATCCAGGCTCAAATTCAGCCATTTGAGCGCCTCCGCCCCCTTCACTAGTTGACCTGCATTAAACGGGAAGTTAGAAACCGATCCATCCACTGCTCTAGATAGGCCCGGTTCGCTCGCTGTTGCTCTGGGTCGGTTGTGCTGAAGGGATAGGGCGCTAAACCCTGCATTGCTGCTGTGGTGACGCAAAACATCGATTTTTGGAAGCTCAGACAAATTTTCACTCGCATGTCATCTTGTCCCCGTGCGCCTTTCATGTAAACGGCTTCCAAATAAGGCGGGATGTAATGCAGCATATCTTGCATTAACAGCGTCGGTGGAATTCCTGCTCCCCCAATGGGCAGCGGATCGGCAAACAGCGCGCCGTAGTTAAAGTCAGCTTGTTCTGGCGAAATTTGGTGGGCTTGAGCGTTGTAGGAAACTGTGCCAAAAAAGGGAAACGAGCGGAAAAAAACCGCCTCAACATAGGGAACCGCCGTATCCATCAGGAAGGTTAGCCCCACGGATTTAGGAATAATTTCATACACCTGCCCTGCAATCGTTACGGCATAGGTAATCGGGTTAGCAGCAGCAGCGACCAGCCCCTCTCGAACGTGGTCTACGACATCAGCAATGGTTTGAATTTCACCGCAATCATAGCGATCTGACAGACTTAGAAACATGCGGCTCATCACATTCCAAAACTGTCCTAGAGCGCTGTAGTAGCACAACATCCGCACTTGTTCTAGCAAAAATTCTGGCAACAGGCGATTCAAGCTGCCCATTACCAGATTTGATCGGAGCTTTGCCTGAATTGCAGCCCCAGCCCGCTGACGAAATTCTGCACTGTCGAGGTAAATGTCCAGTCCATGCGCGCCATGCCAGAACATCGCCTTCATACAATATTCGGCAAACTCGTAGTTGATCCGGTCATGCCACCAGTGCTTCAGCAGCTTTCTCAACGTCACTTCGCCATCAAAATATTTGAAGAAAGGAAACAGCACCAAAAACTGATGCTCGGCAATGTAGTTTAAGTTGCGCTCATAAGCACCCAACACCACACCGTAGCTTTTGAGGATGCCTACGACCTCTACTACGTTCTCAGGAGTGTCGGGCAGTAAGGCTCCCCCCTGTTCGAGGCGATCGATGATAGGGGCAAGCGGATGGGTTGAAGGAGAAATCGCAATCACCATAGCAGCCAAAATTGAAGGACGAAAAATAAAAGCAGCAGTGCGAACGAATCGCATCTTTTTTACATGATGAATTAGCCTTGCAGATCGGGCAATGTCGGGAGTAGCGTCAAATCCGGTTGCAAGGAGAGTTCCAGCGGCATTGGGACAGCAACAGTCAATGTAACGTTTCGCTCTAGGCGGTTTCTGACCAGCGCAATCGAGGTGGTTTCGCTCCAGCGCATAATCCAACTGGGCTGAATCCCTAAAAAGATAATGAGCACCGTCACAATCACTGAAGGAATGCGGTCTCGCCAGCGTACTTGCGGTAGATTGGCCAAATTGTCGGGCAGGCGACCAAAGAAGGCTTTGTTAATCAAAACCAGAAAATACACTGCCGTTAAGCCAGTCCCCACCATACACAGCAAAGTTTGTACCGGAAACACCTCAAAGCTGCTGCGGTAAACAATAAACTCGGCAATGAAGCCCATCATACCGGGAATGCCCGCGCTGGCCATCGCTCCCACAATCATCAAACTGCCGATCAGCGGCAAGCCTCGCTCTGGACTCAGTAAGCCTCGCAAGACGTTGATATCGCGGGTTCCTGTTTTGGCGTAAACCACACCTACCAATAAAAACAGCAGAGCCGAGATCAGTCCGTGGCTAACCATTTGGGCGATGGCTCCAACCAAACTCAAGGGAGTTGCCGCTGCCGCCGCCAGCAAAATGTAGCCCATATGCCCGACGGAACTGTAAGCCACAATTTTCTTCATGTCGGTCTGGGCAATCGCCGCGAACGAGCCATACAAAACGCTAATGACAGCGAAAGCCGCAATCACCGGAGCCGCTACCTTCCAAGCTTCCGGAAATAGCCCTAAGCCAAATCGCAACATGCCATAGGTTCCTAGCTTCAGCAGCACCCCAGCCAGCAACACTGAAACTGGAGTCGGGGCTTGAACGTGAGCATCGGGTAGCCAAGTATGCAGCGGCACAATCGGAATTTTGATGCCAAAGCCAATCAGCAGCGTCGTCAGCAAGATCACCTGTGTCGCCAATGGCAGGGTTTGGTTTTGCAAAACATCGTAATCGAAGGTGAGAGAACTACTGAGCAACGCCAACCCAAAAAAAGCTGCCAAAATCAGCGCACCCGAAACCGCTGTATAAATCAAAAACTTCATGGCGGCATAACCGCGCAAAGCTCCGCCCCAAATCGCAATCATCAGATAAAGCGGAATCAATTCAACTTCATAGAACAAGAAAAACAGCAGCAGATTTTGGGCTAGGAAAGCCCCCGCCACGGCTCCACTCAAAACGAGCAGCAGGGCATAGTACAGTCGGGGACGATTAATTTGGCGATCGCTGCTAAAAATAGCCAGCCAACTCAGTAAGCTGCTGATGATTACCAACGGCATCGAAAGCCCATCGACGCCCATTTGATAGCTGAGTTCTAGGCTTTCAATCCAGGGTAAGGTTTCCTGAAACTGTAAGCTAGCAGTGCTCAGATCAAACTGGCTGGCTAAATAGGCCGTCCACAGCAGCACTATACCCGCAATCCATAGGGCAATCTGTCGAGCACGCTGCGCCCCTATCGCCTGCGGCAGGCAGCTAATCAGCAATGCTCCCAAAATGGGTGCCCAGACTAAGATACTTAGCATGAATGCAGATACTCCTTTGCCAATTTGCCAATGTTGATCAAGCAGAGCCGTTCGTAAAACCAGGAATAAAACTGGATAAGGACGGGAAATGATTAGAAGAGTCAGGAACAACAAGGAATCGGTTAACCAACGCAGCGCTAGAACGTCCAGCCCCAAAACGCCCAAGCCACCGTCGTTAACGTGATCAAGGTTCCGATAAACAGCGTCAGCAGATAGTTGCGAGATTGCCCTGAAATTGTATATTTCAAGCTCTCACCGCTAAAAATAGAAGCGACCCCCACAAAGTTGACCAAACCGTCAATGACATAGCGATCAAACCAGGCGGTGAGGCGCGCCCCTTGGACAACACCCAACACCACGCTCACAGCATACAGCCGCTCAAGGCGAAAGTCGTAGGCTAAAACTTCCCGCACCGATGCCCACACGAAATCCACGGGCTTAGAAACCGCCGGATTCAGATAGAGCCAACCGCCGAACCCGCAGCCCACCGCTCCTGAAAGCACAATCAGCGTTGCTAGCATCAAATCAGCGTCCTGCCAAGCGGGGAGCAACTGCCATTGCTGCAACATCAGCGGCATCAATAGCGTCACAATCGTGAGAGCGATCATCGGCACAGCCATCAACCAACCCACTTCTGGCGCTCGTCGAGTTTTGGGTTTCGGCGTTCCCAAAAATACAAGACCCAGCACCCGCACCAGGTTGAAGCCGGTGAGTCCATTTACCAATAGCAGAATGCTCACCAGCCAAGGAGAAGTCGTCCAAACACCTTCCGCCCATTCCAGCATTGCCCAAAAGCAGCCCAGGGGCAGCAAGCCCAATGACGCTGCTGAACCGACCATAAAAGCTAGCGTTGTGGCCGGCATCCGAGGGGCCAGCCCGCCCATTTCGGTTACATCTTGCGTGCTAGTCGTTAAAATTACTGCCCCGATGCTCATAAACAGCAAAGCCTTAGCGATGCCATGGGTTAACAGAAACATCAGCGCCACTTCATCTTGCTGCGTTCCAACTGCCAGAAAAACCAGCCCTAAGTAAGCGCTGGTTGAGTGACATAGGGCCCGTTTGAGATCAATTTGGGCAATTGCGACGAGCGACGCCCCGATTGCGGTCATGGCTCCCAACACCATTAGCACCGTCAGCACTAGGGGAGACAGGGCCAGAACAGGCTGCAAGTTGATCAAAACATAGGCTCCGCAAGCCACCACCACTGAGTTCCGCAAAATGGATGCCGGATTTGGCCCTTCCATCGCTTCATCTAGCCAAAGATTCAGGGGAAATTGAGCACACTTGCCGGTCGGCCCAGCCAGTAGCGCTAGCCCCAATAAGGCAGCACCCAAAGGAGCCAACTGAACAGACTCTGCCCAAAGCGCCAAGTGGGTGAAATCTAGGCTGCCAGCAATGGTTGAAAGTGCTACCACTCCCATCAGCAGCAGCAAATCCCCGACTCGTTTCGTTAAAAACGCATCTCTAGCCGCCCCGATGACGAGAGGCTGAGCATACCAGAAGCCCACCAATAAGTAAGTAGAAAGGGTGAGCATTTCCAGGAGCGCGTAGCTGAGGAAGAGTGAATCACTGAGGGCAATGCCAGTCATCGCTGCCTCAAAAAGCCCATCAACGCATAGAAGCGAGCTAATGCCCAGTCTTTTTCCAGGTAGCCTAGAGCAAACATTTGGGCCAGTAAGCTGAGCGCCGTGATAAAAAAAGCAGCCCCCAGACTGGTGCGAGAGGTGAGGAAGGTGAGCCACAAATCGAAGCCAGGCAAGCTCAGCCAGGGAATCAGCAGCCGTTCTGGAGGTGCATCCCATAAAGCCCACAGCATGAACCCCGTATGAACCAGCGCCAAGAGCGTCATCAAAATATTGATGTAGGCAGCCGGACGCGGCCCTGTTCGCCTGACTAGCCCAATTGACCAAGGCAACGTCAAGATTGCGCCCAGCAACCCGTACAGTGGAACCCACCAGCTTGTCTGATAGAGTAGCTGATCCATGACCAATGCGTCCTAGTCCTAAATTGAGACCTAAAGAGAAGACCTAATAAGAGACCGTTCTAAAGTCTGTCTACCTGAGCCAGAACTGAAACTACTGCATTGAGCAGAGCAGCTAACTCAGCAAAGCACAGTCAGACAGAAATACGGTTATACAAAAGTTTACAAAAAAATGGCGACTGAATCATAGAGGTTTATCCAAGCCGCCCTTCACCCCATCTGGGCAAAACTCTGAACTAAGAACGAATTGCTCAGAAAGCATTCGGGGTGCCATTAGCTGATATTATTAAGGAAATATTAGTATCTCATAAATCAAAGTATTAGATTATTGCAATTTGATAAATTTATGCCGATTTATTTGCAGAAGATTAATCTAACTTAAAGCCAAATGGAAAGTATAAAGTCTTCCTTATAAATGATATGATTGTGAATCATGGTATTGCTACATTCTTTGCTGCCAAAATTCTGCTGTAGGCCTCATTTTTTGACCTAAAAATTTGAAATATTGGGTCTGAAAGTTAGAGCTTTAAGTATGGCTAAATTGCTATTAAGCTACCTGCTTGTCTGGGCTTGGTGACTTGAGTGAGTCAGAAATGCTGCTCTAGAAATCTTCTGAGTTAGGGTTGATTCTGATTGGCAAAAACTCATCTTAGAAGTCTTCGCAAAGCTGCTAGGAATTGAGGAGTAAAACGGTTGAGAAGCGCGGTCAATATCAGCCTGGTCAGAATAACTTAAAGCAATCAACTTGAGGACAAACTGTGGATTTATAACTTAGAATTATATTTCTCATAAAGACAATCATCCTGAGTTATATTGCCAAGGGTGAAAGCGACCTTGTATTCTTAGACTGGGGAATTCTTAAGGTGCTTTGCTGAAAATTAAAGTCGGAATACCCGTCAATATTTTCAGATTTTAGACTGGTTCATTCTCTACTTGTTGGAGATATTTGGAGATAAACGATGCCGATTGCTGTTGGAATGATTGAGACGAGAGGGTTTCCTGCTGTTGTGGAAGCGGCAGACGCGATGGTAAAGGCAGCGCGAGTTACTCTCGTTGGCTATGAGAAAATTGGCAGCGGTCGCGTGACGGTAATTGTGCGCGGCGATGTCTCGGAAGTGCAGGCCTCGGTCGCGGCTGGGATTGAGTCTGCGAAGCGGGTTAATGGTGGCGAAGTCGTTTCGACTCACATTATTGCTCGCCCGCACGAAAACCTGGAATATGTGCTGCCGATTCGCTACACCGAAGCGGTAGAGCAGTTCCGATCCTAGCTTTGCGTGGCGTAAGTTAGGCATGACCAGGCTGGAGCAACCGCTTCAGTAGGTTTATCGGTTGGAATGGGTTGCTTGTTCATCACTGTTTAGTTTCAGATTAGTTTCAGATTTAGAAAACAACACTGGAAGGGATCAAAGATCATGGCAATTGCAGTTGGAATGGTAGAAACGTTGGGTTTTCCTGCTGTTGTGGAAGCAGCAGACGCGATGGTGAAGGCAGCGCGAGTCACTCTCGTTGGCTATGAGAAAATTGGCAGCGGTCGCGTGACGGTGATTGTGCGTGGCGATGTCTCGGAAGTGCAGGCCTCGGTCGCGGCTGGGATTGAAAACGTAAAGCGTGTAAACGGCGGGCAGGTGCTCTCAACTCACATCATTGCGCGTCCACACGAAAACCTGGAATATGTGCTGCCGATTCGCTACACCGAAGCAGTCGAGGCATTCCGGGAAAGCGTCAGCGGCATTCGTCCGATCAGCCGCTCCTAGTTGATTAAACGCTAATGCAAATTGCTAAAGTCTGTGGCACGGTTGTCAGCACACAAAAGGAGCGCAGCCTCACGGGAGCCAAGTTCCTGCTGGTGCAATTTCTCGATTCGGAGGGGCAGCCTCTGCCTGGCTATGAAGTTGCGATTGATAGCGTGGGTGCAGGAATTGATGAGTGGGTTCTCGTTAGCCGTGGGAGCGCCGCTCGTCAAGTTCCGGGAGGTGAAACTCGCCCCGTTGACGCCTTAGTGGTGGGAATTATTGATACGGTCAGCGTTGAAAGTGGGCGACTATACAGCAAGCGAGATCAGGATCGGTAGCTGCTTGCCGCAATTTAGATGCTCGATCAATTCAAGTCGCCAATTCCAGTAGAGCCAGTAGAGGCTGGTAGCTTTGTTGCCGCAATATCTGCACCGTAGAATGCTGCTCATCCTGAGTTGCCACTTCTCCCTATTGCTGCCAAAGCTGCCGCTTCAAGCAATCCGTGAGTGAAACCGAATTTAATCAAACGGCTAACGCTGTTTCAGGCAAGAGAGATAACTTCTATGGTAGTCCGTGGCTCCGCTGCTGCTCCGACACCTTGGTCGAAGAGTTTGGCCCAACCTCAGATTGATGAGACTGCCTATGTTCATTCCTTTTCCAATATTATTGGGGATGTCAAAGTCGGTGCGAATGTCTTAATTGCCCCAGGGACTTCTATTCGAGCGGATCAAGGAAGTCCCTTTCACATTGGGGAAAATAGCAATATTCAGGATGGTGTCGTCATTCACGGATTGCAGCAGGGTCGCGTGGTGGGAGCCGATCAGCAAGATTATTCGGTCTGGATTGGTCAAAACACCTCGATTACCCATATGGGGTTGATCCAGGGCCCGGCCTACATCGGCAACGATTGTTTTATCGGGTTTCGCTCCACGGTGTTCAACGCTAGAATTGGCGACGGTTGCATTGTGATGATGCACGCCCTGATTCAAGATGTGGAAATTCCGCCTGGTCGGTATGTTCCCTCTGGTGCAATCATTACCACCCAGCAGCAGGCTGATCAACTCCCCGCTGTCCAAGAAACCGATCGTCACTTTGCAGCCCATGTCCTGGGTGTCAATGATGCTCTGCGCTCTGGCTATCACGGCGCTGAAAATATAGCTTGTATTACGCCGATTCGACAGCGCTTAGAGCGAGCCTATAGCGGTGCAACGGATCAACCTTCTCGTGCTCAAATGCTTGACCCATCGTCTTTTAGTCCTTCTCATCCAATCTCTAGTTCCACCATGCAAAATACTCGTTTATCTTCCGAAATTGTGGCGCATGTTCGTCAACTGCTGGCACAAGGGTTTCAGGTCGGGTCAGAACATGCCAATAAACGCCGCTTTCAAACTAGCACCTGGACGAGTTGCACACCTGCCCAGTCGAGTCGGGAAGCAGACGTGCTGGCGTTTGTCGAAGCCTGTATCGCCGAGCATCAGGGCGAGTATGTCCGCATTTTTGGGATTGACCCGAAAGTGAAGCGTCGGATCTCTGAAGTGATTGTGCAGCGCCCAGATGGATCGGGAATGCGATCCACGGAAGCCAGCGTTCCGCAAGCCGCTCCTTCTAGCTACAGCAGTTCTAGCAGCAGCTATGGTGGCCACAGCAGCTACAGTGGACAAGCCACTCATAGCGGCAGTTCGCGGCTCAGCCCGGAAGTGATTGAAAAGGTGAATCACTTTGTCAGTCAAGGCTTCAACATTGGCACCGAGCACGCTGACGCGCGTCGATTCCAGACTTGCTCTTGGCAAAGCTGCTCTCCGATTCAAACCTCTCGCCCTGCTGAAGCAATTGCGGCCCTCGAAAGCTGTCTCTCTGAACACAGCGGCGAATATGTGCGCGTTTTTGGCATCGACCCGAAAGCGAAGCGTCGCATCTCGGAAATGATTGTGCAGCGTCCGGGCGACAAGGCCGTTGCGCCTAGCTCAACTGGTAACGGCTACACGCCTGCACCCCAGCCTCAAAGCTACGGCTCTAACGGCAATGGCGGCAGCTATAGTGCGCCCAGCCACGGTGCGTCCAGCCACAGTGCACCCAGCTACAGTGCGTCCAGCTACAGTGCACCCAGCTACAGTGCACCCAGTCAGGCAGGGGGCGGTCGTCTCAGCGCTGATGTGGTGAATCAAGTCCGGCAGCTATTAGCTCAAGGCTATCGAGTCGCCGCAGAACACGCCAACGCTCGCCGCTTTCAAACGAGCACCTGGAGTAGCTGTGCGCCGATTCAATCTACTCGTGACACAGATGTGTTGGCGGCGTTAGAAAACTGCTTGACTGAAAACAGCGGTGAATACGTCCGCTTGGTGGGTGTCGATACCAAAACAAAGCGTCGGGTCGCTGAAATGATTGTGCAGCGCCCGTAAGGAATGGGAATTCCATCAGTTCGATCGTGAGTACGGGGGGGGTATGGTCAAATCGATGGCCGGATGCCGATTGATCGGCTCAACCCGCCCGTCCAGTTTACGGATTGATTCAATCCACGATCCTAAGTTCGCTGAAAGAGAACAGCCACCTGGAACACCCCCGCATGGATTCGCCGTCACTGGAATTGATTCACGATTGTCATCTCTACATTAGCGGTGAAGTTGTCGTTCATCCCAGTGCGGCGATTGCGCCAGGCGTTCTGCTGCAAGCTGATCCAGGCTGCCAGTTAACGATTGGCGCAGGAGTCTGCGTGGGACGCGGCTCGATCGTTCATGCGTCAGGTGGTGTGTTAGAGCTTCAGGCTGGTGTCACCTTGGGAACCGGGGTGCTGATTGTTGGGAGTGGCACGATTGGCACGGAAGCTTGCATTGGGGCAATGACGACGATTTTAAATAGTTCTGTTTTGCCGAAGCAGTCGATCGCCCCCAATTCACTGATTGGCGACTTCAGCCGGACTGTAACGTTAGAATCACCTGCGGCGTCTGCTGCATCCACTTCTCCCAATCCGGCTGCCACGGCACCTTCTCCACCCCCTGCGGAAACGGCAGATTCTACGGCAACAGCCGCCGCAACCAACGGTCGATCTGCTCCGGGTGCTTCGCCTCAGCCCACCGCAATCCAGAAAACCATGACTCAGGTCTATGGTCAAGCTTATGTCGAACGCATTATGATCACGATGTTCCCCCATCGTCAGGCATTAGAGTCCACGGCACCTCAAGAGCCTCCAGACTCTAAACCGCCCGACCCTCCATCCTAGTCTTTCATTGCGTGATTGCATCCCGACTTAACTATGACCTCACCCCGTCCGCCGATTCCGCTTGAAAGTGCCCTAGGGCTAGTCTCAACCCGCAGTTTTCCGGCGATCGTGGGTACTGCCGATATGATGCTGAAGTCGGCAGCAGTGCGGCTCGTTGGCTATGAAAAAATTGGCAGCGGCTACTGTACGGCCGTAGTGCGGGGCGGCATTTCGGATGTGCGGCTGGCAGTCGAAGAAGGGGCAAATGTGGCGGAGCAATTTGGGCAGTTGGTTTCCAAATCGGTGATTTCACGACCGTTGGCCAACTTGGAAATGGTGTTGCCGATTAGCGGGCGGCTGGCGCGGATGGTGTCTGAGCAGGGATATAGCCGTCTCAGTAATTTGGCGGTGGGGCTACTCGAAACGCGCGGTTTTCCAGCGATGGTGGGGGCAGCCGATGCGATGTTAAAAGCCGCAGAGGTGCAGCTTTCCGGCTATGAGATAATTGGCGATGGGCTGTGTACGGTGATTATTCGAGGGCGTGTTTCCGACGTGGCGATTGCCGTGGAAGCCGGAATGCACGAAGCCGACCGGATTGGCGAACTCCACGCCGTGATGGTGATTCCCCGACCGCTGGATGATTTGGAAGACACGCTACCCACAGCAAGCTGCTGGATTGAGCAAGTTCAGCCGATCGCCCTGCCGATTGATCTGAAAGAAACCCACAAGGAGTTGGTAGGTCAAGTCGAGCAGGCTGAATTACCTGATTTGCGCAAGCTGCCCGTTGCTGAACCGCTGCCCAGAACCGATGAAATGGAGTAGGGACAGGAAAGACTGAGCAAGCTTCCCTTCTTCCAGATGTTCGCCGACTCATTTTCCGTGAATTTCCCGTTTGAAAGCCAATTTGGAATAATGCTGAAAAGGTTAGCGGAAATTATGGCGATTGGGTGGGATGTTCCTGGAGTAAAGTCCGGCTCAAATCGCTAGATTGCTATACTTAAAACGCCATCTGGCTGAATTAAGACTTCGGATCTGTAACTTATATTTTCTGACTTATTGGTTATGCAGCCCACTGACTCTAGCAAATTTACTGAAAAAGCCTGGGAAGCAATTGTCAAATCCCAGGATGTGGCGCGTCGGTTTCGACATCAGTATCTAGAGGTGGAACATGTGATCCTGGCGTTGCTGGAGCAAGAAGGAGCAGCGCCGAATATGCTCACGAAGGCGAGTATCGATCCGGCTCGCTTTAAGCAGGAGATCGAAAAATACGCCCAACGCCAACCCCGCAATGCCGCCGACGGACAGCTTTATTTAGGGCAAGGGTTAGATGCGCTGCTGGATTTGGCAGATGCCGCTCGCAAAAACCTGCAAGATGAATATATTTCGGTTGAGCACTTGCTGCTGGCGCTGGCAGAGGATGACCGCGTGGGGCGGCAAACCTTTCGCAAGTTTGAGGTGGATGCTAAACGGCTGGAAACTTCAATTAAAGCAGTGCGGGGCAACCAAAAAGTCAAAGACCAGAATCCAGAGTCGGGCTATCAGGCCCTAGAAAAATATGGGCGTGATTTAACCGAACAGGCCAAAAGCGGCAAACTTGATCCGGTGATTGGACGCGATGAAGAAATCCGGCGGGTGGTGCAGGTGTTGTCTCGCCGCATGAAAAATAATCCGGTGCTGATTGGGGAACCCGGAGTCGGCAAAACCGCGATTGCCGAAGGCTTAGCGCAGCGGATCATCAATGGCGATGTACCCGAATCGCTGAAAAACCGCCGTTTGATTAGCCTAGATATGGGTTCGCTGATTGCCGGAGCCAAATATCGCGGCGAATTTGAGGATCGACTGCGAGCCGTGCTGCGGGAAGTCACCAGTTCTGAAGGGCAAGTGGTGCTGTTTATCGACGAACTGCATACGGTGGTG
>JAAUQT010000324.1 GCA_012033495.1 Cyanobacteria bacterium RM1_2_2 | reverse complement strand
ATTCACAACATTTCCAACTGAATCTGCACCAGCTTGTCCCGTCAACATGATTTTTAATGTTTTGGGATACAGAGAATGAAGTTGAATGAGGAGTGCGTCTCCTTCCATGCCTCGCATTCTCTGATCAGAATGATGAGGGGAATATGCTTACCTTGTGCGGTTAGTTCTGCACAGAGCGACAGTGCATCTTCGCCACCACTTGCCAACTCAACATCGTATTTTTTGCCGAAATTGCGCTTGAGCTGTTCACCTAAACTTTTGAGAATAAACCACTCATCATCTACACAAACAATTGCCGCTCTCATCGTCTATTAATTTAATGCTGTATGAATCACTTGCTGTAGCTCTTCTTCCGTCCAGGGTTTGTGCAGGCAGGCATAAAGATTGGCTTGCTGCTTGGCTCGCTCAATCGCTGCTTCGTCGGCTTGCCCAGTTAACATCACAGTGACAATTTTGGGAAAGCGCTGATGAACTTGAGTCAAGAATTCATCTCCTCTAACACCGGGCATTAGCCAATCTGAGACAATGATCAGGATTTTGATCTGTTCATCAATCAACTCATCAATGGCAATCCAAGCCTCTTCAGCACTTTGAGCAACCTCATAGACATAACGATTCCCAAAACAACGTTTTAATTGTTCCTTAAGGCATCTCAAAATCGCATCTTCATCATCTACGCAAAGAATAGCAGCATTAGACATAATCATTTTTCTCCTTAAATAGACTCAACGGGAAGCCAAACACTAAATTGTGTTCGTCCTGGTTGACTGGTGACAGTCATGTGCCCCTGGTGTTTGTCAATAATTTTCTGACTGATATATAAGCCCAAACCGCTGCCTTCTCCCGCAGCTTTAGTCGTAAAAAAGGCATCGAAAATTTTCTGCTGCACCTCCAAAGGTATTCCAGAACCTGTATCGATGACGCTGACTTCAACTCCGTTCTCCTGATGGCGCGTGATAAGCGTTAGTGTACCCTTTAATTGCATTGCTTGAATGGCATTATGAATCAAGTTTGTCCACACCTGGATCAGTTCGTCCGGATAGCCCCAGATCTCAGGCAGCGGCTCATAGTCGCGGATCAGTTCAATATCGCGCTTAAGCTGGTTGTGATAGATTTCGATCACGGTTTCTAATCCATCAGCCACCTGCAATCGCTGCTTTTGTCCAGTTTGGTCAAACCGAGCATAGCTCTTGAGGGCAAAAACAATTTTGGAAGAGCGATCAACGGCACGTAGAATCATTTGATTATTGATAAATGAACACGTTAGGTTATAAGCAAACTGCACTGCCCATTCACCGTGTTCACCTTTTAAGAGTGGCAGTAAGAATTCGATATTCTCATAGACACCCATATCCATTAATAAATCAGCAGTATCTCTAGTATTCTCAAGGTCGTGTTCTTCCAGTTGAGCAGCCAGCTTGCGTTTAATGGCGCGGCTTTCACTCGACGCAATCAAGGGTTGGCTATGCAGGGCTGAGAATACCAGCTTAAAGAAACTTTCCTGTTCCGCAGGGGTTAAACGCTGATGTAGGTGCGGCAGGTCGGCTAAGGCTTCTTGTAGCGCTTTGTGGGTGTTGTCAGCAGAGGCTTTAATTGTACCGAGAGGGTTGTTGATTTCATGGGCGATTCCAGCGATTAATTGCCCCAAAGCGGCCATTTTCTCTTGTTGAATCAGTTGGCTCTGCGTTTGTTGCAGATCTTGCAAAGCGGTTTCTAAAGCCTGATTTTTTACCCATAACTTATTGCTGAATTGGCGAAACAAGATGCCAATGATCGCGGCGGACAACAGTAGAGACGCCGTTGTGCCGAAATCAGCAATTCTTCTAGTCCGTTCTTTCTGCTCTACGTAGATCTTTTCCAAATCTGTAACTTCAGCATATAGCTCATCGTAGATCTCATCAATTCCATCTGCATCAACTTTCATCGCTTCTTCGATTTTGCCTTGAGCGATTAGCTCCAGTGCGCCATCAATTTCGGTTCTATAGCGCAAATAGAATGCGAAAAGATTATTCAGATTCTTTTGTTGATCAATGAGCTGAAGCTGGCTCAGGACAGTGTTGGTACTTTGTCGGTTTTCAGCCAGTTCTTCGGTTAAATCCTGATCGATTTCACGTTTGGAAATGCCTTCCCATTCCAAAGCATTCAGTCTACTGACTTGTTCTTTTACTTGAGTCAAGAGCAGCCTTGTGTTGTTGCTGCGTTCTGCTAGCTGATTCAGGTGATAAATGGTCGTTGCGCTGGCGATTGCAGCACTGAGCGCAGCCAACAATACAGACCAAGTTGTCAATCTCAGTTTCGTGCTAGTGAAAATTCGAGTCGGTAGAACGTTCTTTGCTTGCTTTATATTACTGGTCATACATTTAAAGGCTGACAACAAATTAAATAATTTAGGGGATGAGCAGATGAACTTTGAGATCTTGTTCTACAAATCAACGACGGAAACACAAGCCAAACGTAGATAAATTGTGAGAAATCAGCAGTTTTCGGTAAGTATGCTCTTGTCTAAGGAGAATTACTGAGGAAGCTGCTGCAATGATTGTCTGCGATGTAATCAACTTTCCCAGTTTCTACTTGAAAATCGACATGTTTATACTGACCATTCACAAACTACGCAAAGGTCAGTGTTTTTCAGCCAATGTGCTGAAGTTATGGCGGCAGCAATACGCCTTAATCTGAACGATGATCTGAACGTGTGTCTGCTGTCAGCAGTGCTAGCCGGAGGTACAAACCCTTGAAAATTGTCGGTTCTGTCCGGACTCCATTATGAGTAGGCGACAGTGAATAGTTTTTAGCTGGAAAGTTACAAACAGTGGAAATGATTCTGGTTCTCTATGCGCAATCGTCAGAATGTGCTAAAAGTACGAAAAAAGGGCAATCAAAGCAATCGCATCTCAAGAATTCATACTTCCACTCAGCAACGCTCACTTAGCAAGGCGTTGGGTGTTGCTAAAGCGCGTCATCCATTCAGGGTCAAACGCTTGCCGCATCTGCTTGATCGCGCCCGTTCCCAAAAATAGGTTAAGGGCTGTCGCCTTGCCATTGTCAGAGTTTTAGCTGGAATGGATGACACCCCTAGTCAGATCTCCTCAAATGCGCCAGTCTACTCATCGTATTTCTGCAAAATCTCATATGATTACTTTTTAAGTTTGCAATGGCTTAAAAAATGCAGCTACAGGTAGACGCAATCTATTCTCTATCTATGGTTTGATTCGCCTAGTTTAGTTGTTGGCTAACCCCTCTTTCGACATTATGAGTGACTGGTATCAGCAGGAAGCCGCCCAAGTTCTAGAAGCCTTACAAGTTAACGAAAAGACGGGATTAAGCGGTGCAGAAGTCAGCCAACGTCAATCGCAGTATGGAGCAAATCAACTCACCGAACGTCCGCCTAAAAAGCCCGTGGCTGATGCTATGGGAGCAGTTGACTTCCACTACAGTGCTAGTGCTGATCGTGGCAGGCGTGATTACAG
>JAAUQT010000323.1 GCA_012033495.1 Cyanobacteria bacterium RM1_2_2 | reverse complement strand
TGCAGCCGAACAGTGAGTTGAGCCCAGTCAAACAGTGGGTTGAGTGCAGTCGAACAGTGGGTTGAGCGCAGTCGAAACCCGAATTTTCAGTCAGTTTTATTGGGTTCTTCTACTTAAAAGCAATAAATTTATTAAACCGGCAACAGATACTCAACATTGGGATCGGGTTTCGGCTACGCTCAACCCACTTGGTTCTTGAGTGCTGAGTGCAGTTCAAGCCCGCCATTGGATGATTAACGACTGCTAGGTTAATAAATCCCCGGTCTCTTATGAGGTCGGGGATCTGCATAGAAATAGAAGTTGGCTGAAGGTGAGGCAGCGTGGGGTAGAATCCCTAACGGGTGAATCAATGGGTAATGATTTGCTAAATCGGGAGGCAGGTCTCCTGTACTGCTAAATCTATCTTAGGTTGAATGAAGTTGGCTACTGATGAACCGCAACTACTTCAACGATGACGCAATCAATTCAGAAGGATTGTCAGCATCAGAAGGTTGGGAAAGCTCACTGCAATGATGGATCAAAGTTGCAATTAATCCTGTCCATCCAGTTTGATGACTGGCTCCTAGTCCTGCGCCGTTGTCGCCGTGAAAGTATTCATGAAACAGCAGCAAGTTGTTCCAGTCAGGATGGTTTTGAAACAGGGTATGACCGCCGTGTACGGGACGATTGCCTGCTGCGTTGCGCAGAAATACATTGATGAGGCGTTGCGATAGCTCAGTGGCAACCTCGACTAGGGTGATCCAGTGTCCTGATCCGGTTGGGCATTCTACTTTAAAATCATCGCCTAAGTACGTGTGAAACTTCTGGAGCGATTCAATCATCAGGAAATTCATCGGGAACCAGATCGGTCCACGCCAGTTAGAGTTGCCGCCAAACATCCCAGTGGTGGATTCGGCAGGTTCATAGGCAATGCAGTGGTGATGTCCATCTGCCTCAAAGGTGTAAGGCTGCTCGGCGTGGGTTTTAGACAGCGACCGCACCCCATAAGGGCTAAGGAACTCGGTTTCATCCAGCAAGCGTTGCAAAATCGGTCTGAGGCGTTGTGGCGGGCTAATAATTGCTAATAGTCGTCTTGCTTGGTTTCCAGATGTTTCTAGGGAAGCCATATTGCGCTGTAAGTTGGGGCGATTGTCGATAAACCACTGAAAGCGCCGTTTGAAATCGGCAAATTGGTCAAGCGTGGACGACTCTAAAACCTCGGTGGCAAATAAAGGCACTAATCCTACCATCGAGCGCACCCTGAGATAATGATGCTGGTTACTGGGAAGATGCAGCACATCGTAGAAAAACTGATCGGTTTCATCCCACAGCGGCACATTCGTTTCACCCACATGGTTCATGGCGTCAGTGATGTACAGAAAATGCTCGAAGAATTTGCTGGCAATGTCTTCATAGGTCGGGTTGGTTTTGGCGAGTTCCAGGGCAATCGCCAGCATGTTTAGACAATACATTCCCATCCAACTTGTAGCATCAGATTGTTCCAGATAACCACCCGTCGGAAGCTCAGAACTGCGATCGAAGATGCCAATATTATCTAGTCCCAAAAAACCGCCCTGGAAAATATTATTGCCGTTGTTGTCTTTCTGGTTCACCCACCAGGTAAAGTTCAGCAGCAATTTTTGAAAGACACGCTCTAAAAAATCTGTATCGCTGCGTCCGTACAGCTCCTGCTCGATTTGATAAATGCGCCAAGTTCCCCAAGCATGAACCGGCGGATTCACATCGCTGAAATGCCACTCATAGGCGGGAATTTGCCCATTGGGGTGCATATACCATTCTCGTGTCAGACGATCTAACTGCCGTTTCGCAAAGTCGGGATCAATCATGGCCAGCGGAATGCAGTGAAACGCTAGATCCCAAGCTGCAAACCAGGGAAACTCCCACTTGTCTGGCATGGAAAGAATGTCGTCATTGAACAGATGAATCCATTCCTGATTGCGGGGATAGGAGCGGTGGGGCGTGGGTTGGGTCGGGTCGCCGCGCAGCCAATCTTCAATGACATAATGATAAAACTGTTTCGTCCATAGCAATCCAGCAAACGCCTGTCTCTGTACTCGACGAGCATCTGCTGATGAATGTCGCCGGGTAATCCGCTGATAAAATTCGTCTGCTTCCTGTTGGCGCTGATTGAAGACAGACTCAAACTCGTGACCAAACGGCTGAGCTAGATCAGAATAATTGCACAACCGCAGCCAAACCGTACAAATTTCTCCCGATTCAACGGTAAGACTGTACTGAGCCGCTGCTTTTGTGCCTGTCTGATTCGGGTTAATTGCCGCTTCATTGCCGTGAATAATGTAGTCGTTGATGCCATCTTTCACGTAAGGGGATACGTTTTCAACGCCAAATAAGCGTTGCTGATTGGTTTCATTTTCAGTAAACAAAAGGGCATCTGGATTCAGACAGTACAGCCAGCGATCGCCTAGGGTAGGATGGCTTGCCTGTATCACCTGCGTTGAGCCACGCGATTCAAGTTGACGCAATTCGGGTTTCTGGCTGTGCTCATCCCATGACCAGATATTGCGAAACCAAAGCGTTGGTAGAAGTTGTAATGTTTGAGTTTCAGCGGCATGATTGACCACAGAAAGCCGAATTAAAATATCTTCATCCGTATTTTTTGCGTATTCTACAAAAATATCAAAATATTGATTTTCGTTAAAGACTCCGGTGTCAACCAACTCATACTCAGGCTCACGATAGCCGCGTTTCTGATTTTCTTCCACTAGCTGTGTGTAGGGAAATGCCTGCTGCGGATACTTATACAAGCATTTCATGTAGGCGTGACTGGGCGTATTATCGAGATAAAATAATACTCTTTAACATCTTCACCGTGGTTTCCCTCTGGGCCCGTTAAACCAAAGAATCGCTCTTTCAAAATGGGGTCTTGTCCATTCCAAAGCGCGATCGCAAAACAAAGCCGCTGGTGATTGTCAGAAATTCCGGCAATCCCATCTTCACCCCAGCGATAGGCTCGTGAGCGGGCATGATTATGGGGGAAATAGTCCCAAGCGCTGCCGTCGCTACTGTAGTCCTCGCGCACTGTCCCCCACTGCCGATCGCTCAGGTAGGGGCCCCATCTGCGCCAGTAGGCTTGGCGATTGCGATCTTGTTCGAGTCTACTTTCTTCTGCTGTCATAGAATCACCTCACGCCGACCAAGCTTCACGAAAATCAGCATAAAGCGTCAATCCGCCATCAATGAACAGCGTTTGTCCCGTGATGTAGGCGGCTTCCTCCGATGCTAAAAACGCGACCGCTGCCGCCATTTCCTCAGACGTTCCGGCCCGGCCCATCGGAATATGGCTTTCTACAACCGCTTGCTGCTCTGGGTCTTCCGTCCAAGCTTCGTTAATAGGTGTAATAGTTGCGCCAGGAGCAATCGCATTGACGCGAATTCCTCGGTTTGCATACTCTAACGCTAGGGTTTTAGTCAGGTTGCCCATGCCACCTTTGCTGATTGAATAGCTAAT
>JAAUQT010000322.1 GCA_012033495.1 Cyanobacteria bacterium RM1_2_2 | reverse complement strand
CAAACGAATCAATACGCTCTAATCGTAGACGGCTCCCATGATTACCACCGCAAAATGGACGCTTGAGCAATATCACCAGATGATTGACGCTGGCATTCTCGACGGGCAGCCCGTTGAGCTATTGAATGGGTGGACGGTGAGTACCAATCGCAAGTTGCTCTCACAGATGGGATGGTTCAGCCGTTGGCTTTTCCAGATCTGTCGGTTTTGGTACGGCGGCTAGTGAGCTAGGTAAGACCGTGGTAATCCTGCCCTGACCCGTATTGCCACGCTGCTAGCCATCGATCGAAACGGTAGCGCTGAACCGCAGACAGATTGAGCCGAGGTTGCAAAAACTTCCCAACTGGATACAGTCCGCTGTATGCTGCCAATGTCAGAAAGTGAAAAAGCCACTCTACCAGCAGCGGCAAGCCGACTTGGGGAATCACACGAGCTACCAGCAGGGGTTGAGCCACCCCTACCCGCAGCATGGTTTGCAGCAACGCCGGAAACTGCACTACATCTTGCAAAAACGGCTTCAGCACCGGATCGCCCAACTGCTGCATCTGGTCAAACACACCCGACAGTAATTGATTGATCTGATCCGGCGGAATGCGTTGATGAATGCCCACACTCATGGCTCGCTGAAACAGCCAGGTTACGGCAATGTTAGGCTGATAGGGTTGCAAGAGCGCTAGATCAGATCGGTGCAGTAAGTCAGTTTCTAGCGCGGCATGGATGCCCTGCGTGAGCCGCTGGAGATGACGAATCATCGCGCCAAAGCCACCAAAACTGAGCGGAGACTGCCCGCCGCTGCTGTCACCAATTGCCAAAATTCGATCCCACATCGCGGGTAACGGACTCTGCCGATAGCAGGGAAAGAAGCCATACAGCGCTCGCTGAAACTGAAGCTGCGATAGCTGCACGTTTTGATAGTCGGGCAATAGCTGCAAATAGTCTTCAAACAGCGCCTCCAAACTCGGACGCTCAACCGCCGCATCCAAATAGGTAAACAGATAAGTCGTTCTGCCGTCGCGAGCGGGAAACGCCTCCCAAAAATACTGGCACTGATTTTGAATTGGCGTAAAAGAGGCAAACAAATCGCCAGTTTCGTTGTTTGTAAATCCTTGAGCGCAACTTCCCACCACCATACACACCGCATCGGGTTGTTTGCCCTGTCGGGCTTGCCGGGTCATCGGGGAAAAGTGCCCCATGCCGTCGAGTAACAGCCGCGTGGTGAATGATGGATGCTCAGCCGAGGTGGTGTTGACTTGAACTCCATTTGGATGAACTGTCACCGACTCGAAAGCGGCTCGCTCAAACAACTGCCCGCCTGCTGCCAAAAACTTAGCCTTGAGCGTTTCCAACAAAAAAACCGGATCAACGCCCACATTCAAAACATCTTCCACCCACAGTTCAACGCCCTTGTGAAAGCAAATCCGCGCTGGATTGTATTCTGTGACGATGGCTTGCTCTAGCTCCTCGTAGCTCAGCAAGTTCAAATCAATGAAAGTCTGTAGCTCTTGCCGCGAAATGTTCCATTCTTGGGTGCGTCCGCGCAAGATGCCCCGCTCTAGCAGCGCAATTCGCCAACCTCGCTGCGCCAACACTGCCCCCACCAAAATGCCGAGCGTGCCACCACAAATCACCCCATCCCAATCGACAGAACTGAGAGGCTGCGTAGACTCGTGAACCACCTCCGCCACAGGCAAACGGTTCTCTCGGTATGCCTGCCAGAGTTGGTCAGCCCGACGCAGGTTGGCGAGCGCATCATCGGGCAGAGTGGACAGAATTTGCTCAGTCAGGCTCATGATGCAGTCATCTTAAAAAAGGTCAACATCTTGATTATCCATCGTGGAGAGGTGGAGCTTCCGACTGATCGACCAGAACGGGGAAGATTTGTGAAAGGGTATTGTTAGCTACGGATTCAAAAACCAACTTTAAGGAATAAGTAAGGAATTCCCAAAATTCCACCTTTGGGAATATTGCAGATGTGAGGTAATGGGCTGCTTCGTTACTTTTTTCATTAAGCTAAGTAATTTTTTTGGGGTTGGCGTCCCTTTTGCGACGGAGATTGGTTTCCCATCCTGATGATTGGACGCTCTCCGGCTTGACTAATCTCGATTCCATCATTTGAAATTCTTAAAACTCTCAGGAGTATCGGTGTGAGCAATCGAAAATATCTTCACTTGTCTCGGCGTCAGGTGATTCGGGTTTTGCTGGCGGCAACAGCGTTTGGAGCAACTGCAAAGTTTGGGACGGGCTGCACTCCGGCTTCCACAACAGCTTCTGACTCCGCTACAGAGGGGGCAAGCCCCGCAGCAGACGGGCAGCCAATCACGATCGGATTTATTTATGTAGGGCCGAAAGACGACTACGGCTACAACCAAGCCCACGCGGAAGGGGCAGCGGGGATGGCGAAAAAGTTCTCGTGGGTGAAGCTGGTAGAAGAAGCCAACGTGCCCGAAACCACCGCAGTTGCCGAGTCGATGCGGAGCATGATCGATATTGACGGAGCAGTGGCGCTTTTCCCGACTTCGTTTGGCTACTATGATCCTCACATTCTCAAACTGGCGGAAGAATACCCCGACGTGCAGTTCTTCCATGCGGGCGGGCTGTATGAGGAAGGCAAAACCCCCAAAAATGTCGGCAGCTATTTTGGCTACATCGACGAAGCGCAGTATGTGGCGGGCATTGTGGCGGCGCTGACCTCTAAGACGGGCAAGCTGGGTTTTGTTGGAGCCAAGCCAATCCCGCAGGTGTTACGCAACATCAACAGTTTTACGTTAGGCGCTCGCAGCGTTAAACCCGAAACCACGACGCAGGTAGTCTTTACCGGCAACTGGGCAGAACCCATCAAAGAAGCCGAAGCCACCAACAGCATGGCGGATCAGGGCATTGATGTCGTTACTTGTCACGTAGACAGCCCCAAAGTGGTGATGGAAACCGCAGAGAAGCGCGGCATTTTTAGCTCTGGCTATCATGCCAATCAGTCGGCGCTGGCTCCCAAAGGCTACCTGACGGGCGCAGAGTGGGACTGGACAAATATTTACTCCAAACTGGCAGAGGAAGTCTACTCCGGCAAAAAGCTGATGGATGGCAGCATTCAGCCTGTCTTGCGCGGCGGACTCAAAGACGGATTCTGCAAACTGTCGCCCTACGGCCCTGCTGTGAGCGAGGAAGCCAAAACCGCCGCCGAAGCTGCTAAAGCGGGCTTGCTAGACGGCAGCCTGGTAATCTACAACGGCGAAATCAAAGACAACACGGGCCAAGTGATCGTCACCCAAGGCGAATCGCTGAAGCAGCAAGACCCCAAACTAGAGCAAATGGATTACTTAGTCGAAGGGGTGATCGGCTCCATTGGCAGCTAGGCAATCAGAGCAGATTTCTCGTCTGGGCAGGTTGAGCAGACAAGAAATTTGTTTTCACCCAAGCCTGCCCCAACTCCATCCCTGTACGGGCAGGTTGAGCAGATAAGAAATTTGTTTTCACCCAAGCCTGTC
>JAAUQT010000001.1 GCA_012033495.1 Cyanobacteria bacterium RM1_2_2 | reverse complement strand
GGGTGGGCCCAAAACTGCCAACCTGAAATTTCTGGGTTTTTAACGGTCAGTTGAGCCAGGGCTTAATTCAAGGGCAAATTCACGAACTGCAGAGCTATTGGTTGGCTATTTAGATGCCGCCCTCGCTCGCCTCAACCAGTCCCGAATGCGGCAAATCCGATTGGCAACTCTCAGCGATCAAGGCCCAACGCGGCAGCGCAATGAAGATGCTTGCTATCCGGTGAGCGGCACTCAAAGCCCACTACTGGAAAATCAAGCCTTGCTGATCGTCTGTGATGGGATTGGCGGTCATCAAGGCGGCGATGTAGCGTCCCATCTGGCGATTGCCACGCTAGAACAGCACGTCAAATCTTTGCAGATTGATCAATTAGACTCGACCACGCTCTCGGTGGAGCTAGAAAAAGCGGTGTGTGCCGCCAATGACCAAATCAGCCAGCGTAATGATAGCGAGCATCGATTTGATCGGCAGCGGATGGGTACAACGGTGGTGATGGCATTAGCGCGGAGACATGAACTTTACATCACGCACGTTGGAGACAGCCGGGCTTACTGGATGACGCGCTGGGGCTGCCACCAAATCACCCTAGACGATGACGTTGCTTCGCGGGAAGTCCGCTTAGGGTATAGCTTCCATCGGCAAGCGTTGCATCAACCGAGTTCAGGGTCGCTGGTGCAAGCGTTGGGAATGGGAGCCTCGACGCTGCTCTACCCTAGTGTGCAACGATTCATTCCCGATGACGACTGCGTGCTGCTGCTCTGTTCGGATGGCTTGAGCGATAATGACCGCGTTGAAGAACATTGGGAAAGTAAAATCCTGCCCTTGCTCGATGGCACGATAGATCTGGCGACAGTGGCTCAGCAGCTTGTTGACATTGGCAATCAGCAAAATGGCTACGATAACGTCACGGTTGGGCTGATCCACTATCAGGTCAAAACAACTGAACCCATTCCGGTTTTGACAGATTTGCCGCAGATTGACCTACCCGCCACTCGCCTCACTGCCCCAGTTGCCTCTTTGTCTGATGAAGAAAAGCAAACCGAGTTGATCGCGCCGTCGTCGGCTGATCCGATCACCGCTCCTCCATCCCTGCCAACGACTCAGCTCTCTGCGCCTCCGTCAACCAAGGCTCGTTTCATGCCATTCTTGATCGGGATTGGGCTGTTGTGTGGAGTGGGTGGGCTGTTGGTGGCGCTGTTGCCCACATTACAACCTGACCCTACTACGGTTCGCCCTGACCTTACTCCAACCCCAAGCCCAACAAATGTAAGCCCTTCAGAAAATTTGACAGACAGCCTAGATACGACAGAGCCGCTTGCTCTACAAGTTGGCAACTTCGTGCAATTGAGCCAATCTGCCCCACCTGACAATGCAGCCCCGATTCTGGTTTCTCGTCCGCCCCAGCAAGCGCCCTCCCCTGCCCCAACGGCTCAAGCACCCCCCTCCCCGGCTGAGACACCCCCTGTCCAAACGGTGGGGCTGATTCCTATTGGGACAGTGCTGGAAGTGCTGGAAAAACGCAGCCTCACACAGCAAGAAAGCTGGGTCAACCTGCGAGTTTGCTCGACGCCAACAGGAGATAGCCCAGAGGCAGTTTCTCCTTCTCCTTCTCCTCCATTGCTTAGTCCCTCTGCCGGGGCTGCGGTAACGGCTCCCCCAATTTCTCCCAGTCCCGTTCTTCCGAGTCCCGTTCCTCTGGTTCAGGCAGGGAAAATGGGCTGGATTCAAGAAGCCAAGCTGCTCAACCAAGTGACGCCCACAACAGCGCTGACCCTAGAGCAACAGCAAGTTTGCTCAAATCAGAGTCCGTAGATCGCTTCTGATGGGAAGGGCTTCACCTAGGGCGCATCATCCATGAATGGTCAAGCGCAGCATCAGCCGGATTGCGCCCGTCTCCAAAAACAGACTAGGGGCTGTCGCCTTGCCATGATCAGGGTTTGAGCTGGAATGGATCACAGCCTCTAGCATTGACCCGTTGACCGATTTAGGTCGCTAGAGTACAGTCGAGTCTGAAATAGGTTTGGGTGCGAAAACAAAAGACGAGCTTGTGCTTACTCTCGCGGCAGACCAGATAGACTGATTAAAGGTAAATGTCTGATGACTAGACCTGGATCACATGCCCAACCCACGTTAAGCATCTTTCGCGGTTTGAGCGGTCTACATCTGGTCTCGTCTTGCTTAGATTTTGAGTGCTTTTGTCTGATTCTGTCTAATTCTGCCTAATGTCTGATAACCCCTGCCTAAGTTTGGCAATTCGCCGGCTAACCGATCTTGAGCCGCAGCACTATGCGATTTGGGTGTTGAAAGCTCCTTATCCAGGGGGGTATGTTCACCATAATCGCCAATGGACTGAACTGCTAACCGAAACCTGGCACGCTTGGCAAAATTTTTTCCCCCTTCGCGGACTTCCTTCAGTGCCGCAAGTGTCTTCTGCCTACATGCCGCCATCCTTGCCAGCAGAGCCAAGCCCTGATACGGGCACTCCGGCTGGTGGAACCACTGGCTACACAGGCCGCTTGATGCAGCAGTTAGGGGTCAATCTATGGCAATGGCTGTTTGATGGCCCGATTCAAAGTAGCTTTAACCAAAGCCAGGGGATTGCGATGGGGCAAAGGCGATCACTGCGGCTACGGCTAGAAATTCGTGATCCTGATTTAATTACCCTGCCCTGGGAAATCATGCAGGCTCAGCCTGGTAGACCTGCGATTTCTTTGAGCAGCCAGCAGGTTTTGTTTAGCCGCACCACCAGTGACGTAGACTCATTACCACCCCAACGCTCTGAGCAGGCTCTTCGGGTTTTGCTAGTGTTGGGGCATAATCCAGAAATTAAGCCTGATGGGTTAGGGGTTAGCAACACGCGACGGCTGAACCTAGAGCAAGAAGCAGCTTCTTTAGCACAGTTGCTCAAAAGTGCAGGTGAGGCTGAGCCGCAAAGTAGCCCGGTGACGCCTGCTGCCTGTCAGGTGGTCACTTTAATTGAGCCATCTCCGGCTGAACTGATCACGGCGCTGGAAACAGGTGGTCATAACGTTTTGTTTTACTCTGGTCATGGCGTCACCGCCCCCAACGGAGGGCTACTGTTTCTGCGCTCGGATGCCACTATTAACGGCACAGAATTGGCGCAAGTGCTGGTGCGCTGTCAGGTGAAACTGGCAGTTTTTAATGCCTGCTGGGGCGCTCAACCCGATCAGCGAGATGGAGAGTCGATTCCGCGCAGCAGTTTGGCAGAAGTGCTGATTCACCACGGCGTTCCGGCAGTGTTAGGAATGCGTGATTCGATTACCGATCAGGAGGCCATTAGTTTCATTCAGGTGTTTGCCCAACAGCTTGCCCGCCGCTCGCCGATTGACGAAGCTGTTGCCATTGCCCGCCAAAATTTATTGACCCTCTACCGCTTCACCCAACCCGCCTGGACGCTGCCTGTTCTGTACATGCACCCAGAATTTAACGGTGAGTTAATCAAGCCCTACACTGAAGGCGTCACTGAGATTCCTGACCAGTCAATTAGCTGGTTGGGGCGGCAAATGACCCATGCCTATCTGCGCTCTCTGGCAGTTCCTGCCCGAATTTGGTCACTCAGAGGGGGCATCATGCGCGTTGGGCGCGGCGATGGTAATGATGTCGTGCTGCAACAGCCAGAAGTTTCACGCGAACATGCCGAAATTTTCTACCGCGACTCTGCCTCTGTCGAAGACAACGAGCCGACCTATATGCTGCGAGACAAATCTCGCTGGGGAACCTGGGTTTCCAATCCCACTAGCCCAGAAGACTGGATGATCGTCCATCAACGGGAAGTGCCTTTGTCTTCACGAACTCAGCTAAAATTTGGCAATCCGAGAAGCCAGGCGCTAGAGTTTGTGATTGGCGTGCCGCCTGGCTAAGTGGAATATCCATGATTGACCCAACTTATTGCCAACTGACCCGCTCAAAAGTTTGACCAACCCATAGATGTATGCCATGAGCAGTGTGCCTCACCCGTTTAGGCTAGCCTAAATTAGCGAAACCGAAATCTACTCTGTACCGATTACGGAACTGGTTTAATCGCAGGTGTAGTGACTGATGTCAACCATTCGTAGGATGCAATCCTTCAGCACAGTTTCAGGAGTAAATCATGACCCACAATACCAGCCGTCCTTCCATGTTTCCTTTCCAAGCTCAGGCTGAACTCGAACTGCTACAAATCGTGCTGCAAGATGAGCCATTTGCTTACCCTTGCCAGTCCCAAGAATCGTTGACTTACCCTTGGAACCCGGCAGCACCAGAAGCTGAAGCCTACTTTGATGCGTTGGAACAGGAAGTAATGAAGGCAGGCTGGACGGACGAAGAGCTAGCAGACCAAGGGCAGGTTTTAGCGAGCTATTTGGATCAAGTTTGGGCAACCCTGCCAGCCCCCGCTTTTGTGCCCAATCCGATCTGTGCTCGCTTGTTGCAGCAGTTTGCAACGCAAGTTCCTCAACAGCTACTCGACAGCATTTTGCATCGCGCTCAGCAAGTCGTGACAACCAACCTGTCTCTGGCAGACCAAATGGTGCAGTGTGTTCAAGATTGTTTACCCAACTGGGCAGATGATGATTTGCATGTGTTGGCTCGTCCTTTTGCCTACGCGATGCGTGGTGCAGACACCGAAATGCTAGAAGCCGCGCTGCGCTCAGTGCGTTGTGCCGCCTGGACAGAACTTTCTGGAATTGAACAAGCGCGTCTCAGTTTGGCGATTGCCCGTTATGCCCTATCGCAAATGCCGGCCGAATCGGCTGGATAGGTTAGCCAATTCATTGAATCAAACGATAACTGAATCAGATGCCTCAAAACGGCACCAGAACCGCGTTTCACAATTCAAATTACGCACAAATTACGCAAAAATGATGAACTAGGTTTTTACCTCCTGCCCTCAAAAACCGATACAGTAAGTAAAGGAATATGAAGGCTTCTCAGTAGGACAGTCCATGCGAGTAATTTTAATGACGGGCAAAGGGGGAGTAGGTAAAACCTCGGTGGCAGCCGCAACAGGTTTGCGCTGTGCTGAGCTTGGCTATAAAACTCTTGTGCTTAGCACTGATCCGGCTCACTCTTTGGCAGATAGCTTTGACTTGGAGCTAGAACATGCACCCCGACAGGTGCGCCCTAATCTCTGGGGAGCCGAATTGGATGCGCTGATGGAGCTAGAAAGTAATTGGGGAGCCGTGAAGCGCTACATTACTCAAGTTTTGCAGGCTCGTGGTTTAGAAGGCGTTGAGGCAGAAGAACTCGCAATCTTACCCGGCATGGATGAGATTTTTAGCCTCGTGCGAATGAAGCGCCATTACGACGAAGGCGAATTCGATGTGCTGATTATTGACTCTGCCCCAACTGGCACAGCACTGCGGTTACTCAGCCTTCCAGAAGTTGCAGGCTGGTATATGCGGCGATTTTACAAACCTTTGCAAGCAGTCTCAGCGGTATTGCGTCCCATTGTTGAGCCGTTATTTCGTCCGATTGCCGGTTTCTCCTTGCCCGACAAACAGGTGATGGATGCGCCCTACGAGTTTTACGAACAAATTGAAGCGCTGGAGAAAGTGCTCACCGACAATACGCAAACCTCGGTGCGGCTAGTGACAAATCCCGAAAAGATGGTGATCAAAGAGTCGCTGCGAGCGCACGCCTACCTCAGCCTCTACAACGTGGCGACTGACATGGTGATAGCAAACCGGATCATTCCCGATCAAGTTACCGATCCATTCTTCCAGCGTTGGAAAGAAAATCAGCAACAATACCGTCAGGAAATCCACGAGAATTTTAGCCCTCTGCCCATCAAAGAGGTGCCGCTCTACGCAGAAGAACTGTGCGGCATTGCAGCCCTAGAACGGCTCAAAGAGACGCTGTACGCCGAAGAAGATCCGGCTCAGGTGTATTACAAAGAAACAACGCTGCGGGTTGTCCAGGAAGAGAACCAGTATAGTCTGGAGGTCTATCTGCCCGGAATTCCTAAGAGCAAAGTGGAGCTCAGCAAATCGGGCGATGAACTGAATATTCGGATTGGCAATCATCGCCGTAATTTAGTTCTGCCGCAAGCGTTGGCAGCCCTTCAGCCCGCCGGAGCCAAGATGGAAGAAGACTATCTGAAAATTCGGTTTGCGTCGGTGTAGAGATGAAGCATTTGGCAAATAGACTTCCAACTGATGGAAATCCTGTCGTCCAAATGCTTTGCTCCTCCGGTTGGGGAGAGGATTTGTTCTAGAAATTTCCTGCATACCTTGTTAGCTGGCTTCGCTTCTGAGCTAGGGCTGGTACAGGAAGATGAATTGTTGGTGTTCAAAATCACGAGGCAACAACGCGAGTTTGAGCTTGTGCATGAGATTTGGGTTTCACTACAATTTCCACATCTCGCCCCAAAGCATTGAGAAAGCGAAACAATCGTGCGGTTGAAAAGCCTGCTAGTTTTCCATTGATTAACGCCGAGATTTTAGGTTGATCAATTCCTAACGCCTCTGCTGCCTCAATTTGGGTCATTTGTTGAGTTGTAATAATACTGCTGATCCGTCGAGCAAGTTCTGCTTTAACCAGCAATTCGTCAGCATTTTCCAAACTCAAATCTGCAAACACGTTGCCGCTACTGGCTTGTACTCCAATTTCTTCAGTCATATTTTACTCTCCCTGGTGTTTGCTGTAGTTTTGTGAATAGTGTTCCTTGGCTCGTTTTAGTCTTGTTTCGATCAGGTCAATATCCTGCTTAGGCGTAGCAATACCTGGCTTTGATTTTTTCTGGAAAGCATGTAAGACGTAGACTACTCCAGCCAGTTTTACCGTGTAGACGGCTCGATAAGTATCTCCATCAAAATCTTCTACAATTTCCAGTACCCCGGTTCCCTTAAATCCTTTGAGTGGCTTGGCTGAGGGATGCTTTTCACCACATTGAGCTAAGTACAGTGCGTACCCAACGGTTTGCCGCACGTCCTCTGGGAACTCCTTCAAATCATCCAGAGAGCTTCCGACCCATTCAACTGGCTTTGGCGATGCATTCATACTTCAGATATGCTGGTTTTGGCATACTATTGTCAATAGTTGGGTTTCATCTGTTAGTGTCAGCCAGCTTACACGTCACGGCAGCGGACGGATGAAAGCCGCTGGTGCTGATTTCAAGTTTGTCTGCCGCCGCTGCGTTTTTCCGTTAGGTTGCTTTAATTTCTGAAGCAGGATGGTATTTTCATAGTCCAGGTAATTGCTTACAAGCCATGGGCGTTGCATAGTCAACAGAAATCTCAGAGAAGTTTGTTAACCAGCAGCCTTGATTTGAACTAGCAGGATGAGAGTTTAGGAAATCTGAAGGGGCACCTGTCTTAAATCTGTGACTGAAAAATCTGGGCTACAGTCAGGTTGAATTCAGTGAACTCGATCGAGCCGATCGTTTCGTCTGCACAAAAGACACCCACTTCCCGATACGTTGCACCGTCTAGCGTCAGCACCATTACCGTCTGAACGATCGGATCAATCAGCCAATGTTCGGGAACAGCAATCGCTGCATATTGCGCCCGTTTGTGGATGTAGTCTCGGTCACGATTAGTCTTACCAGGACTTACCACTTCTGCAATCAGGCGAGGGGGTGGCATGTCGATCGTGATGGTCAGCCGTCGTTGGGTGAGTTCCAGGTGTTCGGGTCGCAGCACCACCAAATCAGGATAACGGTTTGCCGAATCATGGGGTTGGAGAACCGGAATTTGCAGTTCTAGGGCATGGATGCGAATCAAGCGTAGGGGTGCTATTTTCATGGCCGCAAGCAGGAATTGCAGATAGTTGGCAATCCAGTTGTTGGGTTCTGATTCTGGCGGCAACTTGACTAACTCCCCATCAATTAATTCATAGCGACCTTCCACGTCCATCTCATGGCTATAGGACAAATATTCCTCAAAGGTTGTAAACTTTAGCTGGGCATGAGGCATAGGTCTGCTCTCGAATCAGGGCTGAATTTGTGAGTGCTGCGGCACTTCCCACAAGGCGGACATTCAGGTATCGGTGATAGGGAAAATCGTTGCTTCAGTCGGGCAATTGCTTAGGGCTTCATTATAGACTGGGACTCAACAGCGGTTATCCGAGCCGATTATTTTTGCGTTATCAACAGATCGACTCATCGTAAACAGATTTCAAACTGTAGTGTGGTTCTTGTCCATCCAAGGCTATACCTGTAAAACTAAAGTGGATGGGCATCCTTTCTGGCTCATCTCGCTCACCTGATGTCTCCTCTGCCCAACGTCATGGCTAAAGCTAAAAAATCTGAAGACGTCCCTAAGGCAATGGCAGAAAAGTTCAACCGTATTATTGAACTCACCGATGCATTTGCCGAGCAACACCTCAACGAAGAGTACGCCCAACTGATTCGTCAAGCCACCGCTGCCCTCTGTCGCAAGCGACCCTCTCCTCTCGAATCTGGACAGGCCAAGACCTGGGCCTGCGGCATTACTCACGCCATTGGCATGGTCAATTTTCTGTTTGACCGTTCTCAAACTCCCCACATAAGCGCCAACGAGCTTTATCAGGCGTTTGGTGTCTCGGCCAGCACCGGGCAGTCCAAATCGAAACTGGTGCGGGATACGCTCAAGATGCGGCAACTTGACCCGGAGTGGTGTTTGCCCAGCCGTGTAGATGATAATCCCCTAATCTGGATGCTGTCGGTGAATGGGCTGATTATGGATATTCGACAGGCTCCATTAGGAGCGCAGGTGGAAGCCTTTCGGCAAGGACTCATTCCCTATATTCCAGACCATCAGGAGGACGGTGAAGCGATCGTTGCCCAGTTGCAAGGGAACCAATCCCAGCCCAGTGCTGGACACCGCAGAACCACCGAAGCTAAACCTGCACTTCAAACGAACCAGACGCCTGACCCAGCGGCTCTTCAGGCTTTGTATGTGTTGGAGGTATCGCTGCTCAGTGGACCTTTGACAGCAAAGTTTGTCAAGAAGAATCCTCAAGTGAGCCGCACGATCGAGATTCGGGGCGACCAAACGCTTGCCGATCTACATCAAATGATCTTCAAGGCATTTGACCGGGAAGAGGAACACATGTATGAGTTTCAGTTGAAAGGCCAAGGCCCAAACGACCCCAACACTGCTCGTTATGGGTTAGCGATGACTTTGGAGGATGATTTTGGCGGTTCGATTGCCGGAGACGTGGCGCAAACCCCGATCGGCACATTGGGGTTGGTCGTCGGGGAGCCGTTTGGCTACTGGTTTGATTTTGGGGATGATTGGTGGCATCAACTGCGGGTAGAGGCGATTACAGAACCGCAACCCAAAGTGAGGTATCCCCGGATCACGCAACGGCTTGGAGCTAGCCCACCGCAGTATGCTGAGTTTTAAGTAGCTCTGAATTTGCTTGATCTACGAGGTGTCGTGTCCGATCGTTCTTTGACTAGGGGCTGTGGTCCATTCCAGCTAAAACGCTGACCATGGCAAGGCGACAGCCCCTCGCCTGTTTTTGGAAACGGGCGCGATCCGGCGGATGCGGCAGGCGTTTGACCCTGAATGGATGACGCACCCTAGTTAAAATCAAGAACAAATTGAAACATCGTTACAATCTCAATTGCCCTTCCCAATCTTTTCAGCATGACCAGCACCTTTCCGCTTGCCTCCCCCGATGCCCAACTTGAGGCTCATCGTCAGCAGTTTTCAGCCCTTGCGAACAAAGCCTACTTCAACTATGGCGGGCAAGGCCCGATGCCGACCCGTTCGTTAGCAGCGATTCAGCAAGCCCATACCTACATCCAGCAGGCGGGCCCGTTTTCGGGTGAGGTGAATCAGTGGGTGGTGCGAGTCGGGCAGAACTTGCGGCGGGTGATTGCGGCGGAACTGGGCGTTTCGATTAACACAATTACCCTGACGGAAGATGTTTCAGTGGGCTGCAACATTGCGCTGTGGGGCATCGACTGGCAGGCAGGCGACCATCTGCTGCTGTCCGACTGTGAGCATCCGGGAATTGTGGCGGCGGCAGGCGAAATTGGGCGGCGGTTTGGCGTCGAAGTGACCACCTGTGGGCTGATGGCAACTTTGAATCACGGCGATCCAGTTGCCGTCATTGCTGACCATCTGCGTCCGACTACCCGACTGGTTGTGATCAGCCACCTTCTCTGGAATACGGGACAGGTGTTGCCGCTGAAGGAAATCATGCAAACTTGCCATCACTATCCGGCAGAACGAGCGACGGTGAGGGTTTTGGTCGATGCAGCCCAGTCGGTCGGGATGATGCCGCTGGATCTAGACGCAATGGATGTGGATTTCTACGCCTTCACCGGACACAAATGGCTCTGCGGCCCGGCGGGTGTGGGTGGGCTGTATGTTTCGGCGGCGGCAAGAGAAGACTTGAATCCTACCTTCGTCGGCTGGCGCAGCATCACCAAAAATGCGGCAGGCTTCCCGACTGGCTGGCAGCCCGACGGCACGCGCTACGAAGTCGCCACCTCTGACTATGCCCTTTATGACGGACTGGCTGCCGCCATCGCAACCCATCAACAATGGGGCACAGCCGAGGCGCGTTATCAACGAATTTTGGCACTGAGTCGATTGCTCTGGCAGCAACTCAGCGATTTGCCGCACATTGCCTGTTTGCGAACGGCGCCACCCGAATCGGGCTTGGTTTCGTTTAGGCTCACCGATTCAGCCCAAACACCTCACCATCAGTTCGTGCATTTTCTCGAACAGCAGGGTTTGTTTATCCGCACCATTCTTGATCCAGATTGTGTACGAGCTTGCGTGCATTACTTCACCAGCGAGGCAGAAGTTGCGCGGTTGACCCAAACCATTCAGCAGTTCACCGCAAATCTCTAACCCGGAAATCTCTGATCCCCGTAGCCCTGGTTACTTAGAACCTCATAGGGCTACGTTAAGCTACTGAGTAGAAGATCTGCCTTCGCATTTTCTAACTTTGGTTTGTAGCAAATCTTTTAGTTTGGCATTAAGACTAGATCAAGTTTCTCGGCTTAAGCCTGATCTTGCCAGGTTAACCAGGATCAACTGTTAAGAGAACTCTGTTAAGAGAACTCAGTAAAAATATCGAGCGAAGGAGTTGTAAAGCATGGTTAGTCAGGCTGAACAATCCGCAAAGCCTCATGTGGTGATTGTGGGCGGCGGTTTTGGGGGACTTTATGCAGCCAAAGCACTCGGCAATTCTGCTACCCAAGTTACTTTAATCGACAAGCGCAATTTCCATCTCTTTCAGCCTTTGCTTTATCAGGTTGCCACCGGAACTCTGTCTCCGGCAGACATTTCTTCGCCTTTGCGCGGCATCCTCGGCAAGTACCGCAACATTACAGTGCTGATGGAAGAAGTGACTGATGTTGATCCAGAAAGCAAAAAGCTGATGCTGCGCGGTCGAGAGCTAGACTACGATACGCTGATTGTGGCCACAGGGGTGAGCCATTTCTATTTCGGCAACGACCATTGGAAAACCACCGCACCGGGCTTGAAAACCGTCGAAGATGCGTTGGAAATGCGCCGTCGAATTTTTGTGGCATTTGAAGCAGCCGAAAAAGAATCTGATCCTGAAAACCGCAAAGCCTGGCTGACGTTTGTGATTGTGGGCGGCGGCCCAACGGGCGTGGAGTTGGCGGGTGCAATTGCCGAACTTGCTTTCAATACACTAAAGTCAGATTTTCGCAACATTGACACCACCGAAGCCAAAATTCTGCTGATTGAAGGGATGGATCGGGTGCTGCCGCCCTATCCGCCAGAACTGTCGCAAAAAGCCGCCGAAGCGTTGGTTCGTTTGGGTGTCACCGTGCAAACTCAATCGCTAGTGACAAATATCGAGAACAACATTGTGACCGTGAAGCAGGGCGACGAAGTGCAGCAAATTCCGGCTCAGACGATTCTGTGGGCGGCGGGCGTCAAAGCTTCGGCAATGGGCAAGGTGCTGGAACAGCGGGCTGGCGCAAAGCTCGATCGGGCCGGGCGAGTCATGGTTGATCCGGATCTGAGTGTGCCGGAGCATCCCGACATTTTTGTGGTCGGCGACTTGGCCCACTATGCCCATCAGGGAGAGAAGCCGCTGCCGGGGGTGGCTCCGGTGGCTGTGCAGCAAGGAAAATATGTGGCGAAGCTAATCCACCAGCGGCTTGCAGGCACAACTCCGACTCCGTTCCGCTATGACGACGCGGGCAGTTTGGCGGTGATTGGTCAAAATGAGGCAGTCGTAGCGCTCAAATCTCTGAAGCTGACGGGCGCAATTGCTTGGTTTATCTGGATCTTTGCCCACATTTATTACCTGATTGAGTTCGACAACAAACTGATTGTAATGATTCAGTGGATGTGGAACTATTTCACGCGCAATCGGGGTGCTCGTTTAATTACAGGAGAAAGCTCGCTGGTGTCTGTGGATGTCGATGCCGACGGTAATTATGCGGCGGCGGCTCCAAACAAGTCTCCAGTTGAGGTATAACAGTTTCTAATCACATCTCTGGAGTAATGCTGTGCAGTCCTCTTCTGCCCCAAGATCTGTCACCCTCGATTCTACCGTTCGCTCGACCCTCAAACTTGAATTAACTGGATTGCGCAACCAGGAAGGGGTGATTTGCGCGGCGCTGTTTGCCAGTCCAGACGGCTACCCCAACGATTCGAGCAAGGCAATTCGGTCGGGTTGCTTCCCCATTAATGGCAACCCTTGCTTGCTAGAATTTGCTGACCTGCCCTATGGCTTCTATGCTGCCAGCGTCCACCATGACGAAAACATGGACGGCGAGCTAAACTGCAATGCCTTGGGCATTCCGAAAGAAGGGATCGGTTTTTCGGGGAATCCTCGCATCTGGAAAGGCGTGCCGCCCTTTCAACGCGCTGAAGTTGAGTTTTCCGATCGCTACCCCATGATTACTATCACCATGAAATATCTCTTGCGGTAGCCTCAGAAAGCACATCCAGGTTGCTTTGTACCGTTTGCTGAAGCCGTTGGGTGAGTTGCGTTACGGTTGCCGCTCGATCGCGTCCGTAGTCAGGTAAGTAATCTTGGAGGTGAATGGGTTTCCCGACGCGCAGAAATGCCTGTCGGCGTCCTTTGGCAGGCGGCTGATCGATGTTGAATACTTCGCGCTCTAGTCGAGTTAGGGTATCCAAGAACCGCTCTGGGGTTGGCTTTTCTGCTACATAGCCGTCATAAATCGCGTCGAAGTTGAGCACCCGCGACAGCGACTTTCGCATCACTTCCCAGCTATCGGCTGCCTCAAGGTAGATGCCGTTGCTGCCTGCTTCGACGGCGGCGGTATAGGTTTTCTCTAAAACATGCTGAATCCGGTAAACCCGCTCGCGGTTCGGCTCGTTCGGTGCAGGGGTTAGCTGTAGCTGCCGTTCGCACTGCTCTAACACACTGGCTTTGAGGGACGCAATCCGCTGATTCCAGTCCAGGTCGGCATCGGGCAAGCCATATTCCTGCTCGAAACGGCCCATCACCGCCGCCGCCACGATCCGCAGCCGCAGATAAAAATCTCCCTGACTGGTCACTTCCAACGCTCGCTCTAACCGTTGCAGCGTTTGCTCAATCATCGGCTGCATTTGTCCGGTGTAGTAGTATTTGAGGCTAATTGGCACAACACACAAATGAGCAGAACCGCCCTGTTTTTCCAGCTTCGATAGGGCTTGCAGCGCCATTTGCACGGCTCCCGGTCGGAAAGGCATCACCGTATCGTTTTGGAAAGAACAGCCGCCCTCTGGAAAAATCGTTAGCTTACAGTTGGGTTGGGCCAATAGCTTCAGGGTTTGAGCGACGCTGTCTCGGTCGGGCTGTCCGCGTCGGATTGAGTAAGCCCCGATGCGCTGAAGCAGCCAGCCTTCTAGACCGCGAAACCGCTCATACGCCGCCAAATAATGGAACGGTTGCCCAACGACGCCCGAAAACAAAAACATCACCAGCGGATCGTTAAACGTCGGGTGGTTGCACAAAAACAGGCAGGGCTGTTGCCGCAGGGTTGAGAGTTGAACTTGCGCCTCAGTGCTAATCGTCAACTCTAGCTGTGACTGCCAGCGCACGAGCCAAGGCAAGCTTTTTTGCAGCAAACGCACCAGCGTTGGATTCAGCTTGGGCGGGTAGAAGCGATGGCGCTGTTTCATAGCGGTTGGAGCAGGCATGATATTGGAGCAGACATGATATTGAGGGTAACGATTCAGGAAGTTGGAGCTAGCGAGAACACTCTCTGCAAATCTTGCAAATATAGCAGTACTGCCTAAGGCTAGGACAGGGTGTAGGGGTTCTACCCCTAGCTGGGGCCTACGCCCCCACACCCCCTATGTCATAAGCTCAATGCGTAACGTATATTAGGCTGCGATTCGGAAATCTTTGGAAAAATCGCGACTGATCAAGATAACGACGTTAGGATAGCCCTGTGGTTGGGTAGGCTACGCCGTCAATCTAGATCGGTCTGGTAGTCTGATCAAGAGCAACTGAATTTGGATTCAACTTGCAGTCGATCAATTCCCTACTCATGCAATTCAAAATCTAAAATCTGCAATCCAAAATCTAAAATCCCCTGCCTCCTCCTAGCAGAAATACCTGAAGGACAAAAAGATGGCTGAAAAAACTTTACTTGAGCAACTGCGAGAAATGACCGTTGTAGTTGCAGATACGGGTGATATTCAAGCGATTCAAAAATTTACGCCCCGCGATGCCACTACCAACCCTTCGCTGATTACCGCAGCGGCGCAAATGCCCGAATATCAAGAAATTGTGGACGAAACCTTGAAGAAGGCCAAGCAAGATGCTGGATCGGGGGCAAGTGATCAAGACATCGTGACGCTGGCCTTTGATCGGCTGGCGGTGGCGTTTGGCTTAAAAATCCTCGAAATTGTCCCGAAGCGGGTTTCTACCGAAGTCGATGCGCGGCTTTCCTACGACACCGAAGCCACCATCGAAAAAGGGCGTTCGCTGATTGCTCAATACGAAGCGGCTGGCATTTCCCGTGAGCGAGTGCTAATCAAAATTGCTTCCACTTGGGAAGGCATCAAAGCGGCGGAAGTGTTGGAAAAAGAAGGCATTCACTGCAATCTAACGCTGCTGTTTGGCATCCACCAGGCAATTGCTTGCGCTGAAGCAGGCGCGACGCTAATTTCACCCTTCGTCGGTCGCATTCTCGATTGGTACAAAAAAGATACCGGCAAAGAGTATACTGGCGCAGAAGATCCGGGCGTGCAGTCTGTCACCACCATCTACAACTACTACAAAAAGTTTGGTCACACTACCGAGGTGATGGGTGCAAGCTTCCGCAACATTGGCGAAATTATCGAACTGGCAGGCTGTGACCTGTTGACCATCTCTCCCGGACTGTTGGGCGAACTGCAAGCCACCACCGGCGAACTCGTCCGCAAGCTCGATCCGGCCAAAGCGTCAGAAATGGACATCGCAAAAATCCCGATGGACAAAGCCACCTTCGACAAAATGCACGCTGAAGATCGGATGGCTTCCGAAAAGCTCGACGAAGGCATCAAAGGGTTCACCAAAGCGCTGGAAGCGCTGGAAACGCTGTTGGCAACTCGCCTCTCGCGGCTAGAAGGCGGCGAAGCCCTCAGCCATGCTGCCGAAGATATGTTCCAAGTCTACGATTTAGACGGCGATGGCTTCATTACCCGCGAAGAGTGGATCGGCACGGATGCGGTGTTTGATGCCCTCGACGCCAACAAAGATGGCAAAATCACCCCCGAAGAAATGGGCGCGGGTTTAGGAGCCGTGCTGCAATTTGCCAAGGTGGGCTAGTCTGAGCAGAGTAACAACTAGGGCGATGCACAAGTCGCCCTCAGCGCCAATTAGGGAAGCAGTTTCTGTCTCAGCTTTAGGTCTACTAGATGATTGAATAGTTACTTACAGAACAGCGCCTGCAATATCAAACTGCGGCAGATGCGGTTCCAAGTTACATCAACACTAGTGGGTCATTTGGCGTGAGTATCGCCTGTGATTGATTCTGATTGATGATGTTGAAGTCTTTCAGCCAATTACATCGCTCAACGAAGCTGCTTCTGGCTCCTGCACTGAGGGCAGCGGGTTGCCAATCGCTGCTTGAATTAAGCCGTGAAACAGCGGATGGGGTTTGCTAGGGCTAGATTGAAACTCTGGGTGAAACTGAGTTGCAATAAAGAAGGGATGACCTGGTAACTCGATGATTTCCACAAGGCGTCCATCTGGAGACGTGCCGCTAATTTTGTAGCCCGATTCTAGAAACAGGTTACGGTAGGCGTTGTTGAATTCATAGCGATGCCGATGTCGCTCATAAACCACTTCTTCTCCATAGAGGCGTTCGGTGAGAGTGTTGGGCGTGAGGCGGCAGGCATATAGACCTAACCGCATTGTGCCGCCTAAATCAACGATGTCTTGCTGTTCGGGTAGGAGGTTGATTACCGGATTTTGGCAGCTAGCATCAAACTCGGCGCTGTTAGCATCTTCCAATTTCACAACATTCGTTGCCCACTCAATCACTGAGCATTGCATTCCCAAACACAGCCCCAGAAAAGGAATTTGGTTTTCACGCGCATATCGAATGGTTGTAATTTTTCCATCAATGCCGCGTGGGCCGAATCCTCCTGGTACAATGATTCCTTGCACTCCAGAAAGCAACCGCTCAACTGTACTAGGTTCAGTTTCTTCAGAATTCACCCAGCGTAATTTCAATTCAGCACTGCACGCAATCGCTGCATGACGCAAGGATTCCACTACCGACAAGTAGGCATCACTCAAGCGCACATATTTGCCAACAATGGCAATTTCAACAGTCTGTTGAGGATGCTTGAGCCGATCAACCAACACTTGCCATTCCTGTAAGTCGGGCTGACGCTGTTCAAGCTGCAAGAGGTCAATCGCCTGATGGGCTAAGCCTTCTCGTTCCAACATTAGCGGCACTTCATAAATGCTGGTGGCATCTTGGGAAGTAATCACACACTCGACGGGCACATCGCAAAACTCAGACATTTTTTCTTTCAATCCGGGCGGCAGAGGGCGATCGCTGCGGCATACTAGCAAATCAGGCTGAATCCCAATCGAGCGCAGTTCTTTGACTGAATGCTGCGTGGGCTTGGTCTTCATTTCGCCGGCTGAAGGAATCCACGGTACTAACGTAACGTGTGCATAAATTACTGTCCTACGTCCGCCCACATCTTTGCGAAATTGCCGAATTGCTTCTAAAAAAGGCAACGATTCAATATCGCCGACCGTTCCACCAATTTCGGTGATCACGACATCAGGGTTTGTGTCTTTAGCAACTCGCAAAATTCGTTCTTTAATTTCATTCGTGATATGGGGAATCACTTGCACTGTGCCACCCATGTAATCGCCACGTCGTTCTTTGTTAAGCACAGCTTGATAAATTGATCCTGTAGTGACGCTATTCAACCGCGACATCGACGTATCTGTAAACCGCTCATAGTGCCCTAAATCTAAGTCGGTTTCGGCTCCGTCTCGCGTCACAAACACTTCCCCATGCTGAAACGGACTCATCGTTCCCGGATCGACGTTAATATAAGGATCGAGTTTCAGAATCGAAACTGAATAGTCGCGTGATTTCAGCAATCGCCCCAAGCTGGCAGCAACGATGCCTTTGCCAATACTAGAGACGACGCCGCCCGTTACAAATACAAATTTTGTCATAATCCACCTGCCCGATCGCTGCCTCAAAGTTGTGACCCAAACTGCCAGATTTTAACGCATTCAGAGCGGCGTGGGGCAGCCCAGATGGGTGAACCTGCTTTATGCTCTAGTCTCTTACCCGCAATTCCTGAAGGTTCCACAACCCCCAGCTTGGCAAACCGTTGTACTTGACCCCTTCCACCCGATCGCGGACTGCCATCAGCGCAATTTCGTGAACCAGGTGAATCACTGGAAGCTGCTCTTGGACAATTTTTTGAAACTGGTCATAAAAAGGTTTACGTTTCGCAAAGTCAAATTCTCTTGCTCCGGCAGCAAACGCACGGTCGATTTCCCGTTCCCAGTCGGATACAACCCAGTCGGTGAGGGGTGGCTGTCCGGGCTGCGGCCCTTGATTGAACATATGAGAACTGCCCCCGCTCGTCCAGAGGTTTGCGCCGCCGTGGGGTTCAATGCCGCCCGTAAAGCCAAGTAGCACACAGTCCCAATCGCGGCTGTCATTGACTCTGCTAATCAACGTATTGAAGTTAATCGGCGTGAAGTTAACCTGAATGCCAATTTTGTTCAGGTCTTCGCGGATCTGCGTGCCCATTGCTTCGCGGAGCTTGTTGCCGGCGTTGGTGAGCAGGTTGAATTCGACTTGGTTGCCGTCTGTATCGAGTAACTGACCGTCAGTGTTGTACTGAAAACCAGCCGACTGGAGTAGTTGTTTTGCTTGTTGGAGGTCATAGTTGTAGACTTTCAAACCTGCTTCTGGACTGAGGTAATAAGGACTTTGTACCGAAATTGGCGAATCCTGATTGGCGCTAATGCCGCGATAAATGTTGTTGATCAAACGCGGTCGATCGATGGCGTGGGCAATGGCTTGACGGAAGGCAAGATTGTTGAACCAGCGAGATTTGATCGGATTCACAAGAGGTTGTCCAGCAGCATTCTTTGCCTGATTCAGGTTAAAAGTAATGAATGTATTCCCTGACCAAGGCCCGCCAGCATAGACAGTAAATTTCCCGCGCTTTTCTTCTCGCTTCAGCAGCGAAAAATATTCGGGTCGCAGCGGACGCACATCCCCGATTGCATCCAAATCGCCCGATCGAAATGCCAAAAGCTGAGTGTCGGTTGATTCGGCAATTTGCCACACAATCCGATCGACGAAAGGCATCTGTCCTTGGGGGGTTTGCTCCCAGTAGTAAGGGTTGCGCCGAAAAATAATTCGCTCGCCCGGTCGGTATTGCTCAATTTGGTAGGGGCCATTCACCACAATTTCTGCCGGATCAGTATCAGTGCCCCAAGTGGAGAGAAACAGCGGATTTCCGTTTGCATCCAGCGTTTGTATTGACGGTTCCAGCTTGTGTTTCGGCAAAATCACGATATCGGTGGGCGGACCTTGCGTAGCGGCGAGGAAGGGGGCAAACGGCTCTGCGAGCAGAAATTCGACCCGTCGCTCGTCGAGTTTGCGAACTTCGGGCAGGGTGCGGTTTTCGCCGAGCCGTAAAGTTTCCTGCGACTCTGCCGGAATCTTCTCGTTAAAAATCACATCCCGGTAGGTAAACACCACATCGTCAGCGGTGAGCGGCTGCCCATCCGACCATTTCAGCCCTTCGCGCAAGGTAAACGTGACGCGACGCTGATCAGGCGAAATTTCCCACGCTTCTGCCAAATCAGGCTGGAGTTCGCCAGTGGTTCCTTCTTCGCGGAGCAAACCCCGATAGCAAAACAGAAAAATGCTCGGAAACTCTTGGTTCAGTGCATAGTTGAAGGTTTTGGGGTCTTGAAGCGTACTCAGCACAAGCTGCGATCCGGTCTCTGCTCTGGTTGACCGAAGACTGCATCCGCTTAGCCCCAGCATCACCAGAACGCCCGCCATGCAGAGTCCCAAACCCAAAGCCAACCAACGACGCCGCAGAGTAACCGCCATGATTCAACGCCAAGATGTTAAGAGAATTGTCTCAGCATAAGCGGTTTTTGCGATTCATCAACCAGATGGGGCAACCTCTGATGGAGTTGGCACTGGGGTTGTCCTATTGCAGCGACAGATATCCTCCGCAATCGCAGACCGCACACCCACTAACCAATCGCCAATTTCGTTCGTCACTTCCCCAACATTCTGCTGCGTTCGGCGTACAAACCGAGCTACTTCTAGCAGCGCAATTCCGTCAATGTAGACTTGTTGCGTTGGGTAGCGTTGCAGAAATTCAATCGGCGAAATCTGGTTATCGTCATGAAGCGACAAAATAATGGCCGAACGCATCGCCAAAATATCCGCCCGCCGCGAGCGAGTATGAATTACGGCGCTGGCTTGAAACAGCACATACTCGCCTAGCACATTGTTGAGCAGCCGATCGACGAGTTGCAGTTCCACTTTCACTTTGCGATTCAGCAAAGCTCGTACTGTTTCAGCATCAACGTTGGCCAGCCGCAGATAAGAGCGGATTTGACGGGTCGTTTCTCCGGTTTCAGCAAAGCGAGCCAAGTCATCAATCGCAATCGACCGTCCTAACGGCCCCAGCGTGAACACCAACCGACGATTGCTAGGTTGATTGGATGCCGCTACGGAAGCAGCAGCGAGGGTTTTGGGCGCAGTTGGAGGAGTTGAAACCGCAGCAGGCGTTTGGCTCAGCCAGTCGAGGGCAAGCAACAAGGGCGTAACGGTTTGGAGATTAGCTTGCAGTTCGCTTGCTTCAGATGAACTTGCTTCAGATGAAGATGAATTAGATAAATTAGCCAATTCCAGGAAAGTTGTACTACTCAGGACTGGACTATTTGAAACTGTGCTATTCAAAGTCTTCTGATTTATAAGTGTACTATCTGAAGTGCGATGTAAACCATGATTCAAAGCAGCACCACCTTCAGCAAACCGTGCGACTCCACAGCGCGATATTGTTTGAGTAGTTGCTTCCACGGTTGGGCTGTCATCAACAGGCACACAGTCGCACAGCCAATCTTCAATTAATTGGCGCGATTGTACTAAGGGCTGAATGCGTTCAATAAATAAATTAATGTCGCTGTAAACCCGCTCTAAGTCACGCAGTTCTACCCGCACAGATGCTTCTGGATACGCTTCGATTAGTCCGATCAGCGTTAGTCCTCTGCCTCCGCTTGCCTCGATTAAAGCCGTTCTAAGGGCAGGATAATTTTCTTCGCCAGAGGGTTTGCCGACCAATTTGTTGATTTGGTAGAGAATAAACTGGGCGTTTCTAGAGATATTTGGCTCGCCAGAAGGCTCAAACCGCAGCGGCAAGTTGCTCGAAAAAAGCTGCCGTTCAAATACCTGATCGGACGGCACACGCTCGATGAATTCCTGCAAAATCGGGCTGGGTTCGCCTGTTTCCACGAAGGTTTTTAGCTCAGTGAGGGAAACCGTAACTTGACGGTCGGCATATTGTAAAACTACCGTCTCCGCTGCACTGACCGGACTGATACAGTAGAAGAAGAACGCACTATTTACCCCCAAAAAATGCTGTCCCCAGCGCCACAAGCGAGCCTGATGCGGCACAAACTTTTTTGAAAATTGAACCCATTTTGACAACCGAGCTAACAACCCAGCCATAGCACGCTCCTGCAATCCTTTGAGGGTGAGCCGGCTTTTGCATGTGTCTTATCGCAGCTTACCCTGATTGAGCTTAGCAGAGTCCTACGAGCTAGTTTTTTGCTGCTAAAAAATTATTCCTCTTGACAATTTGTTAGCTCCCGTAGCTGACACTCAGCGGCTGTCGAGTTACAATAAAAGCATAGAACATTTGTACTATTTTAATTGACGAATCGCCGTCAGCTAACTCGTGATTCGCCCCTCTAGTCTTCGCTCCGTCGGTACTCCACCATCTTGTAAGCCCTGAAATAGAACCAAGAAGCAATCAAACGTAGCAACTGAGAGCAAGCCATGAAGCCTATTACTGCACCTTTCACCGCACCTTTCATAGACACCGATGCCACCCATTTCGCCCTCAAAAATGCGGCAGTTGAGCTGCAAGAGCGTCTTGCTCAAGAGTATGGTGAGCAGTACCGCGCTGAAGATTTGCAGATAGCGTTAACGCACTGGTTGGAACTTTCGATCGAGTCGCTGGTGGATGATGTCCTGTTTCACACCCTTGAGGGCGATCGCTCCCATGCCTTTAATCGCCGTGTGTTTGAAAAGCAGCTTAAAAAACTCCAGCCGACTCCAGTGAATGCCTTCAAAGCCGCTTAAACCAGATCTCTTGTTGTCATTCTTTTCAGAAACTCCCTTGATTACTAGCTACTACTACACCCTCCCCACTACGCAGCCCTTAGTTTTGCAACCAGAGGTATCTACGATGAGACTGATTGACTATCCTGCTGCCATTGCTCAAAAACAGCGCGAATTGCTGCAAACCGAACAGCATATGCGCCGCCTTCAAGATGTGCTCAACCGCCTCACCGCCGAAATTGACACCACCATTGCTTTTGATACAGAGCTACGCAACGACGCGCAGCGCAAAGCTAAACGGATTGAGTTGATGCGAGCCGCTGACTACCGCAAAGCAGCCGCCAATCTGCAAATTGCCCAAGATCAGCACGCCGGCATTGAAATTGATCTGAACTTGCTGCGCAATCAGTTTTCGGTGCTGAAGCTAGAACTGCGCGAATCGATTGCCACCCGTGAACTGCAAATGCTAGACGCTGCCTAATCCCACCCTTCGCCTCTGTAATCCTCGCGGCTCATCTTTTAGCTTTTTCTAACCTCCTGCCATGACAACCGAATCTTTGCTCACGCAACAAAACGCCCTTTTGCAACAGTTGATCGATTTGCTGCAACAAAAGCAGCCCCTTGGCTTCAGTGAAGCGCCTCGTCCGCGCTACATCTACTGCAACCGCAGCCAAAACGGTTTGTGGTATTGGCTGAACGACGCCCGCGAGGTCGTGCAAATTCCGCAGACGGCTCTAACTTGCTTAATTGACAAACTAGAGTTTAAGCAGGTGGAACGACGCGGCAAGGAAACCTGGAAAATTCATCTCCATGTCCGAGCCGATCGGCGCTACATTTTGGAAGCGGGCTATGACTCCAATTTTTCCAAGTCTCTGCTGTCTGCTTTGTCGGTGATGACGCCCCAGCAGTTGCAGCAGCCGATCACAATTGAGCTACAGGCGGCTGAAGCAGATGAAGTCCTGTTTTGTCGCGTTTATGCCAACGGCGAGCTAGTGTTTGCACCGTGGGATGAAAGCACCACTTGGAAGGTCGTCGCTAAACGGGCCATCGCCAATGTGGATCTTGCCAGCAATGGGCGGCTCCGAAATGAACTTAACCCCGATTACTCCCAGTCTCGCCTAGTGGAGAGTTTGAATTAAGGAGATTTTTTGGAACGGGTGGTCGTTACGTTGGGTCTTTAGCCCACATCTCGCGTTTCACGGATGATTCATCTGCAAAACCTGCCCGTACGGGGGGAGGTTTCCTAGAAATCTCCTCAGAAGGCAGAAGCAAAGCATCAAATCCCCATCATTCCTATGTTTTACTCCCTGCCTTCCCACCTCAAGCACTCTTTAGCTCTGTCCAGAATTTGTCATATAGCTCAATCGCCGATACGGGCACAATTCCTTCGCTCTTAGCCACCATTTCGGGCGTGGGGTAGAGCTTGGCGTTATTCTTCATCTCGGCAGGCAAAAGCTCATAACCTTGCTTGTTGGGTGTGGCTGTCTTGAGCCGGGTGGCAGCAAAGGCAGCATTTTCAGAATTGAGGTTGAAATTCAGCCATGCGTAAGCTGCGTCAACATTGGGGGCATTGACCGGAATCGCGATGGTGTCTGTCCAGACCGAGGTTCCGTTTTCAGGAATCATGTACTTGAGATGCGGATTTTCGGCAGGAAGCAGGTTGCCCAGCGTCGAGTAGCTCATACAAATTGCCAAATCGCCAGCAATGAGCTGATCTTCCCAACCATAGGACTGAAAGGAAGCAAGGGCAGGCTTCAGTTCCATCAATTTTTGGTAGGCTGCTTCAATTTGAGCACGGTCGGTCGCATTGTAGGAGTAACCCAACGACTTGAGGGCGGCTCCCATCGTTTCGCGCACGTCATCGAGTAAAGTGATTTTGCCAGCCAGCTTTTCCCGCTTATCCCAAAGAAAATTCCAGTCAGTTGGCTCTTGCTCCAACACTTTCGTGTTGTAAACAAATCCAGTTGTTCCCCAGTGAAAAGGAATGCTGTGGGCATTGTTCGCGTCATAGGTCGGACTCTGCCAGCGTTCCATTAAACCCTCTAATCCCTCCAACCGCGACTTGTCTAATGGCAGCAGCAATTGGCTAGCCACCATTTGTTGCACCGTATAGTCTGATGGGTAGACAATGCTGTATTGCGCGCCTCCACCTGACTGAAGTTTAGCCAACATCGTTTCATTAGAATCGTAGACATCTGCAACCACTTCAATGCCAGTTTGTTCTTGAAACCGTTGATACACCTCGTTACTGGAATAGTCAGCCCAAGTGTAGAGATAAAGTTTTTGGGTGTCTCCTGAACCTGTTGCAGACGATGACGCAGTTGTTTGATTAGCAGATTGTTGCCCAATTGAGTTGCGAGCACAATTAGAAAGTGTGACCGTAGACAATGCAGCCGCAGAGAATTGTAAAAACCGTCGTCTGGTGGGTTGATAGCCCCAAGAACCGCCCGCCCGCTTTGTTTTTGAACCCATGGATCTCGATCTCCCAAAAACGAAAATTGCATCAAATCTATTCAGGCAAACTGCTAACCTGATGATTAATGCTGACTGAACTGATTTAGGATAGCGATTTCAGTGCTTAAAGTACGAAAAGCTGGATACTTTTTTGGTTATTTTCTGAACTAATCGCAGCAAAAGAAGTGCAGCAAAAACACCCGGCGCGTATTCGATTCTGCCAAATTTTTGCCCCTGATTTCGGCTGATGTTGAATTCGGCACCTATTTGCCAGTACTTTCACTGAAAAATGGCATTCAAAAGCAGCAATTTTACCGAGCCAACAACTTAGTTTAAGGTTTTTGCAAAGTTGGGCTGTTTGTTGTTTAGGTCTTCTAAACCCAGTTGTAGAATCAGTTGCGTAAGGCAAGTTGTTTTGTTAACCCTGTTGAAGTCTAGAGTTAGTCCGTGTTAATTCTGCAATTTAAAACTGTATAAGTCATCTACAGATAAATTACAGAGATTTGCTGAACTCAGTAGCACTGAACGATATCGTCTTTTCTACTGAGTTTTGCTGAATCATTCAGTAAATTTGCTTCCGATTTAGCAACGCCCTTCTCGCCGCTGCCTTCCTCACCTATCATTCGTTGATATAGCAGGACTGCCTGAGGTTAGGGCGGAGTGTAGGGGTGGAACTCCTAGCTGGGGGCGTAGCCCCCACACCTCCTGTGTCCTAAGCTCAATCCGTAACGCTATACCTATTCATTGATGTGAGACAGGAGTGGCGCTGCACTCAAAGCGGCTAGGTTGAAACAATTCTAGTGAATAATGAGTGCCCGCCTTGATTGCGAGGTCTGCCAAAATTTCGCCGATGACACTGGCAAACTTAAAGCCATGTCCTGAACAAGGTGATGCAATGACCACGTGCGGGAAGTGAGGATGCAAGCCGATCACAAAATGTTCGTCGGGTGTAGTAGTATACATACAAGTTGTCGCATCGACTAATTGCCCGTTAAGTGTCGGAATATATTGCTGTAAACATCTCCGCATCCTTTCTATTTCGGACTTATGCACCGTGCGATCGATGGTTTCAGGTGTACAGCTTTGTTGAATTTGCCCTCCTCGAAAGAACGCGACTTTAACTCCTGCCGATGGGTTATTGTCTGCCGGAAAACCATAGAATTGAGTACCATCTTGCGTTTCCCAAACGTAGATCGGTAGGTGCTCAGCGTTGAACTGCTCTAAATCACTGATTGGCTCAAACCAAAACAAAACTTGCCGCTCGACTACAAGTGGCAAATCTAGCTTTAGCATCTGGGTGGCCCAAGCGCCCGGTGCAATGACCAGCTTCGCAGCCTCATATTGAGCCGACGCCGTGATCACCCGCACCCCTTGATCCGTTGCCTGCCAGTCGAGCACAGGTTCTTGATAATGCAGGGTTGCCCCTAGCTGAGCCGCTCGCTGCAAATAAGCGCTGATGGCAATTTCAGGGCGAATCAATCCGGCATTCGGCTCATAAAGTGCCACCGTTTCTGGGTCAGGTGACAGCAGCGGAAAGCGTTTGCGAATGTTTGCTGTATCCAATAGTTCATAAGCTAAGCCGTGTTGTTGAGCGCTGTGCAGGCTGCCTTGAACGATGACACTATCAGCTTGCCCCAACATCAAGCCACCTGTGAGGCTAAGAATAGACTGCTCAGTTTCTTCTTCAAGTTGCTGCCATAACTCGTAGGCTCGCAGCACTAAAGGCACATAAGATGGATGCTCGAAGTAAGCTTGCCGGATAATGCGAGACTTGCCATGACTAGAGCCTTGATTATGAGGCGGCGTAAACTGCTCTAAACCCAACACTTGCTGACCGCGCTGAGCAAGCCAATACGCGGTTGCGCTCCCCATACCGCCTAAGCCAATCACAATCACGTCAAAATTTGTCTTAGCAGCCATGTCTTAGCAGCCATTATTGTTCTGTTTCAGCGCATTATACAAGTTGGGCACACCCGCCTACTTGCCTCCACTTGTAGCCTACGTCAAAGAATTGCTGCTAGCCAAGTTTTCAATTCACGTTTTCAATTCACAGGCTATTCCTGCTCTGGTGGGGTTTGGCTAATTTCACGGTTGCTCTCAGCTTCCACTAAACCGTTATATTCCTGCGTTTCCACAGTCACAACCTGAGGAGGAGTGGAATCGGGCGGGTAGATCAACTGCAATTCGACCTGTCGCCGCGTGCCCTTAGGTAAAGTGAGTCGAATCAGCGGTTCGCCGGACTGTCCCCGTCGTTGCACGAGATGCATATAGCGCGTTTGACGGATGCCCAAATCGTCTGTATAGCGTAACCGCACCGTTCCCCGAAAGAACACCTGGTCGTAGGGTGGATTGCGAAACCGCAGCCCTTCTCCCTTGAGGCGTTCATCTTGCAGGGGGGTTTGCAGCATGATTGCCACTCGTTGGGTGGAGTCGGTGTTGTTATATAGCGGCAAGGTAACGTCATACAAAACACCATAGTTGCCATGAGCGCGATAGGCGGTGTCTGGATAGCGCACGAGCATGGGCGCACTCTGAATTTGCCCTGTGCCAAACGTGTTACGGTCAACACTGCTGATCACATACGATACTGCTTCACCCGGTTGAGGAACGCTGAGGTAATTTTCATCTGGGTCGGTTGCGCGGGCGCTCCATTGCGATCCACGAGCCACGCCTGAAACCCGACCATAGTAGAACCGAGGCACAAATCGCGTATCGGGTGAAGTAGGACGCCGATCGCGGGGGCCAGATACATCGCCCGTTCTCAACAAATGAATCCACTCAGCTAAGCTGGGAACTCGTTCACTGCCCGATTCCGTCACAGGCGCATACATTGCCAAGCTCGCAAGATATACGGGGCTGCTGCTAGAGAGCCGCATTAAAATTGTGCGTCCATTAATGGGCAGCGGGCGAGTATCAACGGCTGGGGGGCTAGCAGACGGAGCAGACACAGACGGGCTAACGGAGGCAGGTTGCCCCACAACCGCGTTTCGGGTCGCCGCTAAAGAAACCAAAGTACCTGCTGACCCATTCGGATTGCTGGTTTGAGCCGTTGCTACGGGTAAGCCTGGAATCAGTGACCCCGGTGGCAGAGTTCCATTGGTGGCAACCGTCAGCCGTCGGAGCGGAATTGGCACATTCACCAGCAGTTGAGCGCTCTTAGCCGGAATGCTGATTCGCTCTGGCCACTGCGGCTGGCGTTCTCCCCGCAAAATATCATTTGCCACTCGGCTGCCTGGGCCAGCAAAAACCGTACCCATCGGATTGGCGACATAAGCAGGCAGATTGTTGAAAGGAGCTTCTTGGCTGAGGTAAGACACGCCTTGCAGAATATCGAGTGTCGTCGGTCGATCGGTAGGGTTATAAACAACGACACCCACAAACAAGGTGCGCACATCGTCTGGGGTAATTCCTTTGGCAACATGGTGGGCAAAAACATCAAAGCGCCCCTGTAGCGGATAGTTAAGATGAGCCGACCGAGATTGCATTCCTTCTGGGGGAAAGGTGGACAGCAAAATACCGTCTTTCTGAATCAATTCAGGGCTATTGCTGTTAAACATAGGAATTTCATCCAATTGCCCCGGCAGAGGACGCACTGCTTGAGGGCGCAGCACATCTGGAGAGAGCGGTGTTGGCAGCGGTGCCAGAGGAACCGGATCAAGCGGGGCAATTGTGTCAGGCAGAGCAATTAAGTCTCTAAATGACGAAGATACTGATCCAGAAGCCGCTCCAGAAGCCGCAGGGGAAGTGACAGCAATGGCTGGGGCAGCAGGCGAAGAAACTGACGTGGGCAGATCTGTAACAGGGATCGGCGAAAGAGCTTGAGCTAAAGGCAACAATGACAGAACTTTGAGCATGAGCGAACGGAGTTAACCTGTGTATCACAACCTAAAAAGCCAAGACATAGCTGATCTGCCAAAACCACAAGGGTTTGGGAATAAGCAAATCGCAGTGACGCACCCGCTTCAGGATAAAAACTATACCTAGAAGCGTAATCATACGAGATTTGGGGATCGATTGATCAAAAAATTGGTTAGCCAATCTGCTTAAATCAGGGATCATCATATCTACCGCCTTTCACCATAACATTAAGAAAATCTGTAATTCCTGATAGAAGAATTAAAAAATCGTTGCCAAACCATTAAAATTCACTGCCATATCTGGCTTTTGCACTTTCAACACAAACGAAGTAAATGATGCTATCCTAGAAAAGGTCAATGTAATTCACGCGGGTATAGTTTAGTGGTAAAACTACTGCCTTCCAAGCAGTTAATTGGGGTTCGATTCCCCATACCCGCTTAATTTCAACTTTTATAGCGCAATTAAATTCAGGCATAGCAAGCTAGCCCTCGTGAAGTTTGGTACTTCGAGAGGGCTAATTTCTGGGATTGATTTAGCCGCAGTCAGGTCATCATTTGACGACGTATGAGCCTAAACGTCGATTCCCAAATAGGTTTTACCCAAATAACGGGTTAATCGCTTTAAGGGATTTGTAACCTCCGAAACTTCGTTGATGGTTTCGGCATCAGTGGGGGAAAGACCAATTAAATTGGCAAAATCTGCGTCTGATATTACCCCTGCCTGATGCTTCTGAAAAGCATCAACTACCGAAATAAGCTCTGCCGTTGAGAAAGAAAACCCACTTTTCGCAGCAAATTCTGCCACCATCGGAGCCCGTTCTCCGGTCAATGCGGCTGATTCTGCTTCGTCCAGTTCTGTTTCGCTGCTGATGTTGCCATCGCCTACCCCCAGCAGTTCTTCTAGCTGACGACGCAATGCTTCATCTTTAGCCGTTTTTTGCATGAATTCTAATACTGATGCGGTTGCCATAGGAGATTGCTCAATCGCTAAGACGCCAAGATTATATCAAGCAAGGTTCAAGATCCAACTTAATAAAAGCTGAAGGATGGCGAATTCTCAATCTTGCTGGAAAGTCATGACCTGCTGGAAAGTCATGACCTGCTGGAAAGTCATGAGAGTGGAAATAGCGGGTGGATGAGATTGAGAGTGCTGCCCAGTGTTCTGGTTCGTCAACCTCCGCTCAGGCTCTAAAGCTGGCTAAATAATTCCTGCACTCGCATCCAGGCATCTGCGGCTGCATCGGGATTGTAGCTGGCTCGCTGATCGCAGAAAAAACCATGCTCGGCTCCTGGATAGCGAAAAATCTGATGGGGAATTTGGTGATTTTGCAGCGCGGCTTCAATTTGCTCAACGTGCTCAGGTGGAATGCTGGCGTCATTCATGCCAAAGAAGGCGTAGAGTTTGGCTTTAATCGCTTGGGTGTAGGTGATGGTGGGTTGTCCTCCTCCCGGACACCACACCGGAATGCCTGCTCCATAAAAAGAAGCTGCTGCTTTAATTTCGGGTAGGGTTGCGGCTAAATAAGCCACCAAACCGCCAAAGCAAAACCCAATGCAGCCAATCGCGTCTGTTTTGACGGTCGGCAGGGCATTCAGGTAAGCTGCGGTGGCTCGAAGATCGCTCAGCAGTTCGTCTGCGTTGGTTTGTTCTTTATATTGCCGCCCAATTTTGACATCTTCAGGGGTATAGCCTGTCTCAAATCCCGGCGCCATTCGCTGATAAATCGCTGGCGCAATTGCGACGTAGCCCAATTTAGCAAAGCGTTCTGTGACATCTCGAATATGAGCATTCACGCCAAAAATTTCCTGAATCACGATAATGGCAGGTACAGGTTCTAAGTTCTGAGATTCTGATAAATCGAGTTCTGCAAGATACGCCGCAATGTTGAGATCACCGTTGCTGACTTGAACATGGGAAGTGCGAATGTTGAAATCTTGTTGAACTGGCATAATTGACAATTTTGTTGAGATATAGCAATCCTATGTGAGTTATGAGAATGATCTGTGTCAGATCCCTGAATTCTGAGTGGAGTCGGGGATCTTGGGCTCACGAATCATCTAAGACTGCTGTAGCAGAGTTTTCACCTCTTAGTATTGAGGAAGTTTCTCTTCTCAACAACCAGCTTTGAGTGAAGCAGCCCAAAACCAGAGGACTGCCTCATCAGGTGATTCCCTGAAGCCAACAGGATTGATATAGTCAGGTCATTCTTAGCATTGTTAAACGCTTTACCAGAGCATCTCGGAGGCTCTATGGTTCGATTTCACATTCAGCCTGACAGCGATATTCCGGCATCTTCTCAGCTTTATAACCAAATTCGCTTTGCCATTGCCTCGCGCCAGTTTCCGCCCGGACACCGTTTGCCCAGTACGCGCCAGCTTGCGATGGAAACCGGACTGCACCGCAACACCATTAGCAAAGTTTATCGGCAGCTAGAGGAAGATGGCATTGTCGATGCTCAAGCAGGTTCGGGCATTTATGTGCGGTCTCAAGGCGATGAGGGCGGCAATGCGAGAGTGCGATCGCCCATTTTTGAAAAATATCCGCAGGCGCATCGCTTGGTACAAAAAAGTTTGGATGATTTACTCGGTCAAGGCTGCTCGTTGTCGCAAGCACGAGAGTTGTTTCTCTCCGAAATTGATTGGCGGTTGCGCTGTAGTGCCAGAGTGCTGGTGACGGCTCCTAGTCAAGATATTGGTGCGGGCGAGCTAATGGTACAAGAGCTAGAGCAAGCCCTGCAAATTCCAGTACAGCTTGTCCCGATGGAAGAATTGGATCAGATTTTGGAGCAAACCCGATCGGGTACGGTGGTAACGAGTCGCTACTTTATTGGGGATGCAGAAGCGATTGCCTCGCCGCGATCGGTGCGGGTGATTCCGGTAGATATTTACGACTACGCCCAAGAAATTCAAAAGCTGCTGGCCCTCGCCAAAGATAGCTGTTTGGGGTTGGTCAGCCTCAGTTCGGGAATTTTGCGAGCCGCTGAGGTAATTGTCCACAGTCTGCGAGGCGAAGACCTGCTAGTGATGACGGCCCAACTAAAAGACAGCTATAAGCTCAAGGCCATCGTGCATGGAGCGCAAACGATTTTTAGTTTTGATCAGGCAAGCTGTGCAGCCGTGAAAGCCGCTGTTGCTGACGCCAGAGAAGACTTAATCCGCTCGCCGCAGTTGGTATGCTGCCAAAACTATATCGGCACAAAATCGATTAACTTACTCAAACGCGAATTGGGATTGGAGTAGATTCTTGGCTCGAACTTTCTGCTTCATAGCGCGACTCAAATTTTTTCGTAATGCTCAACAGTTGGAAAAGGCTCATAAAAGTGATGCAACAACTGCCGCCAAGTTTCATACTCAGATGACTGCCGAAAGCCGATGGTGTGATCTTCCAGTGTTTGCCAACGCACCAGCAAAATGTAGCGATTTGACGTTTCGATGCAGCGTTGAAGCTCGTGAGAGAGATAGCCCGACATCTGGCTAATGATTTTGGAAGCCTCACTAAAAGCAGCTTCAAATGCTTGCGCCTGCCCCGCTTTGACATCCAAAATTGCTACTTCCAAGATCATCAATTTATCCAATTATCTAAAAGGACTATCCCTGATTCGACACACTTTCAGGAATTTGTAAAAACTTTCTAACTAACTGTAGATAAGTTGCAGCATCTTCCAACATCGGAAAATGCCCTGTATTAGGAATCACCACATGCTCAACGGAGGAATTCTGAGAAGCTGCCAGCCGTCCCAGTTTCACCGGAATAATTTGGTCATACTCGCCCGAAATGAGCAGCGTGGGAACCTGTAGCCTCGCGTAAGCCTGCGGCATTTCGATCGCTGCCTTCTGACTCACGGCGGTATAGATCGTACCCAAAGCCGCTTCTGAATCGGCAATCAAAAAATCTTCGAGAAACTCGCGCTTGGCTTGATTGGGAATCGGTCGCCGCAGAAACCGAGACATAAACATATGCTCAATTCCGGGAATTCGCCTAAACCAATCGGGACGAAACGCCACCACATAGCCGCCCACTTTGTGAAAGGCTTTGAAAGTAAACGGGTTATATTCAAACACACCATGACAGGTCAAAATCGCCTGCTCAACTCGATGCGGGTAAAGGTCGAGAAACAAAACGGCCACCGATGCACCCGTCGAATGAGCGTTCAGATAGACCCGCTCTAAGCCAAGTTGGTCAAGCAAGAGGGCTAAATCATCCGCGTAGGTTTCCAACTCGTAACCCAAGTCCACCACCTCAGTTGGAACAGGACGCGGCAGAGCCGAACGACCAAACCCTCGCATGTCGTAGAGCAAACAATCAAATGAGTCAGACAGGGCTTTGGCTGTGCTTTTCCAATAGCGAGTCGAGCCACCCCAGCCATGTATAAATACCATGACAGGTTTGTTAGAAACTGGCTGACCTGAAGGAGGCAACTGCTCGGAAGCACTAACCCACTCGTAGTAGTGCTCTACTCCGCGAACCTGAATCGATGGCATTAGTGATGGGCTGCAAATGACGCTAATTTACTTACGGAGCTCAACCTAGGCAGACTCCGGCTTAGGCAGAGAAGAGGGATGAACCAGCAGTTCTGCGGTAGAACGCTTTTCTACCATTTCTCGTGTGATTGCACAGCGCGTCACATCTTTACGAGATGGAAGCTCATACATCACATCCAGCATCAGTTCCTCAACGATACTGCGCAATGCCCTTGCCCCTGTCTTACGACGGTAAGCTTCTTTGGCAATCGCCCGCACCGCATCCTGCTTAAACTCAAGCTGCACGTTGTCCATCCGCATCAGCTTTTGATATTGCTTTACGAGTGCGTTCTTCGGCTCAGTCAAGATCGCCGTCAGCGCATCTTCGTCTAACGGATCAACAATTGCCAGCACCGGCACCCGGCCGATGAATTCTGGAATCATGCCAAATTTAACCAGATCATCGGGTTCTAAATGCTTCAGCACATCCGCAGCCCGCTTCTCTTTCGATTGCCCCTCTCCGGGTTGGATAAAGCCCATCGTCTTCTTGCCAATCCGCTGTTCGACGGCTTTGTCTAAGCCAACAAATGCGCCACCGCAGATGAACAGAATGTTGCTGGTGTCGATTTGAATGCAGTCTTGGTAGGGGTGTTTGCGTCCGCCTTGAGGAGGCACATTGGCAACGGTTCCCTCCAGCATTTTGAGGAGCGCCTGTTGAACGCCCTCACCGGAAACATCGCGGGTAATTGAGGGGTTTTCGCTCTTACGGGCAACTTTATCAATTTCATCGATGTAGATGATGCCCCGCTGCGCAGCTTCGACATCTAAATCAGCGACTTGTAGCAAACGCAGAAGGATATTCTCGACATCTTCGCCGACATAGCCTGCTTCGGTTAAGGTCGTAGCATCAGCAACCGCAAATGGCACATCCAACATTTCTGCCAGGGTTTGAGCCAGCAGAGTTTTACCGCAACCTGTTGGGCCAATCAGCAAAATATTGGATTTTTGCAGTTCAACAGCATCCTCTAGTTTGCCTGTCCCTTTCGATTGCAAATAACTGAGGCGCTTGTAGTGGTTATAAACTGCAACCGAGAGGATTTTTTTAGCTTCATCCTGCCCAATTACATGCTCATCGAGATGCTTCTTAATTTCCCGTGGCTTCGGAATTTGAGTCATTGAGAACCCAGACGAGCGCACCGGGCGCTTTTCGGGCTGGCCATCTCGTCGTGCTGAAGGTTGAGGAACGGCTGCGCCTGAGTCAAACAACTCCTCATCTAAAATCTCGTTGCACAGGTCAACACATTCATCGCAAATATAAACTCCGGGTCCGGCAATGAGTTTGCGAACCTGCTCCTGGGATTTACCACAGAATGAGCATTTAAGATGGGAGTCGTATTTAGACATAGGTTCCCCTTACTTGACTGCGGAAATCGTCTCACCGGGCATGGGCAGATATTGGCGCGAAACCACCTGATCAATCAGACCATAGTTTTTCGCATCTTCTGCCGACATAAAGAAATCGCGTTCCGTGTCTGCTTCAATCTTTTCGATCGGCTGTCCTGTATGATAAGCCAACAATTCGTTTAGCGTGCGCTTATGATACAGAATTTCTTTTGCCTGAATTTCAATATCAACCGCTTGCCCTTGGGCACCCCCCAACGGCTGGTGAATCATAATCCTGGAACTCGGCAATGACAGGCGTTTCCCCTTTGCTCCACCCGATAGCAAGAAGGCCCCCATGCTGGCTGCCAAACCATAACAGATCGTAACGACATCGGGCCGTACCTGCTGCATGGTGTCATAAATTGCCATGCCAGCCGTCACTGAACCACCAGGCGAATTGATGTAAAGCTGAATGTCACGCTCCGGATCTTCAGCATCGAGGAAGAGCAACTGAGCCACGATCAGGTCAGCGAGGGCATCAGTAACCTGATCTCCCAAAAACACAATCCGTTCGCGTAGAAGGCGAGAGTAGAGGTCAAAGGCGCGTTCGCCCCGACCAGATTGCTCGACCACCATGGGAATAACTGCATCGCTAGCAGAGATCTTGGCTATCTGCCCGCTGGATTGATGGTTAGAAAAGGGTAAATTCATATCAATACCTGAACCCTATCTGAACTGAAAAGTCATAAACCGCAAATTGAGATAATCTAACTCCGAAGCAATAAAGCGTTCATGCAATGGAGATAAAGCAGAAGACGATGCTCGATCTAAACAGCGTATATTCGACATTATGCCTTAACTCATTTGGGACTGGTGAAAATACCACCCTATCTTTCCACTATTTTGCGCTGAGATTTTGCCGCCAAAAGTTAAGCCTCTCTGCTTTTCAGCTACTTTTTAGCTTTTTTAGATTCTGGCTTACCTGATTTGGTCGAGCTTCCTGGTTGAGCAGATTGAGACGGTTGTTCAGGCAGGGTTTCTGAGGTCGCTGCGGCTGATTCTGCCTCTTCGACAACCACTGCTGCCTCTTCGGTCGCTGCTCCAAGGTCAGGTTCTACAGCCTCATCTTCCACCGGACGGGCTGCGACTTCGATGGTATCCATTGTGCTGGGAGTTGTTTCTGGCTCAATCAATGGAGTCACTGACTCAGATTCTTCAATCATCTCGACTCCAACTGCCTCTTCTGAGTCCGGCTCTCCAACAGGCGTTAACGAACCCTCTGGAACCAATTCGACCGTATTGTTCACCTCCAGCCAATCGAGAATTTTTTCCCGTAGCAAGTCTTCTTGAACGACTTCGCGCAGACGGTCTGGGTCAATATCTTCTTGCCCACCATATTCTGTGAGCAGTTCTTCCACCTTGGCTTGAACCTCATCTGCCGAAACCTCAATGGATTCCTGCTTGGCAATTTCTCCAAGGGCTAACGTTCGCTTCAGACGAATCAGAGCCTCAGGGCGAGCTTGCTCTCGCAGCATTGCCACCACTTCCTGCGTAAAAGTTTTTCTAATGTCCATGCCCTGTTGACTAAACTGCATGGCGGTTTGGGTCACTGCTTGATCGACTTCACGCCGGATCAACGTTTCGGGCAAATCTGCCTCTAGCTGCTCTAAAAGCTGATCTAGTAAAGCCTGCTGCTTACTTTCCTTCGTTTTTTGCTCAGCTTCTTTTTGAAAGCGAGATTCCAGCGATTCGCGCAGTTCTGCTAGGGTTTCAAACTCGCTTACCTCTTGGGCAAAGTCATCATCCAATTCGGGCAGTTCTCGCTCTTTGAGCTCTTTAACGGTAATCGTAAAAACAGCGGGTTTACCTGCCAAATCGGGCTGAGGATAGTCTTCTGGAAAAGTGACAGCAACCTCCTTAGTTTCCCCTAGCTGCATTCCAATAATGCCATCTACAAACCCAGGGATAAACCGCCCTTCTGAAAGTTCAATCTCAAAATCTTCGGCGCTACCACCCGGAATCTCGTTCGATTCAGATTCGGTAGCCTCGTCTTCTCCGCCATCTTCGGGTTCAGATTCTAGTTCACCAGTCAAGCGTCCTGCAAAATCCACCGTAGCAACATCACCCTGCTGAGCAGGACGTTCCTCGACTGGAACCAGCGTAGCAGAGCGCTTTCGATAGTCTTCTAAAACTTTGTCTACCCGTTCCGGATCATAGGTGAACTCCTCAGCTTGCACCTGCAAATCCTTGTACTGCTTGAGCACAATCTCTGGAACTACATCTACAGCAGCCGAAAACGTCATTGCTGCGCCCGGACGGAACTGCTCTACCAACTCATCGAAGGATGATTTCAAGTTTGGGCTACCAATTACCGCAATTTCTTCTTGCTCAATTGCTTTTTGCAAACTGCTTTGGATCAAATCTTCTACCACCGTTGCTTTGATGCGGGTAGACCCAAACCGCTGAATCAATACTTGACGCGGCACTTTTCCCTTCCGAAACCCAGGAATGTTAGCAAAACGTGTAAATTCTTGCAGGGTTTTCTCATAAGCCTGCTGGGACATTTCGGGCGTAATCTCGATCTCTAGACCGATCTGGCTGGCGGGTAATTTTCCTGGGTAACTTTCATCGCATTTCTCGTAACGTCTTTGCTAGGTCGCTGAATTGCTCAGCCTTGCCGCAATAAGCTATGGTAACTGATTCTGACTCAGATGTAGGGGGAGAAAAGATAAAACTCATCAACCACTGACCGACTAACCCTCTAAACTTCTATGAGGTGAATAAATAGAGTCAATGATCGAGTTTCGGCGTAATTTTCGGTAGAGTTTCAGGTAGTCTAAATATATAGTCATGCTTTTCTAAGCAACCAAGCTCTGAAGCTTAAGAATTAAAACCTAAAAGATTATTTACCAGACTAGCAATTCATTAGATAAACCAAACGATTAGCAAATTAACTTAAATAATCTTAATTAATTAAGTGTCTTAATTAATAAGTGAGTAGAGTTTGGCTAGAAGCCTTGAGAAGCACTGGGCAGAATTCTAAGACTGTAAGCGTATCCTCATGCTTGAGAGACTGAAGAAATTATGCTGAGATCACTTTGCTTCCGAGTAAATTATATTTCAGTTTGATAGTTCCTATAGATTCGTAGCCCACAAGCTCCATATGCACTATTGCATCAAGCTATATAAATTCTTTTTGGACTTGACAATTCATCTCCACACCCGAATAGGTAGCGAGCCACCGACCCTTCCACTAATATGCTCTGATGACAGCATCAACTCTAAATAAGTTTTTCTAAAAAATTCTCGGTCTAGACTGCTGGGCACTTCGATTCTGCTAGATTTCTCAAACTCAGTTTTCAAACTCAATCTTTTATCAACGCTTAGGCTTAGGAGGACTCTAATTTGCCCCGATTGTATACAGTTGCTATTTTGGGCGCGACAGGCGCAGTTGGCACAGAACTCATTCAGCTATTGGAGGAACGGCATTTTCCAGTCGGTGAGCTAAAACTGCTGGCGTCGCCTCGCTCAGCCGGTCAGGATTTGACATTTAAGGGCGAAACTTTACGAGTCAGTCCGGTTGATGAACGCTCTTTTGATGGCGTTGACTTGGTGTTGGCATCAGCAGGCGGTTCGATCTCAAAAGCATGGGCCGATCAAATTGTGGCAGCCGGAGCCGTGATGATCGACAACTCTAGCGCCTTTCGGATGGCTCCCCAAGTGCCGCTGATTGTGCCCGAAATTAATCCAGAAGCCGCTGCAACTCACCAAGGCATCATTGCTAACCCTAATTGTTCCACTATTTTGATGGCAGTTGCAGTTTATCCACTCCATCGAGTACAGCCCATTCAACGGCTAGTTGCCTCAACCTATCAAGCTGCTAGCGGCGCAGGGGCACGGGCGATGGAGGAAGCCAAAACCCAATCGCTGGCGATTCTCCAAGGGCAAGAACCTCAAGCTGAGATTTTCCCTTACCAAATTGCCTTCAATGTTTTTCCGCACAACTCACCGCTGAATAGCCTGGGCTACTGCGAGGAAGAAATGAAAATGGTAAATGAGACGCGCAAAATCTTTGCTGTACCCGATTTGCGAATTACCGCCACTTGTGTTCGGGTTCCCGTCCTACGCGCTCATTCCGAGGCAATTAACCTAGAGTTTGCAACTCCGTTTAACGTGGCTCAAGCGCGTGATATCCTGTCTCAGGCTCCTGGGATTAAGCTAGTAGAAAATTGGCAGACTAACCACTTTCCAATGCCGATCGAAGCTAGCGGTCAGGATGATGTTTTGGTGGGTCGCATCCGCCAAGATTTGTCGCATCCAAACGGGCTGGAACTTTGGCTTAGTGGTGATCAAATCCGTAAGGGGGCTGCCCTCAACGCCGTTCAAATTGCTGAGTTGCTACATAGCCAAGGGCTAATCCGACCAACTCCAGTAAGCACTAGCGTGACGGTCTGAGATCTCAACGGGATGAAACCCAAAGGGAGTCCAGCGGTCAGCAAATTCTCAGCCTTCGATTCTCTTAAGAGGAGCTAGTAAAACGTGACGATGTTCGGACGAGTCATGACTGCTATGATTACGCCATTCACTGAAGATGGCAACGTCAACTATGCAGTGGCTGAAGCTTTAGCAGCACACCTGACGGAACGGGGAACTGACACGCTGGTTGTCTGCGGCACAACCGGGGAGTCACCGACCTTAACCTGGGATGAGGAATATCAGCTTTTTCAGGTGGTGCAGCAAGCAGTTACGGGCAAAGCAAAAGTGATTGCCGGAACAGGTTCCAACTCAACTTCGGAAGCAATTGCTGCCACTCAGAAGGCAGATAAGCTAGGATTAGATGGAACCCTACAGGTTGTGCCCTACTACAACAAGCCACCGCAAGCAGGTTTGTTTGAACATTTTCAGGCGATTGCCAAGTCTAGCCCTGATCTACCGCTGATTTTGTACAATGTACCAGGGCGTACTGGGCAGCATCTTAATCCTGAGACTGTCATTCGGCTGGCTAAGATTCCAAACATTGTGGCGATCAAAGAAGCAAGTGGGAATCTTGATCAAGTGAGCCAGATCCGACGCTCGACTCCTGCTGAGTTCAGCATTTATTCTGGTGACGATTCCCTGACGTTACCTATGCTGGCAGTTGGAGCACAGGGTGTGATCAGTGTCGCGAGTCATCTGACGGGCGAGTCGATTCAGCAAATGATCCGCGCCTTTGAGCAAGGGCAGGTTCAGGTTGCGGCTCAGCTTCATTTCAAGTTATTCCCTCTATTTAAGGCGCTGTTCTATTCAACCAATCCGATTCCAGTCAAGATGGCGCTGAGGCTACAAGGCTGGCAAGTGGGTACAACACGGCTTCCTTTGCGAGACGACTCTGTTGCACTCGATCAACTGCTCCAAACCACGATGACAGATTTGGGCTTACTAGAAGTGAAGTAGACCGATGCAACACACAAGCATTCGCTCTATTGCAAGCTTTTTGACAACTCAATAGCGACTTACATCGTTTCTCATGGCTGATTGCTCTGCTTTGAAGGGATTTTTGTTTCCCAATTTAGTAAGTCTGTTTTGCCCCAATGCCAGATCCCTCTGTAGCTTTCAGCCGTTTCAAAACATGCAAATTTTCAAGCACACCGTCAAACAAGTTAGACACAGTTAGACAAGGATAAACATGAATCAAACCGAAAACACTCTCAAAATCATTCCGCTCGGTGGACTCCACGAAATTGGTAAAAACACCTGTGTGTTTGAGTACAACGATGAAATCATTTTGTTGGATGCAGGCTTAGCCTTTCCAACCGACGGGATGCATGGCGTGAATGTTGTGCTTCCAGACATGACCTATTTACGAGAAAACCGCCACAAAATCCGAGGCATGATCGTCACCCACGGACACGAAGACCATATTGGCGGGATTGCCTTTCACCTGAAGCAATTTGACATTCCAGTGATCTATGGGCCGCGCTTAGCAATGGCGCTTTTACAGGACAAGTTGGAAGAAGCTGGTGTCGCTAATCGCACAAAGCTGCACAAAGTTCAGCCGCGCGAAATGGTGCGAATTAGCCCTTCTTTTCTGGTGGAATATATTCGCAACACGCATTCCATCGCCGATAGTTTTTCGGTGGCGATCCATACGCCAATTGGAGTCGTACTCCACACCGGAGATTTTAAAATTGATCACACGCCCGTAGACGGTGAGAAGTTTGACTTGCAGCGGCTCGCCGAGCACGGCGAAAAAGGCGTTCTTTGCCTAATTAGTGATTCCACTAACTCTGAAGTTCCCGGTTTCACGCCGTCTGAGCGGTCGGTTTTCCCCAACCTCGATCGAGTGTTTGCTCAAGCTTCAGGACGGCTGATTGTGACGACCTTTGCTTCCTCTGTCCATCGGGTCAACATGATTTTGGAGTTGGCCAAAAAACAGGGGCGGGTGGTATCGGTGATTGGTCGTTCGATGCTGAATGTGATTGCCCATGCCCGCACTCTAGGCTATATCAAGTGTGATGATGACCTGTTTGTGCCCCTCAACATGCTCAACAAAATTCCGGATGAGAATGTGGTGATTCTCACGACTGGATCGCAAGGTGAGCCAATGGCAGCCTTGACTCGGATCGCCAACCAAGAGCATCGCCAAGTCAAAATTCGGCAAGGGGATACGGTCGTCTTTTCGGCAAACCCAATTCCAGGCAACACCATTGCCGTGGTGAACACGATCGACAAATTGATGATGCTAGGGGCAAAAGTCGTCTATGGGCGTGACAAAGGCATTCACGTTTCTGGGCACGGAGCACAGGAAGACCAAAAGCTGATGATTGCCCTGACTCGACCCAAGTTTTTCTTGCCTGTGCATGGTGAACATCGGATGCTGGTGAAACACTCCGAAACTGCGCAAAGCATGGGAATTCCGGCTGAAAATATGGTGATTATCAACAATGGTGATGTTGTAGGGCTAACCACCGACAGCATTAGCATTGTAGGTAAAGTGCCTTCTGGCATCGAATTAGTAGACTCTTCCCATGCTGGCATGGTGCATGAGCGGGTTTTGAAAGAGCGCCAGCAGCTTGCTGAAGATGGCATTATCACGGTTGCGGCTGCCATCGGCTGGGATGGTGAATGGGTTGCTAAACCAGAAATTCACCTGCGGGGTGTAGTCACCGTTGTCGAAAAAGCCAAATTAGAGCAGATCATTATCCAGTCGATGGAGGCGCTGATCGACGACCGTTGGGTGAATTACAGTCCAGCGGGCAATAGCAGCGTAGAAGTAGACTGGATTCGTCTACGCAGCGATGTTGAGGCAGAACTGCGCCGTCTGCTACGTCGGGAGTTGCAGACCAATCCGACAGTTGTTTTCTTGCTGCAAACTCCGTTAGAACCGCCAGTCACTACTACTACACGCCGCTCACGTCCAACTGCCAAGGTTGCCTCATAGATTCGGGATGCTGTCAGTATCAAGCTGATCGGCATCAAGCTAATCAGTATCAAGCTAATCAGCATCAAACTGACAAATTGCGTTAAAAATTGAACCTTCAAGGTGGGTTGGGCTTTGCCTGACCCGCTTTTTTTGCTGTGGATTTCTCGTAAGGTCAGCTAAGGAGCAGTCCATCACAGAGCCAAAAATCAGTATTTTTACACGCCTGCTCATGGAGTCAGCAGGGCAAGATACCCATATCGGTAGAGTTGAAAATCTCTCGAATCGAGCGTGCCGTATCGTCTAAAAGCCGATTTTATAAAGGTAAGCACCACTGACTTTAAATTTTCTCTGAAGAAGCACGCGTTACTTCCGAATCTAGGGGCTTATCCTGTGTAGAACCTTGAGTAGGAAGCTAGTTGGAACTTTATGTTATTCCAATCTCATCTAAGTTAGAGGAAACAATATGAACGCCTCGAATCGTAATGCAGAAAACCTTGCTCTTGTTAGCTGGACTTGGATCAACGCTGCTGAACTACCAGTCAACCAAATTGACGCGGCTCATTCAACGACACCCCCCCAAGCTCCCGCTCGACCTGAGTTTGATCTGTTTTTCCCGATCCGGCGTTGGTTAGACAATATTCAAATCGAAAGTTCTGACCTTGCACACCGTATTTGTCAGCTTATTCCGGCTCAGTGCCCGTTTGAACGCACTGTAAAACTGTTTGGGCATACCCTATTTCATATTCCACCACTTTGCAAGCTAAATCCCGTCTACGATCAAGTTGTTGCCCTACGCTTTCGGGCCCTCTGCTATCTTGCAGATGTTTGCGGCGAAGATATTAGTGGTTACTGCTGATTTAGAAGGCAGAAGGCAGAGGGTAGAAGGAGCGTAAAGACAGGAGGTTGAAAGCGAAAGATGGAAAGTAGAAGTTTCAAACAATCAAGTCTCTTCACCTTTTGCCCTTTGCCCTCCTCCTAAGCCGTTAAGCCCAACAGAGCTACAATTCCTGCGACGACCATTAATCCAGCCGGCATAAACTTACGAGTTTTGATGAAGCGAATCACAAAGACGATAATGAGTAGGATAGTTATGCCTACAGACAAGGGCAATCCCCAACTCAGGTTTTGCTGATGAGCAATCCCACCTACAATCAGCAAAATGCCGCTGATTAGTCCTGAAATTAAGGAAGTTTGGCTTCTCGCTTGGGTATAGCCTAAAATGCCACCTACTGCTGCCAAGATGCCGTAGCCAATTGCTGCCAATGTTGCAAGGTTCATGCTGACTCCTAGAGCGATTCAAGATTGAACTAAAATTCAACAAATTAACTTCAACGACTCCATTAGAAATCAACCCATTTACGCAGCAAATTAGCATGGCTTTTGGATAGAAGATCAAACTCTGGCGTTTTGCCATATTTCTCAAAGATTGCCTGCCGTGCGGTGTCTAGATCGAACAAAATTTCGCGGTCGTGGGGATCTCGCACGAGGCTCTGAATCCAAGTAACTGCTACCAGCCGAATGCCACGGGTTACAGGCTCAACTCGATGCAGGGTCGCAGAAGGATAAACGACCATTGAGCCAGCCTCTAGTTTGATCGCCTCTTCGCCTTGAGGGGTTTCCAGTACCAGTTCACCGCCATCGTAAGCATCGCTGGGAGACAAGAATAGCGTCATCGACACATCTGATCGCATTGGAGGGTCGCCCATCAGCGCATTATCAACATGGCTGCCGTAGGACATGCCGACTTCATAACGACTAAACAAAGGTGCTCGGATCACCTTCGGACGCACCGCCATTTGAAACAGAGCACTCCGCTGAAGAGCCGCAAGCACCAGTTGCTTGAGTTCTGGAGCAATCGCAGCATTACTATCAAGCTGGATATTGTGTTTGACCAGTCGGGCGTGCCATCCGGCAGTTGTTTTGCCGTCGACAAACGGAGCCGCTGTTAGTTTAGCGATTATGGTTTGCAACTCTTCAGGCTTAAGCACATCAGCAATGCAGAGCAGCATCAATTCTTTTCCAAACAGATTGGCTTCATCATTTGGTTCAATTAAACTGGCTTAAACAAACAGCCCAAACTAAAGTTAGGAGTTTTCATCCCTAAACTGCAAGTTTTCTAGCATAATTGTCGATCGTGGTTCAAATCCATCTACATACTCGGCTGGATAGTGAGTGAGGGCATAAAAAGCTCGCCCTTGATAATCGCCGATGTAGATCGAGCCGACAAAATTTTGCTCTTTGACTTGCTGCTGATAGATCAATTTTTCTCTCGCCCAAGGGTAGCTGACAATATCAGTGCGATCGACCAACTGCCAATTATTTGTTGCTAGCAAGCCTTGATCACTAAGCAGCAATTCTCGCATATCTTCAATGCTGGTATAGCGAGCGGGTAGAAAAATTTGTACATAAGCGGCTTCGTCCTTTTTACCCGTAGGACTGAAGAAAAACTGAGCCACCGTGCCTTGCTTGGAGCTATTTACCTCATTCTGAAAGTCGTTTGTGGGGACATAGGTTGTAAATGGAAGTGGCGACTGATCAAACAGTTCCAACTCCATCTCGATCATCTCGCCCTCAATTGCCATTGGCACAATTCGAGTATCGGGACGCTGTTGACCTGGAGACAGCGTTGGTGAAGCAGTTTGGGAAGGGGACGCTCCCGATGCCGCAACTGAAGGGTCGGATGTAGAAATATCATTGGATGGTAGCAGTGTGCAACCCACAAACAGAGAAAGTCCAACTCCAAGCAGGGGGTGCAATAACTGAATCAATTGGCGTGGCTTCATGACGCTCTCCTCACATCACTCCACGACAAAGTTCACCAGTTTACCAGGGACAACAATCACCTTTTTAATTTCTTTTCCAGCAATGTATTTTTGAGCCAGTTCGGATTCTCGCGCCAACTCTTCTAGGGTTGATTTGTCTGCTTGAGCCGGGACTTGAATTGTACCGCGTGTTTTACCCATAATTTGGATCACCAGAGCAATCTCATCTACCACCAACGCAGATGGATCAGCCTGACACCAAGTTGCTTGATGCACAGATTGAGTATGCCCTAACTGATGCCACAGTTCTTCAGTCAGATGAGGCGCAAAGGGAGCCAGCAGTTTAACCAGGGTGGCGATTCCTTCTGCATAAATTGGCGACGTTTTGCAAGGTGCATCTGTTAGAGCATTGCTCAACTTCATCAATTCCGAAACTGCCGTATTGAACTGATATTCGCCTTCCAAATCTTCGGTGATTTGTTGAATGGCGTAGTGAATCGCGTAGCGCAAATCTTTCTCCGCTTTGGTGAGAGAGTCGCTGCTTGCAGGGGGCTCGGCTCCACGATCGGCAAACTCTGTCACCAGCCGCCAAACTCGGTTGAGAAAGCGAAACTGCCCCTCAACATCCGCATCATCCCATTCTAGATCCTTCTCTGGAGGCGCTTTGAAGAGAATAAACATCCGGGCGGTATCAGCCCCATATTTGGACAACACCTGTTCGGGATCGATGCCGTTATATTTAGACTTCGACATTTTCTCAAACACGACTTCCAGCGGTTCACCCGTGGTTGGATCTTTGGGATCGGTTAGGTCAAGCTGACTAGGCGCGTAATATTTTCCAGTGTTGGAATTTTTGTAAGCAGCCGCCTGCACCATGCCTTGGGTTAGCAGCCGTTTGAAGGGTTCATCGAAGTTGAGCAGTCCTCGGTCGCGCAACACTTTGGTAAAGAACCGCGAGTACAGTAAGTGCAAAATCGCGTGTTCGATGCCGCCAACATATTGATCGACCGGCATCCAGTCGTTTGTTTTGGCTGGATCAAATACCTGCTGCTCGTTGCCCGCATCAGGATAGCGGAGGAAGTACCACGAAGAGCAGATAAACGTGTCCATTGTGTCAGTTTCCCGCTGGGCAGGCGTCCCGCAGGTGGGGCAAGGCACATCGATCCAGTTGGATAACTTCGCCAGAGGAGAAGCGCCGCGACCGGAAAACTCTACATCTTCAGGCAACTGGACGGGCAGTTCTGCATCAGGGACAGGCACAATTCCGCATTCAGGACAGTGAACAACTGGAATCGGGCATCCCCAGTAGCGCTGCCGGGAAATCAACCAATCGCGCAGCCGATAGTTGGCAGTCCCTTTACCTTTTTGATGGTTCTCCAACCACTGGATAGCGGCTTCTACACTTTGCCCAGCCCCTTTGCCTGCCGGAATGCCGTCTAATGCATCCGAATGCACCATCACGCCATCATGAGGATAGGACTCGGTCATTGTGGCAGCATCAATGGGCTGATCGACCGGCTGCACAACCACTTTGATCGGGAGGTAAAACTTTTTGGCAAACTCAAAGTCTCGCTGGTCGTGGGCCGGAACCGCCATAATTGCCCCTGTGCCGTAGCCCATCAGCACATAGTCGGCAATCCAGACCGGAATTTTCTCGTCGTTCACCGGATTCATGGCATAACTGCCTGTCCAGACGCCCGTTTTTCCCGGTCGTCTGCGGTGCGGTCAATTTCGCTTTTGGCTGCGGCTGCCGTTTGGTAAGCTTGAACAGCTTTTGCCTGCTGTTCTGTGGTCAGCTTTTCCACCAGCGGATGTTCAGGCGACAGCACCATAAAGGTCGCTCCCCATAGCGTGTCGGGGCGGGTTGTGAAAACAGGCAACGCATCGCCTGCTTCAGTTTTGAAGGTGACTTCTGCCCCAATTGATTTGCCAATCCAGTTTTCCTGCATCAGCTTGACCCGCTCTGGCCAGCCATCTAACTGATCCAAATCTTTGAGCAACTGCTCGGCGTAGGCGGTAATTTTGAAAAACCACTGCTTCAATAAGCGCCGTTCCACCTTCGCCCCCGACCGCCAAGAGCGCCCTTCGCTATCGACCTGTTCGTTAGCCAATACCGTTTGGTCAACCGGGTCCCAATTGACAGCGGCTTCTTTTTGGTACGCTAAGCCCGCTTTGAAGAATTCTAAAAAGATCCATTGCGTCCAGCGGTAATATTCAGGAGAGCAAGTCGTGACTTCACGGTTCCAGTCATAGGAAAGCCCTAATCGCTGTAACTGGGCCCGCATCTGATCAATGTTTTGATACGTCCACTGCGCCGGATGAACGCCTCGGTCGATGGCTGCATTCTCAGCCGGAAGCCCAAACGCATCCCAACCCATTGGATGCAGGACGCGGTATCCCTGCATTCGGCGCACGCGAGCCAGCACATCAGTGATGGTATAGTTGCGGACATGCCCCATATGCAGGTTTCCGGATGGGTAGGGAAACATCGACAGCGCATAAAACTTAGGCTTTTTTATTGCTTCAGGGGTCAGATCTGCACCCTGTTCTGCCCAAAGCTGCTGCCACTTTTCCTCAATTTCTGCCGGATTATAGCGGGACTCCACGAACTGAACTCCTCTGGATGAGCGGACTGGTTTTACACCATTCTAAAGGAATGATGAGCGATGAATGATGAATTCAGCGATGCGTTTGAGGAAGTTCGAGTTTTCGTCTACGGCACCCTAAAACCTGGAGAAGAAAATTACGAATATTACTGCAAAAATCACTGCAAAGTTGTAGAAGCGATGGTTTTGGGGCAGCTATACGACTTACCTTTGGGATATCCTGCGCTGACAGCGGGTTGCTCGCCCATCTATGGTTTCCTACTCAGCTTCGCCGATCCTGGCATTTTGGCAACGTTGGACGAGTTAGAGGACTACAATCCAGCCCGACTACCCTACCAAAACGAATATGTTCGAGTCAAAGCAGAGGTGTTTAGCCTAGCGCATCAACCCATCGGCTGGGCCTGGACTTACTGCATGGAAGCAGCGCGAGTACAACGACTGGGTGGCGTTTTGCTGCCTGAAGGCCAATGGTTTGGTCAGCGCAACCCCTATCTTGCTTAGTTCCGGCTCAGCCTGACTCATCAAACTAAGCAACCTAAAATGAGGCTCAGACAAACCAAGCCCCAATTAAAAACGTCTTCTTTTCAGTCGAAACCTTAGCGCACTGTGGTCTCTGGTTTTGGATAAGAATCGCTGTGGGTGAAGGAACCCGCATTTGGGATTTCGATCGGTGGATGGTTGACCGCAATCATCAAGCCGGCACTAGGAACTTCCTCACTTGAATCAAGGGATTCAGCAATCGAAGGAGCATAGCGATCTTGCGGGACGGCTGTGAAGATAGCACCTACTAACATCGCTGCGACTGCCAAACCTCCCCAAATCCAGCGACGCGGCTGATGGTTGAGGCGAGCCGTCATCTGATCAACAAATTGTTCAACGCTTTGCTCAGACTTGACAATCGGCAAGGTTTGCAGCCCCTGTCGTAGGGTGAGCAGGCGCGAATAAAGACATTGAGTTTTAGCGTCTGTTGCGAGCCACGACTCAACTTGGCGCCGCTCTGATGCCGTCACTTCTCCGTCTAGATAGGCGCTTAGGAGTTCAAACCGATCACGTTGCGAAGTGCAAGAGGTTGGGGCAAGCTCTGAGCCCGTTTCTCGTATTTCAGAACAGGGCGACTCTACAATGCTGCTGTGTTCGTCGAATTCTTCAAATTCAAAATGGTTGGTCATGTTCAGAGTCTCTAGAATTAGAACCCGCTGTTTCAACGACATCAATATCTTGCATAATCTACAAATACCGATTCGTCAAATAGTTTGCAATCTTGCACAAGGCAGAATTGCCGCTCACTCATCGTCCTGCATGAAACAAGACTACTGAATTGAAGAACTACAGAACCGTTGTGACTATAACATTCAGCGGATTGAATAGGATGATGGGTTTAATCCACCCATGCTCTATTCAAGTCTCAAGATACTGCTGAAGCTGCTCTTGAAGCCGCTGCCGTGCTCTAGCAATTCTAGATTTCACGGTTCCCAAAGAAACGCCCGTAATTTCGGCAATTTCTTCGTAGGCCATTCCTTCAATCTCGCGCAAGACGATGGTGGTGCGAAAGACTTCAGGCAAATCGGCGATCGCGTGGCGGAGGTGCTCGTAGAACTCTTGGGTTGCCAGTTCTTCAGCCGGGCCAGGAGTCGCTGAGGCCAACTCCCAGTCTAGTTCTCCGTCTTCTACGGTAAGGGGTGCATCCAGAGATAAGGGGGCACTCACTCGTTTGCGCTTGCGTAGCTCGTCGTAAAAGAGGTTGGTAGCAATGCGGCTGAGCCAACCGCGAAACTTAGCTGGCTCTTGTAGGCGTTTGATATTACGGTAAACCCGAATCCAAACTTCTTGAGCCAGATCAGCCCGGTCGCTCCAATCTGGGGCAAGGTGATACAGGAGCTTTTCAACATGAGGGTGGTAGCGTCGCATCAGTTCGGCAAAGAGGCTTTTACCGGGACGCAGCCCCACCTGGCACTGCAAAATCAGGTCGTAATTCGAGAGTTTCTCAGCGGAAATGGGAGTTTGAGGAGCGATCGCCTCAACTGCTGACCAAGATACGGGTAAAGATTCACTGCTCATGGACAGAAATTGCCTTTGAGGTCTTTCGCTTCTAAATGACGCTGACATAAGTTCCAAAGTTCCCCTTACTGACGAAGGTTTGAAAAGGCAGTTGGTGTTTGTTGTTCAGCATCTTGTGAAGCAAGCCAGTTTGCAAAACCAATCCCAACTTTGACAAATTTTGCGTCGTGAGACAGAGGATCGCGTCCACCAGTAGGACGGTTTTCTCTCTGCACATTCCCATTCTTTAAAAAATTAGAGCCGAATGAACTCCTTTCCAGTTGTACATTTAAGCTATTGAATCTTAGAAAACCCCTGAAACTTCGGAGCAGTGCTATGCAAAGTCAAGTTGATCCCTACACCCAACTCACGTTTCACTATCTCAACGGGCAAACCGAATCTTTTGTGGTTCCTGATGCGCTTGAAGATGAAACACACCATGATCTTCGCATTGAAGTCCGCCACATTTTGCAAAAAGACTGGTGGCTTCTAAACCTACCAGAACAAACAGTAATGATCAATATTGCCAATGTCATCAAGGTGGAAGTTAGACCCGCTTTAGATCAACTGCAAGGCGAAGGTATTTTCTCAAACGCCGAACGAGTTACCGCTTTGAACCGAGGCAGATAAGGTCAGCCAACCTGGTTAGACAGAAGCGCAGCCTTTAAGATAAAAGCAATGCAGACCGAAAGGAGAAAACTATGACAGCGACCGTCAGCTTTGTGCGGGCAGCATCCTACGACGATTCCACGGTGGAAGCAGCATTGAGAGAGGTTTTGGCTCCACTGGGCGGCATGGCGGCGTTTGTGAAGCCAGGGGATCGGGTTTTGCTGAAGCCCAATTTGTTGACTGGGGCCCGCCCAACCAAAGAATGTACTACTCGTCCAGAGGTGGTTTACTGGGTGGCACGTTTGGTTCAGGAAGCAGGCGGACAGCCCTTTTTGGGAGACAGTCCGGCTTTTGGCAGTGCCAGAGGCGTGGCGTTGGCGAACGGATATGGGCCGATGCTAGAAGCACTTAATCTGCCGGTCATCGACTTTCAGGGCGGACGCTATCAAACCGTGGGGCAAGATTTTAACCATCTCCTTCTCTCCAGAGAAGCCATGGAAGCTGATGTGGTGATTAACTTACCCAAAGTCAAGTCCCATGTGCAGCTAACCCTAACGCTGGGGGTGAAAAACCTGTTTGGCTGTGTGCCTGGCAAAATGAAGGCGTGGTGGCATATGGAAGCTGGAAAGGACAGCACTCGGTTTGGCAACATGCTCGTCGAGACGGCTCGCACCATTGACCCAAACCTGACGATTCTGGATGGCATTATTGGGCATGAAGGCAATGGCCCTAGCGGCGGTGAACCCCGTCAACTCGGCATTTTGAGCGCGTCTGCTAATGTGTTTGCCCTCGATCGAGCCATGATTGAAGTTTTGGGCGCTGAGCCAGCCAGCATCCCGACTGTTGCTGCCTCACAGCGGCTCGGACTTTGCCCCAACCTCACCGAAATTGAGTTTCCCCTATTGTCGCCTGCCGATCTGCAAATTTCAGATTGGAAGCTACCAGAACGCTTGATGCCGATTGATTTTGGCTTCCGCGCGTCATGAAGTCTACCTTCCGCCATCTCTATATCCGGTTTATCAAAGAACCGATGAAAGCCTACGCGACTCGATCAGTCGGTTAGGAGGCGTTCAAGCTGGCGGCTGACTGGGTTTTGGTCTGAAGCGCACCCGCTTGCTTTACTCTTCTAGAGGCAGCGTTGGAAGAGAAGGTCGCTGGTCGGGGCGAGCCGTTTCTAACAGGGCTTCCAGTTGGGGAGACTCATAGGTACTAGTTGCGTTTAGTGTGGTGGCACTGGGGCTAACAATTCCGCCTGAAACCACGACCTTAAAGGCATCCTCAATCGACATGGCTAGGCTCACGGCTTCACTTTCCGGCACAATGGCATACCAGCCTGTAGTTGGGTTGGGCGTGGTTGGAATAAAAACGCTCAGCATTGTTTCCGATAGCTGAGTTTGGAGTTGCGGACTCAAGACGCCCGTCACAAAAGCAATTGCCCAGATTCCCTTACGCGGGTATTCGATCAGCACCACCCGGCGAAACTTCCCGTTGGTGTCGCGCAGCAGCGTTTCTAGTAGTTGCTTGAGAGTTTTGTAGATTGCCCCTGCCAGCGGAATGGCTTGCAGCAGTCGTTCACCCACATCTAGCAACCACCGTCCGGCAATGTTGCGAGCCATCAGCCCAATCAGCAAAATGCTGAATAACGGTACGGTTAGCCCAACCGATAGATTCAGCAAATTCAGCAGAATCGGGTGCAGGTCATTGAACGGATTAAGCTGTTTGGGAACCCGCGTTAAAAAATCAATAACCCAACTGGCAATCGTAATTGATAACCAAATCGTGGTTGCCAGCGGGATAACAACCAGCAATCCAGCGATCAGGTCGTTTTTCAAATCTTGCTTTAAACGTTGCAGAATGGACAAGATGCTCTCCTTGGGGGGTCTGCTTCGGGCAGTTGTGTCACATTCTTTCGCCTATCGAATCAAGGCTGTTTAAGAACCCAAAACAATTCTTAATCTAAGTTTACCTCGCTGTCATTGTAGCAAGGTGTAGCCCTATCTAGACTAAATCCGGCAAATCACCGGACAGATTACCGAATCTGATTGCCTGCTCAATCAGCACTAGACATGAATATGAGAGTTAGGTATTCCACCAAGCTCAACATCCAGCCTTTCAGTATTCAAACTCTCGGTATCCAAACTTTCAACGTCCAAGCTAGGAACGGGGAGATGTTGAATTTCCCAAACTTTCAGCAAAATCAGATATTCATAAAACGCTTGCAACACGCACCAAGTAAAGCCTGCTTGCCCATCCCAACAGCCTCCTAGAAAAAAATACATGTAAAAGAACCGAATCAGTGGGCGACCGGGTAAGCGCAGCGATAAGTCTTTTAAGGCGCGTCGTCGCTCCACTTCGGTTACACCCCAGAAAAGGTCGCGCCAGTTAACAGAGCCATTTTTTAGCTGCTGAAGGGTTTCGATTGCTTCATCGCTGGAATAGCGGTTGTGTTTGTCAATCCAGCGGCTAAAGCCTTTGCCGCAAGTGTAGTGAGGATAGGTTTCTTTCAGAAAGCTGGTAGCGCCATCCACAACTTCTCGTTCTGTGTGCCCATAATCGCTAAACCAAACTTTGCCATGCTGCAAGAGCCGCAGTTGATAGCGAGGATATTGGGTGCAGCGACGAATCCAGCGATTCATGAACATCACCCGCTCAGCCACGTAGTAGCCCACATATTGCTGGGTTTGAATCGCCTGCACACACTCTTGAAACAGAGCAGGCGTCATGCGCTCATCTGCTTCTAGAATGTAAACCCACTTATGTTTAGGTGGAATGGTTTCCAGCATCCAAGTCCGCTGTTTGCCGTGGCTCTCAAACGGATGCTCAAAGACGCGAACCGGATAGCGTTTGGCGATTTCAACCGTGCGATCGCAACTGACTGAGTCAACAACGATGACATCATCTGATAACAAAGCCGACTCAATACAGGCTGCGATGTCTAGCTCTTCGTTGTAAGTGAGGATGTAAATCGAGAACATAAGTTTTGAAGCGCCGTAGAAACCGTCAATAAAAAAGCAAGCATTACGCCGAACATTACATTTGGCGAAGATTTCTTAGCCCTGTCCATCCGACAATGCTGAAGCCAATCGCCAGCAGCAAACTGCCAATGCCAATCCGTAATCCTGACTTTAAATCTTCGGTTCGTCGGGCTTCCTGTGCTTGCTTTTTGCGGAGACCAATTTCGGTTTGCAGTTGGGTTTGCAACTCTTCGCCTTGCTGCTTCAAAAAAGGCTCAACTGACTGCGGCTCTGCCTTAAACCGCTTCACGACCTCTGCCTGTTCTTGAGTCAGTTGCCCGCCTTGAACCAACTGAGCAATCTGGTCGTCGCTGGCGGTTAAAAGTTGACTAATCTGTTGCCGACGCGCTTCAATCTCAGACTGTAACCGCTCGTTTAGCTCTGTTTCGGCTTGCGTTGCCTGTTGATTCACCGTCTCAATAGCGCTTTGATTCGCCAAGCGAACGTTGTTTAAGTGAAATGGGAACATCAGCACGTAGGCGACCCCCAGCACGCTAGCCAGAATAAACGCCCAAAATCGCGGATCTTGCCAAGCGGCCTTACGCTCTACGCTAGATCCATCGACGGCAAAGCCGGTCAGAAACAGCACCAGACCCACCAGAGGCACAATGCCCCGATCGACAAAAGCAGTAACAAAGTTGATCTGCCACTGTTGCTCGGCGAGTTGGTAGGGAATGGGAAGCAAGAACATGTCTAGCAAAGCAGCCAGCGTAATCACAATGCCAACAGTTTTGAGAATGTGAGCAATGAGGGAAGAAACAGGCCGACTGCTTGATAATTTCTTAGAGGTCATGGCATGAATAATTTGGTGATTAACTCAAACGCTCTCAACTGGAACTTTCGTAGACTGGCAATCGTAAACTCGATTAATGATCAATAATTGATGACCAACGATTGCTCACAACTTGCCTGTCACTCTCGCAAACCCATCTTACAGACCTGCGCGAATGCTGATGAAATGTGAAGGAAAGTTAGGCTCCTGGGATACAAGCACCTGGAAGAGGCTAGATCCAGCATGACGCTGACGTTGCTATAGTGCCCTCTGATGTAGGGAATGCAACAAGGTCGCCGAGTTGTCTGACAAGCTGGCAGTGTTCAAAGGGTCATCATTTGGCAAGCTGCAATTCGCCAACTCTTAAGAAATTCTAATGGTGTGCTGATTAGAGAGGGTTAACTCTAGTGATATCTCATTCAGAGATAGGTGCAGCGGTAGACAAGGGAGTGGAATGAAGGATGAATTAGGGCATTCCTCTTGCCCAGATTGGGTAGAGCGGGTCAAAATGCCTGTTGATAAACAAAAATCCATCTTACGAATCTATCCAACGATTTAACTCATCATCTACATAGTTGATTAAGAGTTAATGAGTGGTTCGTTAATGAGTGATAACAGATGCTCAGCGACGAGCAATCACCCAAATCAGTTAGTCCTACAACACGCAACAAGCGCGAAAAAATCATGAACAGAATGATTGAGGTTTTGCCAGATAACGCGAGTTTAATTCAAAGATCGCTCGATCTGATCCTGGAAAAGCTGCATTTGGCGATTCTCGATCGAGGCAGATTTAGCATTGCGCTCTCTGGAGGAAGTACGCCCAAACCGCTTTACGAAGCACTAGCGCAGCAAGACCTACCGTGGGACAAACTTCTCGTACTTTGGGGAGATGAACGCTACGTGCCGCCCGACCACCCAGACAGCAACGCAGGTATGGCGCGAGCCACTTGGCTGAATCATGTGCCGATTCCAGCAGAAAATATTTATCCCATGCCGACCGACGAAGCCGATCCAGCGAAGGCAGCCCAAAAATACGAGCAGACCTTACAGCAATTATTTCAAACTCAGCCCGGAACGTTTCCAGCGATTGATGTCATTTTGCTAGGAATCGGTGATGACGGGCACACAGCCTCTCTGTTTCCCCACACTGAGGCGTTACAGGTTAAAGATCGCTTAATTACCGTGGGCAATAAAGACGGGCAGCCTCGCATTACCTTTACGGTTCCTTTGATTAATCAGGGTCGCTGCGACATTTTTGTGGTGGAAGGACGGAAAAACAGGCGGCTCTGTCCCAAATTCTTGCTGATACGGCAGATGACATGACCTATCCGGCCCGGCTGGTTCAACCGGAAGGAGAACTTTGGTGGCTGCTCGATCAAGCCGCAGGGGAACACCTAGATATCACCAGATTAAATCAGGCGTAGGTTGGCTTAGGGTGGGTTGTTTAGCCGCTATGATGGGCAAAAATTTGGCGGCAGGCATGACCGAGAAGCTTACTAAAGTATTTCCCCTTTTTTCAACGGTGTATGATGGAAGCGATTCGGTATCTCGCAGTGCTTTTTTTGCCATGATGGAGCTTCGGGGGAAAGTTGCATGATCGTTTGTCCCAATTGCAATCACCAGAACCCAGATGCAGCCGTTCAGTGTGAGGCTTGCTATACTCCTTTGCCTGCCATGATGGATTGTCCTCATTGCGGTGCGTCTGTTCAAGCTGATGCCAGTTTTTGTGGTCAGTGTGGTTTCAACTTGCAGAGTGCTGAGGAGCAAAGTACTGGAATGCAAAATCCTCAAGCGCAAAGTGCTGAACTGCAAAGCGCTAAACTGCAAAGCGCTGAGCCTCAATTTGAAAACCTTCTAGCAGGAACACTCTCACCCGATTTCGAGATGCCCAGTTTCTCTTCGCCTGAATCTGCCCCCCTCATGACTCCTGAACCTCTTGTGGCGAGTTCAGCAAATGGTTCTGAGCCTCTGCTGACTGGAGAGGTGGCAGCTCAGCCTGTTCAAGTCGGAGGTGAAGGCATGGGAGGAGAGGGCATGGGAGGAGGCGTTTCGCTCCCAAACGAAGGGTCAGATGAGGCACTGGTACCGGCTGGATCGGCGGCTCAACCTGCCATGAGTCCAACCAGCTCTAAAACTCAGCTTCAAACCCAGGTGGTTCGTTTGCTGCATGTACAGACGAATACTCCAGTTGAACTACCTGCTAACTTAGCCGTGATTCACATCGGCAAGCCGAATGATCGAATTCCACCGGATGTCGATGTTTCTGGTTTCCCTCATTCTGAAATTGTTTCCCGCATTCATGCTGACATTCGCGTTGAAGGCGATATTTATTACATTGAAGATGTGGGAAGCTCTAACGGTACTTACATCAACAATGCCCCTCTGCCCAGCGGCAATCGACATCGGCTGCGACCGGGCGATCGCATTGCGCTAGGGAAAGGAGACAAAGTTACCTTTTTATTTCAAATTTCCTGATGGTGAATGATTGGTTAGCTGCGAGACAACATAGGATATAAAGGAGTTTACAGCTTAAATTTGGCGATGAGCTGCTCTTTTCCTGTCTTTCACTCTACGTTGCCCGTGTGATTATTCTCTCTCTTTTGCACCCAGTTAAGCAAATTCCAGTTCAGGTGTGGACGTTTCCCACTGAGTCTGTCATTCGGATTGGGCGATCGACAGACAATCAGGTTATTCTCTACAGCGCGGTGGTTTCACGGCGGCATGTTGAACTGCGACGTGTGGGTTTGGAATGGGAAGTGGTTAGTTTGGGTACGAATGGCACTTACCTCAACGGCAAACGCATTACCCAAACCAACATTACCGATGGTGCAATTATTCGTTTAGCTCGCTCTGGCCCAAATATCCAGGTACGGATGGGAGAAGCCGCCTTTCAGGAATTATCTGAGAGCTTGCCTGCTTCTCGAATTGCGCACCAGCGCTCCGATACGCCAATGGTACCCACTGAGATTACAGGTCGTCCGCCCCAATTGCATGAAGAAACGGTTGATCGAGACGCTGATTCAGAAACTCGCTTCAATTTTTGAGACTCACTTTCCTCAACCTTCAGCCTCATCTCTGAACACTCAGCCTGAAACTATTTTTGTGAACTTATATGTGCTTTCATTCGTATGCAAATTTATTTAGACTACAGCGCGACTACCCCTACCCGCCCAGAAGTCATTGCCTTAATGCAAACTGCTTTGTCTGAGCAGTGGGGTAATCCTTCTAGTTTGCATAGCTGGGGCGAACGCGCCGCCACCCTATTAGAACAATCAAGAATGCAGGTGGCAGATCTACTGAATACTCCACCAGAATCTATTGTTTTTACCTCCGGCGGCACAGAAGCAGACAATTTGGCAATTTTGGGAGTTGCTCGTCAATACCGAACTCCCCAACACATCATTATTTCTAGCGTAGAGCATTCTGCTGTTGCTGAACCTGTGCGGCTACTAGAGCAGCAAGGATGGAAAGTGACTCGTCTGTCAGTCACTCCGCAAGGACTGGTTGATCCGCTCGATCTCAAAGCGGCTCTCCAAGCAAATACGGTGTTGGTTTCGATTATCTACGGGCAAAGTGAAGTGGGTACGCTGCAACCGATCGAAGCCTTGGGGCAGATTGTGCGGGCCCATAGTACGGCGATCTTTCACACAGATGCCGTACAGGTGGCAGGACGATTGCCAATTGACCTTCAGCAACTCCCGGTCGATTTGCTTTCTGTTTCCAGTCACAAGCTATACGGCCCCCAAGGAGCAGGGGCGCTGTATGTGCGTCCGGGAACTGATCTGGTGCCACTTTTAGCAGGAGGCGGACAGGAATTTCGCTTGCGGTCTGGGACGCAGGCAGTTCATTGCATTGCCGGATTTGGACTGGCGGCTGAACTGGCAGCAGCAGAAATGCCGCTGGAAACAACTCGATTGATTAACCTGCGAGAGCGGCTATTTGACCAGCTTGCCGACGTGGATGCACTTGTGCCAACGGGCGATCGATGGCAGCGGTTGCCCCATCACGTCAGTTTTTATCTGCGCTGTGCCGACGGAGAGCAGGTCAGCGGCAAAACGATCGTGCGCCAGTTGAACTTAGCCGGAATTGCCATTAGCTCTGGTTCTGCCTGCAATAGTGGCAAGTTAGTAGCCAGTCCAGTGCTGTTAGCAATGGGGTACTGCGAGCGGGCTGCTAAATCAGGCGTTCGTCTGACGCTGGGACGCTACACCACTGAGGCTGATATCGACTGGGTCGCAATGGTGTTAAAGCAAATTGTAGAAGCGAGCGTAAAACCCAAGTGCTTTAGCCCTGGGATATAAGCGACACAAGCCGAGGGCGAGTCACTGAACTTGCAGCTTTACCAGAAATTATGCCGACACACTGAGCACAAACTACAATGCAGACATGCTCATTCTAGAGTTCAAAATTAAAGCAAAACCCGCTCAGTGCAGCGCGATCGACGAGGCGATCCGGACTGCAAAGTTCGTCCAGAACAAGTGTCTACGTTACTCATCGCGGTATGCTGATTTACAGACCCAATTGCACAAGGGAGCGTGAAGCGAATCCATGCCCATTGGAAACCTGTTTGCTCTAGGTGGAGTGGTGATGTGGCCACTGCTAGGGCTGTCCATTCTGGCGATGGCGCTGATTCTAGAGCGAATTGTTTTTTGGTCTCAGATTTTGCGCCGCCAGGAAAGACTTGTGCGGGAGATTTTGCTGCTCTATCGCCGTAATGCGAATGCAGCCCTACACAAGTTAGAGAAAAACATTCAGTTGCCCATGGCTCGCATTTTTCTGGCGGCTCTGGAACTGGAGCAAGCCACACCCGAAGAGTTTCGGCTGGCGCTGGAAAGTGCGGCTCAGGCGGAGTTGCCTTTACTGAAGCGGTTTAATACCGTGTTTGAAACGGTCATTAGCACGGCGCCGTTACTGGGTTTGTTGGGAACCATTTTGGGGCTAATCAATTCTTTTGCCTCGCTGCGAATTGGCGACCTCGGTGGCACTGCGACTACGAACGTTACGGCGGGCATCAGCGAAGCCCTCGTTTCAACGGCAACCGGGTTAGTGGTGGCAATTTTTACGCTGCTGTTTGCCAATCTGTTTCGGGGGCTATATCTGCGGCAAATGGCGCTCATTCAAGAATATGGTGGGCAGCTAGAGCTAATCTATCGTCGGCATCACGAGCGGGGAGGGGTTTATGCGTCTCCCCAATGAGCCGGAACCGCCGTTTCAGATCAACATTGTGCCAATGATCGATGTGATCTTCGCCATCCTGACGTTTTTCATTATGTCTACGCTGTTTCTTACCCGCTCAGAGGGGCTGCCCGTCAACCTGCCAGAAGCCAGCACCTCAGAAGCGCAGGCTCCAGAACAGTTGGTTGTCACGATCGATCAGGCGGGGACGCTTGCCCTGAATCGTCAGCCCATTCAGCTTGAGGCGTTGATCAGTGAGGTGCAGTCGCGTGCTTTAACCAATCAGCAGCCCGTTGTCGTCATCAATGCAGACAAAGCGGTGTCTCACGGTCAGGTGATTGCCGTTATGGATAGGCTCCGCTCGATTGAAGGCGTGCGGCTCGCCATTGCCACGCAGCGCCCGTAGATATCTGGACAGTCCTACTAACCTACTAATAGTATCAATCAGATCTCCCTGAATTCCCCTACCCTGCGGGAAGCCACTTCGCACCTAGAAGAAGGGGGCCTTCCAGCCAGTTTGGGTTAGTTCCCCCATTATGTAAGGTATGTAAGGCGGCTCTCCCACAGGTCTGTACACGGTCGCCTTTTGCACGGGAGTAGGGAAGGATCGACGAGATGCTAAACCGAGAGCATTCCTTTTTCAAATCAAACAGGTTCTCAGACAGTGCGTTTACGCTAGGCTTCTTCCAACTGAGAGCGCAGTTTTTCCAATTCCGGATCGTATGGCTCGGCAGCAGCTTGGGCAGCATCAGGCGATGAGGTGAGGGCGAGGTGTACCTTCAGCGCATCCAACTCTGCATCGACGCTGGTTCCTTTTTCGATTGCCTCAAACCGCTTTTCGAGGTTGTTGCCCGTATTGAGTTCAGCGACTGCATCGGCTTGGGCTTCCATTTGCAGCACTTTTTCTTCCATGCGTTCAAACGCTGCTCGCGAATCGCGGATGCCTGTATTGCCCAACATTTCGTTCAGTCGCTGAGAAGCCTGAGCCGAGCGAGCGCGAGCAATATACATATCCTTTTTGGTTTTTGCTTCAGCAAGCTTGCTTTCGAGCGTCCGCATGTTTTGCTTCAGCTTGCCAACGATATCACCCTGCTGGTCAAGCTGACCCTGCAACGCTTGGGCTGTCTCTTGAAATGCCTGCCGCCGACTCAACGCTTCTCGTGCTAGTGCTTCGTCTCCTTTCTGTAAAGCTAGCTCAGCCCGACGATACCATTCATCTGCGTTGATTTGGGCTTGCGAACACTGGCGCTCTGTTCTTTTTTGAGTCGCAATGGCCTGTGCAACCGCTTGGCGTAGCTTAATCAGGTCATCTTGCATCTCTATGACCGTTTGCTCCAGAATTTTTTCTGGATCTTCAGCTTGATTAATCAGACTATTGAGATTAGCGCGAATGACTCGTCCAAGTCGATCAAACAACCCCATATTGGACTCCGTTCAGCGTGACATCAGAAGCGTATATCCATCAGCATCTTACCGATTATGGTATCGTACCTTCTCTCTCTCCAAGGTAGAGTTTAGGCAAGAAGTTGTTCAGTTTGAAGGTGATTTCTAAAATACAAAACCCCTGTACGGGCAGATTTTGTAGATAACTCATTCTCGAAACCATATAAATTCTGGCTAAACCTGCCCCGACGATAGCCATCACTTTTCCTCAGAATGCTCCTCAGAATGTTCCTCAGTAACCGCCATCGAAACATACATAAAGCACACAGGGGACTTACGCAGAAGAGATCCCCCAACCCCCAACCCTGCGGGAAGCCGCTTCGCGTCTATAAAAAGGGGGCTTTAGAAGTTCACTCCTTGAACAGGGGGGGTAGGGGAGATTGAGATTTCCAGCTTCAAGGGCGTGAGTCCCAACACAAAACATGCAAACCATACAAACATACAAAGGATTGAGAACTTAGCAACCAAGCACCTTTCTCAATCCTTTGGTTTAATTAGGTCTGTTGTTGATCGCAGGGATTTCAGGAGATTTCTGGGAAACCCTCTCCCCCGGTACAGGCAGGTTTTGCAGATGAAACTTCTGGGAAACGTCAGGTTTGGCCCAAACTGCCCCAACATAGCGACAACTTTTTTCTGGAAATCGCCTTAGTAGCTATCATCACCCGGAATTTGATCACCAACCCCATCGGTTCCAGCTTGCGCGAGTGCAGCTAAGCGAATTGCCTGCCAATGGCAGAAAAGCTCTCTGCCCCGCAAGTTGCTCGTGCGGTAGCGCTGGATCGCCCGCTCCAATTCTTGAGGCGTTTTGGGAACAGAAACCGTATCAATGTTTTTCATAGATATATACCTCTGTTGACTGAGGGGTTGATCGCGGTGATATGGAGGTGAGCCGGTGCGAAAACTGAAAAGTTCAGAAAAGTTCAGCAAAAACTCGGTACTCTTCTCCAACTTCACACCTCTTCTCTTATTTTCCCCGCAATCAACAGGAAATGTATTTGAAGATACGGTTTTTAATCTTTAAGTCTGCATAAAGGCTAGACTGCCAGATCTGCGAATACTTCCCTCACGGCTGGGTGCACAAGCTGGTGGTTTTTCACATTCAGCCCTTTCTCCAAAGCGGGATCGGTCGCTAACGCTTGTAGTCCTGCATTAGCAAGCTTCAAAACATAGGGAAACGTGCTGTTGTTCAGGGCCTGGGTTGCCGTCCAGGGAACAGAACCTGGCATGTTGGGCACGCCATAATGCACGACGCCTGCTTCGATATAAGTCGGATGGGTGTGAGAAGTTGGGCGCAGCGTTTCAATGCAGCCTCCCTGATCTACCGCGACATCCACAATCACCGAGCCGGGGCGCAGTTGTTCGACCAACTGACGAGACACCAGAATCGGCGCTCTGCGTCCAGGAACCAGCACCGCACCAATCAGCAAATCTGCCTCCGGCACAGCCGCTTCAATCTGAGAGGTGTTGCTGTAGAGCAGTTCAACCCGCGAACCAAACAAGGTTTCTAAATAGGCAAGCCGCTCAAGGTTGACATCTAGAATTTTCACCTGCGCCCCCAAGCCAACCGCCATCTTTGCCGCTTCAGTTCCCACCACACCGCCGCCCAAAATCACAACTATGCCTGGTTTGACGCCCGGAACGCCGCCCAACAACACCCCTCGCCCGCCCTGCTGCCGTTCTAAGTAGCGAGCGCCAAACTGCACCGAAAGCCGTCCAGCGATGATGCTCATGGGAGTCAACAGCGGCAAACTGCGGTTCGGCAGCTCGACTGTCTCATAGGCAATGGCAGTGACGCCAGAGTCAATCAAATGCTCGGTTAAGGTGCGGTCTGCGGCTAAGTGCAGGTAAGTGAATAGAATTTGTCCTTTTTGGATCAAAGAATATTCTGACGGGAGCGGCTCTTTGACTTTCACCACCAATTCCCGATTCCAGGCTGCTTCTGCCGTCTCAACGATTTTGGCTCCAGCTTGGATGTAGTCTGCATCGGTGAAGCCTGCGCCCAACCCTGCCCCTGTTTGTACAGAAACAGTGTGGCGACTATCACACAGGCTGCGAACGCTGCTCGGACTCAGCCCCACTCGAAATTCTTGATCCTTGGTTTCTTTAGGAACACCAATCTCCATATCGTTACCTCATCTGTCATGTATTGAGTTGTTGACTTGGGTTTAATCTATAAAGCGCTCTATCATCCTTGCTCTGTCTTCCGAAAGGCGACCCGTTGCCTAGACGACCCTGATTTCTAGCCAGATGTTTTTGCTGCTCTACCCCCTAGGGATCGTGGATTTAATCAATCCGTAACCTGTACGGGCGAGTTGAGCAGATCAATGGGCATCCGGCAATCGATTTGACCGTAAAACCCGCCCCTACCCACGATCGAACGGATTGAATTCCCATTCCTAGGTCTATCGATTGTGACTTTATAAATCATTTACTTCCATCAAATCAGTTTCCATCGCTGTTCTACTTCGCCCAAACAGGTGTAATGGAATTCGCAATTCAAAATTGGAGAGCCTGATCATATTTTGGGATTCCAGCCTGTAACGGTTCTTTCAAGAAGAGACAGCGTTACGTCTGCCAGCATTACAGAATAAAAACCATAAGTTTTTTGTATCTTTGAGTTCATCTTCTGGATCTTCACCATCGAAGCCGCAAATTTTTGGTTTGGTTTCTAGGGCACGTCATCCATTCATAGTCAAACGCTTGCCGCATCAGATGGATCGCGCCCGTTCCCAAAAATAGGCTAGAGGGGCTTTAGAGACTGTTTATAAATGAATTTTAAGAGGCTAGAATCGACTTCACATCTGATCACTCCCTTGATCACTCCCTAACCCTCCTACCCTAACGGGAAGGCAAAGCCTATAAAAAGGAGGGAACCGTAGGCGAAGCCTGCGCGTAGCACATACCAAATCTCTGAAATCCCCATTTCGGAAGGGGGGATCTCAATCTTTGTTTACAAATAAGCTCTTTGCCTTGCCATGATCAGGGTTTTAGCTGGTAATGAATCACAGCCCCTTGATCGGCGGAGCATCACTGAAGGGGTTGCCGAGCCGGAGAGTGCCATTCTGTTTCGAGGCATTCTTGCAAAAAATTCTGCGTATCCTAGCTGGGGGGAAATGCCCTAACACATAGCCAAATCTGCGGTGAAGCTAGATGCTCTGAGCCTGGTTGACGAACCTTATGAGCAATGATAGTGTGCATCTATCAACAAAACGTTCATCTGATTCAGGCTCACCGCTTATTCTAGGTTGCCTTGGTGAGTCTAGGCAGAGCCAAAGAATCAAAACTGTGTCGAAACCGTATCGAAACCAACAGAGAGCGAGAGCAAGCTAAATTACCCTGTTGTCGCTCTAGGAAGTATCTGAGCTTTCGTTCTCCTATGTCCATGATGAACAGACGTATAGCAAGGTTAAGCACCCTGGTAGATATACTCTGTTTTTTACCTCTCTGATTTTCGGAGGGTCGATGCTTTGACTGAAAAGCGCGGCGATGTGAGGAGCGGCAGCCGTAGAGTACTTTGATTATTATTTAAAGTGCTGGTCTTGTTGTTGGAAGGCGCTGAGCAAGTTGATTCAGCAGGATCTCGGCTAGGGTGTTTCCTCACTATCTCCCGATTGGTAGGAGGCTTGAGGGAACAAACTGAGTACTCTAAAGAATGTTCTGAGCGTCAGGTTCTCAGTTGAGACGGCTGTTTGAATGTTTCACTTTGTTAATTTGCTGAGGGAAGAAGCTACGTCATTTTTTCCCGAAAATGCAGTCTTTGTTGCATCAGCAAATGCAATTCGTGGGTACGCTCAAGAAAGCTGCCTTTACTTTCCCTTAACCGAAGTTGCTTAGTCTAGTGACTTCGCAAGTTCCTGTCCTCGTTAGCAGCAGTTTGGATTGAAGATAATGGATTTGCTAGAGTATCAAGCCAAGGAACTATTCAGCCAGATGGGAATTCCCGTCTTACCCTCTCAACGGATTGACCGCCCCACCGATCTAAAGGGGTTGAAAATTCCGTTCCCCATTGTGCTGAAGTCCCAGGTTTACAGAGGGGCACGCGGCAAGGTGGGTGGAGTCCGCTTTGTTGAAAACACAATCGATGCCATTGCGGCGGCTCAAGCGATTTTCCATCTGTCGATTATGGGCAAATATCCAAAAGTGCTCTTGGCAGAGGCGAAGTATGATTCAGATCGAGAGTTTACTTGGCAGTTACGCTGGATAGCTCAACTCGCCGCCCGGTGCTGCTCGGCTCGCAGTCGGGTGGGGTTGAAGTGGAAGCTCACCTCGCAGGTATGCAGCAAGTGATCGTCGATCGGGAGTTTTCGCCCTTCTATGCTCGCCGCTTAGCCCTCAAAATGGGGCTGGAAGGAAAATTGCTGTGCTCGGTGAGTGCCGTCATCGAGAAGATGTATCGGCTATTTATTGAACGAGATTTAGATTTAGTTGAAATTAACCCGCTGGCTGTGAGTGCCGATGAGCATCTGATGGCGCTAGACGGCAAGGTAATTGTGAATGATGCTGCCTTGGGTCGTCAACCCGAACTGGCAGAACTAGTAGACTCAATTCCCAGCCAAGCCCCCGTACCCTCTCTTTCCTGTGGGGTGAATGTGGTGGAGCTAGAAGGCAACATCGGTGTGATGTGTAGCGGGGCAGGCTTAACGATGGCTACTTTAGATTTGCTGCACAAGCTGAAGGGCAAACCCGCCAACTTTGTTGACTTAGGCAGCGATTATCGCCATTGCTGTCCGCCGAGCGTTTTGCAAGAACGGTTGAAGCAGGGGCTAGATGTGATTACTCAAGAGAAGGGCGTTAAAGTTGTCTTGATCAACATTTTGGGTGGTGTGATTTCTTGTCTGCAAGTTGCAGAAGCCATTGCTGGTTTTTTGAAGTGGCAACCTGTCAATCGTCAAATTCCGCTGGTGGTGCGCTTGGCAGGTGATCAGTTTCAGTCGGCGAGAGGCTTGCTTGCTGCGATGGATGTGCCTGTGTTTGAGTCGATGGATGAAGCGATTGTTGAAGCAATTGCCCGCACGGCTTCTGCGCCATCTGCCCCTTCTACTATTTCTACACAAGAGGAACAACCACTTCTGCTCGCATCCGCGTAAGCTGAGGTGAGGGCACTAGTGGTGGGGCTATGAATTTTGCAGATTGTAAGGTGTTGGTTCAGGGAATTGCTGAACCACTCGGTTCTCTTTACGTCCCGGTCATGTGCCAGTATGGGACGCAGATTGTGGCAGGGGTGAACCCTGGTTGGGGTGGCAAATCACTCGAAGAGATTCCCATTTTTGATTTGCTTGAACAAGCGGTAGACAAATTTGGGCTTCCAGATGTGGCTGTGATTTTTGTCCCACCTTATGAGGTTTTAGATGCGGCGCTAGAGGCAATGGCGACTGGAGTTCGGCAACTGGTTTTGATTACCGAAGGAGTGCCCCCTTTAGACACTGTGCGCCTTTTACGCGAAGCAGAGGCTACCGAAACATTGGTCGTCGGCCCCAGCAGTCCCGGCATCATCGTGCCTGGACAAATTTTGTTAGGGACTCATCCTCCCCACTGTTATATGCCAGGATCGGTGGGCATCATTAGCCGCAGTGGGACGCTAACTTATGAAGTGGGGCTAGAACTGACTCGTGCCGGACTAGGACAATCCATCGCAGTCGGAATTGGCGGTGATCGAATCTTGGGTTCTTCGTTTCAGCAATGGCTGCAAATGCTGGAAGAAGACGAGCGTACAGAAGTGATTGTCTTAATTGGCGAAATTGGCGGCGACAGTGAAGAAACTGCTGCTCGCTACATTGCTGAAGCGATCGATAAACCTGTGGTGGCTTATGTGGCAGGGGCAACGGCTCCCAAAGGGCAGCCTGTCGGTCATGCAGGTGCAATCATTGCTTCTCGAATTGCGGGAATTGGCGCAGAAATGGGAACAGCCCAAAGCAAGCTGGCAGCCTTAAAGCGGGCCAAGATTCCGGTTGCCGATCGTCCTTCCAAAATTCCCAAACTGGTGCAGCAAGCGTTGGCAAAGGTGCGGGCTTAGAAGTTAACGAACGAAGCTGAATCACAGGCGTTGACTTATCCGATTATCCCGACCACCATTTGCAGCGCTGAGTTTGACGGAGATAGCGTTGCATCATTCAAAGTAAACTCGCCATAGTCTGCCAAGCTATCCAATCCCACCAAACCAAACAGAATTTCAGCCGCCAACCACACCGTCACCTTTGCTGCCATTTTGCCCCACTTGACTCGCATGATCCTGCTCCTACATCCGCTTGCCTGCTAGAAAGATATAGGTCTCGATGCAGGGATTTATGCAGGATTAAATTTATACAGGACAGAAGGTAGGGGCAGGTTCAGCGATGGCGTCAGGCAGTGTGCTGTAAAAACCGCTGCAAAACCTGCCCTAACCAGGGAAAATCTTTTTTCTGAGAATTTTTTCTAAATCCACGGATCATCATCGTCGTCTAGAGATGACTGATCGACGGGTGAGTTGTCAGGAGGCAGATTGGGGGATAGGTTGGGCAGGAGCGGAGGCAAGGGAACCGATGAAGCGGGAGGATCGCTGGTATCTGGGGCTTGGGCAGGCAGATCCACAGGCAGATCAGGGGGTGAAGCAGCAGGTAGATTCACGGGCAAATCCACGGGCAAATCGGCGAATGGGTTGAGGGGTACGGCCGGTGGATTGGCTGGTGGATTGGCTGGTGGATTGGCTGGTGGATTGGCTGAGGCGCTTGTTTTGGGTGGTGCTTTGGGTGGGGCGACTGGCTCCTCAAACCAGTCTGCTTCTAGGTCAAAATCATCGAGATCAAACTCTTCTTCAGAGTCAAAATCGAATGACCTATCATCAGGAAATCTATCATCAGGAAATCTATCATCAGGAACAGACAGGCTTTCAAGCTGTTCTTCGATTTGTTCGCTCAGCGCTTGCGTACTTTCCCTCACCCGTTCTGCCAAAATTTGGCTTTTCTCTTTGGCTTGCTCTAACCAGGTTTGGGTTTTTTCCTTGACTTGATCATTCCAAACTTGCGTGGTTTGCTTGAACTGCTGCTTAAACTGCTGTGAAAGTTGCTGAGCGCGAGTTTTGGCTTGTTCCGTCGTCGATTCTGCCCGTTTGCTAATAGTTGCCCATTCTTGAACGGCTTCTTCCTTGAAAGCATCTCTCGCCTGGCTAAGTTTCTGAGAAATCCCGGCTCGGTACAGGTCAAACCGAGAAGCAGAGGACTCAGAGACTAAAACACGCCGTTTGCCAAAACTTTGGATCTGTGGCGGTGGCAGTTGATAAATCTCGCCAACTAAACTTGCCCAACCCGACGAAACAAACAGGTAGTGAGTGATTTCGCCGGTTTGCAAGTGAAACAAACAGTCGATGATTTTGCCGAGTCGATTTCCTTCATCGCTCCAAATCTCCAGCCCAATCAGAGATTCAAGCTGCCGGACTTTTTCTGCCTCCGTTTTTTGCGGCTGGGCGTGGGTTATGACACCGCTATCGCCTAAAGCATCGATTTGAGATAGCTGAAAGGCATATTTTTGGTTTCCCAACAGTCCTGATTTGCAGATGAATCCCAGCACCCGATGCGCCTGCGGATACATCCACAGCACCTCAACCCGACCAATTTCTTCCAGGGTGTCGCGGTTGAGCACCAGTTCATTCAACAGGTCACTTTGGCGGATTACCTCTGATGGTGGGGTCATGGCAGTGCTTACAGAGCGTTTTACAGAACAGGAAGTCTATCCCCACCATAGGCGAAAAGCCGGGCTTTCGTCTGACTTTCGCGTCAGTTGGCTACAAAAATATCACTGCAAAAATATGGTTGTTGTAGGGGTAGAATCCTTAGCTGGGAGCACAGTCCCAAAACCTCCCTTGTCCTCACCCTTTCGAGGTTGCCATCCTTGCAAAAATAGCTGCAAAAGTAGCTGTAAAAATGGGGTTAGGCTGCGGGCGGCTCTGCGGCAGGTTCTGGTGACGCAACAGCGATAGGCAACGTAAACCAGAAGCGAGCGCCCGCTCCTGGATGGCTCATCATTCCCATCTCACCGCCATGGGCTGTAATAATTTGACGACATAGATATAAACCTAACCCCAGACCAGGCATGTAGCGGGCGCGGCTGCCACGAGCATACAGTTCAAACAGCCGTTCTTGCTGAGAGACAGGAATGCCGATGCCGTTGTCTTGGACGTAAGCGCAAAGCCAACCCGGATCGGATTTTGGATTTCGAGGTTGAGATGGCTGAGTTTTGCGTTGGCAATGGCGGCTAGGATAAGCCAAGAGGCTATTCCATCGCTCTGAGGGGAGTATCTCGGCTCCAAGGGTTACTTCAATGCCATGCGGATTGTGCTTAATCGCGTTGGTGATTAAATTGGTGTAAACGCGCCAAAGTTGGGTGGCGTCTCCGTCTAGATCTGGCAGATTGGGGCTGATGTGGTGATGAATCGTGATTTGGTTTTTAGTCAGCGCTGGTTCTAAATCAGCCAACACCGAGTTTGCCAACTCTCGAAGTTGAAGCGGCTGTCGATGCAGCACCAGGGTTTGCACTTCTGCTTCATGGGCTTCCAGTAAAGAATGAATCAGGCTAAGCTGCCGATTGCTGCCCTGTAACAGTCGCTCTAGCACCGTCTTGCTAACCATTACTTCACGGTCATCGGCTTTTTTCAACAAATTGTGCAGCACGATTGAAGTCCCCATTACAGGCGTTCTCAGATCATGCGAAACGGCATGTAAAAACACCCGCAACTCTCGTCGAGACTCAAATTCAGCCCGCTGTAACCGCTCGTATAAATACACTGCCAAATCGCAAATGAAGCAAAACCAAAATAAGTAAATAAATACAGAAGTGCTGTAGATCGACCTGCCTTCAATTGCGGTTGTTCCCAGCAGTGGGTTCACTCCAACGTAATAAGCAAAAGCCCCTAGCTGAGACGCCAAATGCAATCGCCAATGCACCGGAATCAGCGTCGCCTGCGCCAAAAACACCAGAAACCAAACGCCACCACCGCCGCCCGAATCAGGCAACCCCATGTGAGTGCCGACAATTTGCGGGGTGAGAGTCATTAACCAGGAAAAGCAAAGGAACACCGCCGCCGGATAGCGTTGCCCCCAGCGAGTTCGCTGAAAAATCAAACAGGCAGTCAGTAAAACGCCGATCACAAAATTGGTGATCACCGTAAGTTGTCGAACGCGATCCGGCAGATCGGGATTGCCGAAGTAGCGGATAATTTCTTCGTCAAACTCTTGGGCATCGAAAAAGAGTTGATGGGAATTTTGAATGACGACGGTGATGAAACAAGGCACTGCCACCCACAAGCACAATCGCACTCGGTTCGTCAAAAATCGATGCCGCCATGCCAAATAATCTGCCGATTCAAAGGGCTGCCAAAGGGCGCTGAATTTCTGCCGAACTCGCGTTCCAAGATGCCCAATTTTGCTAAGCGATTGCCAAACCTTGGTTTGTGCGGCCATATCGTTTATGGAAAAAAGGGAGCGAAGAGGAAGGTAAAAATCTGCTGGACAAATGCACAGCAGGCAATTCTTCAAACAGTCTCTGAAACCTTTGAAACAAAGTAGGGTGAAAGCGGCAGTGATCACCAACCTTCACCCCAAGAAAAACCGTAAAACGATGGAGCAGTGCCTAACTTTATCAATTTCATTTCTGGGTTTACTTCACCCGATGGGCCATAACTGACAGGAAGGGTAAAAGGCATGAACGGTCAAAACAATTTAATTTCAGAGCCGCGAAATTAAACCAATCGGGTGAAGTTCAGTTGTCCCCTCTGCCTGTAGGGTTTGTTTACATGACGCGCTCTGCAATATCTGGTGCATCAATGCCCACCAAAGCATGGAGGAATAACCATGTTGACACCCACTCAGCCGGAATCTGTCACCTACGCAGATCCTTCTGAGGCTGAATCAGGCAGATTGTTTGCGGCTACACCTGCTCCATCCGCGAATCCAGCGATTCTCAGGATTTTACTGGTGGAAGATGATCCGGTCATGCAGCTTGGTTTGGAGCAGTTTTTTGAAGACTATCCCCAGTTTGAAATTATTGGTCAAGTTGCAGACGGCTATGCAGGCATAGAAGCAGCCCAAACCCTCCGTCCTGATCTGGTGATCATGGACATTGGCTTACCTCAGTTAGATGGGATTGCCGCCGCGCAGCGAATTAAATCCCTGATGCCCCACGTGCGCATCGTGATGCTAACCTCCCACACCGCCGATCATGAAATGATGGCTGCCCTCTCCAGTGGAGCAGATGCCTACTGTGTCAAGGGCACCAGTTTAGAGCAGCTTGAGGTGGCCATTATCTCGGCTCAAGAAGGCGCAATTTATCTCGATCCGCAGATTGCCCGGCGGGTTTTGAACCATCTAAAGCCCATTCCCCTAGGCACTCAAGGGCGGTTGTCTGAGCGAGAACTTGAAGTGTTGCGGTTGGTGGTCGAAGGCAAAAGCAATCCCGAAATTGCCTCGCTGCTTTACCTCAGTCTCAGTACGGTGAAGTGCCATGTGCGGTCAATCATGGATAAACTGGCGGTGGATGACCGCGTGCAGGCGGCAGTGGTGGCGTTGCGGTCGGGTTTAGTTTAAGAACGATAAATTTGGCAAAGCTCGATTGCTTTGATTTGCAGCGCTTGAAGCGGGTCTGCACCTTGCTTAAGGCTAAATTCTAGATCTAAAAGAATCGGCAGGGTTTGCTGAAAAGCGGCGAGTTGGATAGATTTAACTTCCTGCTTCAGAAAATAGATTTGCTTCGGGTTGTTGACTTCAGCAAGGCGGGCAATTTCTCGTTCGTCGCGTTCGCCTGCTTCCACCATCAGCTTCACCCACAGCCGCGTCCGAAAATAGCCAATTAAAGTCGCAACAATTCGCAGCGCAGGTTCATTGCGGTTGATCAAATCCATCACCAAACTCAACGCTTTAGCGGTTTCTCCCTGCCGGATGGCGGCGGCTAGCTGCAAGCTGCTTTGGGTGGAGGTGGTGATCAGGTTCGCAATCATTGTGGCGCCAAGGGGACGCGGATCATCTCCAGCATAGAGACGCACTTTCTCTAGCTCGGTGTAAAGCTGACGCGATTGGTTGCCCACAGACTCTACGAGCACTTGAACGGCTTCACTGGTCAGCTTGACGCCAACTTCTTGGGCTGCCTGCCGCACCCGCTGAGCGAGTAAGTCGGTCTTCCAGGGTGGAATGGCGCTAAATTCCTGAATTTCACCATATTTTTGCATGAGTTTGGTCGATTTTAAGCGACCGTCTGGTTTGGTGGGGGTGGTGAGCAGCAAAACGGTGGCTTCGGGCAGCACAGGCAGCGTTCGTTCTAGCTCGATTAACAGCGGCTCAGGGCAGCGCTGACAGACCGTGGTTTCGGCTAACCAAACTAGGCGACTGCCGCTCCCAAACGGAGGCGTCATGGCTAAATTCAGCCCCTGAGACACTGCATCAGGCTGTTCTGGCAAAATCTTGGTGTAGTTGAAGTCGTCCCAATCGGGGTCGAGGGTTTGCTGACGCAAGGCTGTCACGGCCCGACCGAGCGCAAAATCGTCTTCTCCCCAGAATAAAAAAATCGGCATGGTTTGGTTTCTGGCGTTCCTGCTGCTAATTTTCTGCTTCCTTTCTCCGTTGGGGACAGATTCCCGCTAAATTAAGGGAGGGTTGCTCATAGACTTTTTGCATTGTGTCGATTGCCTGCTAACAGGTTATCTACCATTGATCGCGCAGATCTGCGAAAAATCTGGTGAGATTATTGATTTGGAACACGAGGCGAACAAGGTTGGACGATACATATCAGGTTTACATCAATCGAGTGGCGCGGACAACACTCCCAGAGGCTTATCAGTCTCAGGTGCAGTACATCCAGCCTTCTCCGAAGTATTACCGCAACGAAGCTGGGGAAATTCAGCCTGCTGCCTTTCCAGGCTATACGGTGATCTCTCCACCTTGGCTCGACGACGACCAAAATGCTGGCTTCTACAGTCGTTTAGCCGAATATCAACAGCAGGTCTTAGAGCGGCTAGAACCCAATTTGGTTGTACCTGTTCCTGCCCAAAGCTTTCACTTTACCCTAGCCGACCTGATTTGGGCCAGCGCCTATCGAGATGCCAGTGAAGATCCTCATTTTGAGCAGCAGTTGCATGATCGGGTGGCAGAAAGTTTTCAGAAAAGCCAAGCGAGTATCCAATCTGACAAGCCAGTTTATTGGCAAATCATTGGGCTATTCTTGCGAACGCGAGCGATCGGGGTCTGTCTGGTTCCTAAAGATGAAGACTCCTACAATCGCGTGGTTGAGCTACGCCGGATGATCTACCAAAACTCAAACCTGATTGCTCTAGGAATCGAGCAGCAATATAACTTCACGGCTCACATTACGCTGGGTTATTTCGGCGCCGGGGCAGCAACCGCCGATCGGGATCAACTCGCTCAACAACTCATTCAGCTTAACGAATGGTGGCTAGAAACGGGCCCACAGGATATTTGGGTACATCGCGCCGAACTGCGTAAGTTTGAAGATATGACTCGCTATTATCGGGAGCTAAATTGGCCGACCGTGCAGTTTTGAAGCAGTTTCGTCGCTGAACCGGAAAGGGATTTTCCCAGCCAACGGAACCCTGGTCGGGGCAGGTTTTGCAGCTTAATCATCTGTAAAACCGTTAGGTTTTGGCTAAACCTGCCCCAACTCCAGCTAACAGACTAGGATGAGGGCACAAGCCGCTTCCGCAAAGATTCTGCCCGACGCTTGGCTGTGGCGTTCTTCGGTTCAAAAGACAGGGCTGATTCGTAGGCTTCGAGGGCCTGCGTGATTAGCTGCTTTTTCTCGTAGGCAAACCCCAAGTTATTCAGCGCCGTTGGATATTCAGGGAGTTGCTGTAAGGCTTCTTTATATTGACGAATGGCCAGGTCATATTGCTCTTGGGCCGCGTAGGTGAAGCCCAAGGCATTGTAAACCAGGGCAACATTTTCTGCGCCTTCTAAATCCTTCGCTTTCAGCGCTTTCTGAAACTGGCTAATCGCCTGGCTATAGAGCCGTTTATCTAGCAAAATGCTGCCTAATTCGTAGTGTTCTTTGGCAGAGCCTTTTTCCTGATTAAGTTTGTTTTGTAATCGTGACAGCGTTGTTTCGGTGCGGCGAGTACGGAGAATTTGGCGAACCACAAACCAACTTGCAACCGCTAACAACCCAACCAAAATACTCAGGTAGGTAATCAGTAACTTGTCATCCATAGGATCTAACGCTTAAACATCTCTGCTTTTCTGAAGGGCGAATAAAGGCCAACGCTTTTCTTCAGCCTACACCAGAAGCTGATTGTATAGCAGGTGCGTTCATCTATCAAAACAGACTGGAAATCAGAAACCGCCAACCTCACAAAAGAACGGGAACAAGTTAAACCTGCTCCCGTCACTGCCATACTCTATTCTGATCGCCCCAAGATGGGGGTTAGTAAGCGTCTTGCAGTTCGTAGAAATCGGGCGAAACATAGTCTTTCCGCAGTGGATAGCCAACCCAATCTTCTGGCATCAAGATGCGCTTCAGGTTGGGGTGTCCTTCATAGACAATGCCATACATATCATAGCTTTCGCGCTCTTGCCAGTCGGCTGTTTTCCAGATCCAGTAGGCAGACGGCATCTTCGCGTCGTTGCGTGGCAGAAACACCTTCACCCGCAGTTCTTCCGGACGATCAGCATTATCTGACAGCTTGATCAGATGGTAGACGCTCACCAGATCGCTGCCAGGGCCAGTATCATAGGCGCACTGGCATTGCAGATAGTTGAAGCCGTAAGCATAGAGCGCCGTGCAGAAGGGCAGAAAGAAATCTCGATCCACCTTCACCACTTCAACACCAAGGTGATCAGGCTCCATCGCTTCATGCTCAAAGCCATTCTCGGTCAGCCAGCGCGAAGCTTTGCCCGCTTCAACAATTTGAGCCGACTCGGTTCCGTTCGCTTGAACTTCTTCCTCAGCCAAGGGTTTCCTCCTTCTCAACTTGCTGCTCTAGGGCAGGGGGGACGGACATTCCCATTGCTTCCATCAGTTCTCTTGGGGGAGCTTGCCGCGTTGCCGCCTGTAGATATTTGCCGTCATGGATCAGCGGCACCGATTTCATACTGTGAGCGGTGGTGTAATAGCGGTGAGTTTGGGCGGCTTCGCCTCGTTCTGCCAAAGACTCATTCGAGATTTTTTTCCGCAGCTTGATGATGGCATCAATGATGGCTTCCGGGCGAGGCGGGCAACCGGGAATGTAAACGTCAACCGGGATCAGCTTATCGACTCCGCGTACCGCAGACGGCGAATCCATGCTGAACATACCGCCGGTGATCGTGCAGGCTCCCATCGCAATCACATACTTAGGATCGGGCATCTGCTCGTAGAGGCGCACCAACGCCGGAGCCATTTTCATCGTGACTGTGCCCGCTGTGATGATCAAATCTGCCTGTCGGGGACTACACCGGGGCAGCAGACCAAAGCGGTCGAAGTCAAACCGAGAGCCAATCAGCGCGGCAAACTCGATAAAGCAGCAGGCAGTTCCATACAGCAACGGCCAAAGGCTCGACAGCCGCGCCCAGTTGTGCAGATCATCTACTGTCGTCAAGATAACGTTTTCTGATAATTCTTTTGTCACTTCCGGTCGCCCAATTGGATTGAGCAACTGCTTCAGCATCTCCTCAGACGCCGAAGGGGGAGGATTCATGACCATTCGAGTGCTCCTTTGCGCCACGCATAAACCAGGGCAACGACTAAAATTGCAATGAAGACAAGGGCTTCAACAAATGCCAAAAGTCCGAGTTGATTGAACGCGACCGCCCAAGGGTAGAGGAAGACCGTCTCAACATCGAAAATCACGAACACGAGCGCAAACATGTAGTAGCGGATGTTGAACTGAATCCAGGCTCCACCAATTGGCTCCATCCCCGATTCGTAGGTGAGAATGCGTTCCACGCCTTTCCGACGAGGAGCCAAAATCGCCGAAAGCACAATTGCGGCTGCCGCTACCAAGCTACAGACAATAATGAAAACCAGGAAATATTCGTAACCGTTAAGGACAAACACAATATCCGCCGCCGTAGGGTTAACTCAAACAATGTTACCTGTTTTTTACATTATATAGAATTACTGAGCGGCTCTTGTGCGATAGAAAACCGTTATGGCATGAATTAGGTGCGCCGGAAGTAAGGACATTTCTGTAAACTTCCCCTACTCATCTCCTTGATTCTGCTGGGCTTGATCGGCTAGCCACGCCTGCCACAAATCAGGACGCCGCTCGCGGGTTCGTTCGATCTGCTGCTGTTTGCGCCACTGGGCGATCACACGATGATTGCCAGAAAGCAGCACGTCAGGCACTTTCCAGCCGCGAAACTCAGCCGGGCGGGTATATTGGGGATAGTCTAATAAGCCAGCCTCAAAGCTTTCTAGCTTCAAAGATTCTTCTTTGCCGACAGTTCCGGGCAACAGCCGAATCACGCCGTTCAGCAAAGCAAGCGCCGGAATTTCACCGCAGGTCAAGACAAAATCACCGAGCGAGACTTCTCGTGTCACCAGATTCAACACCCGCTCATCGACGCCTTCGTAATGTCCGCAGATAATGACCACCTGATCAAACCCACTCGATAGCTCCTGAAACAAAGGCTGATTCATCGGCTGGCCTTGCGGAGTCATGAACAGCACGTCTCGACGCGGCAAAACGGGCAGCGATTCAACTGCCGCAAAAATGGGTTCTGGCTTCAGCAACATCCCCACACCGCCACCGTAAGGCTCATCATCGACTTTGTGGTGCTTGTCGGTGGTGAAGTCTCGCGGATTGACGAGGCTAACCGTCGCAATTTGCTTAGCCAACGCTTTCCCCAACAAACCAGACTGAAGCGGGGAAGCAAAAAAATCGGGAAACAGAGTCACAATATCGAAGCGCACAGATTTTTTACTCAGACTATATCACTCAACGTTGGTTTTGCTGGCATTGTCAAAAGGGAGCATCCCACTTTCAGAAAAATAGTCAGGTAACTGCCATCAAATAGGCACATCGCAAACTCAATATTGGATTAACAGAGGTCTTCTTCCAACGAGCACCTGAGATTTGTAAGCGTCGTCTAATCTGTTTAGTCTAATCTGTTTAACAGTAGTGCGAATTAGGAAAGGATAGAGGCAATAGGTTGATTGCGGGTTCATGACTGGTCGGCGACAAGCTTTGCAGATGTAATTTTATTTTCCACTCTGCTTACCATTCTTACTAATATCGGTTGAGCCACAATCGGGATAATGCATGAGCTTCACCCTGATTTCATAGTCTCCCTTACGCAAGACCCGAACTCTAGCCTTACATCTTTACGACTACCTATACAACTTAGCATCACAGTTTCAGCATTCTGCTTGCTCGCAAGCAGCGATACTCACCCAGCTTGTGGAGCCATCTTGCCAGTGTTCTTTTTTCCAGATCGGCGCATTGTGTTTCAACATATCAATAGCGTATTGGCAGGCGGCGAAGGCTTCCGATCGATGCGGGCATCCTACGGCAATGAGAACGCTGATTTCACCGATTTGCAGTTTGCCTGTGCGATGGTGAATCACGATACGAGTTGCATCCGTCCAGGTTTGACGAATTTCGGCAGCAATTTGTTGAAATACCCGCAGCGCCATCGGTTCATAAGCCTGGTACTCTAGCGCGACGACGGCTTTGCCTTCGGTGTTGTTGCGCACCATGCCGCTCATGACTACGACTGCCCCATTCGCCGGATCATCAGCCAAACGATACGCCTCTTCCAGCGACAGTGGCGCAAAGGTGATGGCGAAATGATCGTTGCGGTGAACTTTAGGAGAATGGGAGAGAGAAGGAGTGATGGAATTCATAGGGCAGGCGAAAAGGCAAGGAACTGCTCTTATTGTGGAGGATCTGGGATGCAAAGGGTTAGATTAGATCGCGGTTTTTGGTTTTCACCCGTTCGTAAAACTCTTCCATTGTGGCAATAAAAGAAGCGTCTTTGTCCCAGAAGGCAGGATAGTCGCCCTGTTTCTTGACCAAAATCGCCGAGACGCCGCTTTGGGCAATGGGTTCAAGCTGTTTTGGGAGGCGCTTGCCTTGCCAAAAGTCGCGCAGGCTGATGTCGCTCACAGGCATGGTTTCAAGAGCGGGATAGTAGGACGCAACTGGCACAGGAGCCGCTGTTTCTGCCGCCAGTTCGGGTAAAAGTGCCTGCCCTAACGGAGATTTGGCTAGCTCGGCTTGCAGTTCGGTTCTTGACAGTCCGCGGAGGTCAAACAACAAAAACGGATCGCGGTCAAGTTCAGCGGCAATCAGGTAATAAACGCCCGCGATGTGCTTGCAAGGATTGCTGTAATCAGGACAGGAACAGTCGGTTTTGAAATCTGATTCAGATTGGGGCAACAGATGTAACCCTAGCGGCGTAAAGGCTTCGTCGATGTTGTCGGGCATTTCGTTCAGCAGTAGCTTGGAAATAAATCCAGCTTTGGCAGAAATGCGGGCGATGGCCTTTGTCCATTGATCAGGACTAATCGACTTGATCTCGATCTTAGTGGTGTAGAGCGGTTCGGTGTAAACGCCAAAATAGGGATTCACAGAGCCTCGAACTTTTGCAGTGACAGCCCCATTTTTGATCACAAAACTTTTGACTTTGCCGCCTCGCGCATAGGAACGCCCACGACTCAACCGACCCGCATCAGTAATTTTTTCGAGTGCAGCAATGAAGCGCTGTCCCCACCAAGTTCGGCTAAATTCTTTGGGCATGGTGCTTTCTCCTATCTGCGTTAATCCAATACAGCCGTGCGGTTCAGGGCGATCAGTTTCTTGAAGGCTTCATTGTCTAACTCGGTCAACCAGGCTTCATCAGAACCGACAATTGAGCCTGCCAATTTCTTTTTATCTTCAATCATCTGATCGATTCTTTCTTCTAGCGTGCCAATTGCCACAAACTTATGCACAAAAACGTTCTTCTTTTGCCCAATTCGGAACGCCCGATCCGTTGCCTGATCTTCCACCGCCGGATTCCACCAGCGATCGAAATGAAAAACGTGATTGGCTTTTGTTAATGTAATGCCAACGCCGCCTGCCTTCAGTGACAAAATAAACACCGATGGTTCCGTTTCGGGATCTTGAAATTCCGTAATCATCGTTTCGCGTTTTTGCCGATCCGTGCCGCCGTGCAGGTAGTAAGTGCTGTAGTGCAGCGTGTGTTTGACGTACTTTTCTAGGGCTTCGCCAATTTCGGTAAATTGGGTAAATATCAGCAGGCTTTCTCCTTCGTTAATGGCTTCCTGTACCATTTCGCTGAGGCGTTCGAGTTTGTGGGAGCGTTCGGGCGTAAAGTCGCTGCCGTCTTGCAAAAACTGACGCGGATGGTTGCAAATTTGTTTGAGCCTCAGCAACGTGGATAAAATCAAGCCCCGACGCTGGATTCCTTCGGCTGATTCAAGCTGCTTTTCTATATCTTTGACAACGGCTTCGTATAAAGAAGCTTGCTCTTTAGTGAGATTGCAGAATAATTTTTGCTCAACTTTATCGGGTAAGTCTTGAATAATTGCCGGATCGGTTTTGACGCGACGTAAAATGAATGGCTCAACTAACTTTTTGAGAGTGGTGGCGCGAACAGCATCGTTGTTTTTCTGGATTGGAATCTCAAACGACTGACGGAACTGCGATTCTTTGCCGAGATAACCAGGATTGAGAAAGTTGAAAATCGACCACAGATCCAGCAAGCGGTTTTCGATCGGGGTTCCGGTTAGCGCCAACCGATGCTGGGCTGGCAGTTTCAGGATGGCTTTGGTTTGAGCGGCTTTGGGATTTTTCATATTTTGCGCTTCATCCACCACCAAGCGCTGCCAAGTCACGCCAGACAGTAACTTCTCGTCTTTGCGAGCCAAGGTGAAGGAGGTGATCAGCACATCGCAGTCGGCAACGGCAGCTTGAAACGCTTCAGCATCCTGAATTCTGCTGCTGCCATGATGGACAATAGCGCGTAAGTGTGGCGCAAATTTCTCGATTTCTTTTTGCCAGTTGCCACCACCGAAGTCGGCGCAATCAGCAGTGTGGGCGGAATCGGTTCGGTTGTTTCGGCGGTTTGAGGGGCTTTGCTGGCTTTGCGGGTTTTGCTAGTTTTACTGGTTTTGCCATTAGAGCCGTTAGAACCATTAGAACCATTAGAGCCGTTCTGATCAGCAACCGGCTCGCGTTCCTGCACCAGTCGGGCGATTACCTGCGCCGATTTGCCCATGCCCATGTCGTCAGCTAAGCAGCCATTTAGACCCAAACTTTCTAGATAGTGCAGCCAGGAAACGCCGCGTTTCTGGTAGGTGCGGAGCGTGCCCTGAAACTGCTGAGGATCAGGCATCACTTCTAGGCGGCTTTTGTCGTTCAGCTTCTCCAGCATTTCGGCGAGGGTTTCATCGTGATCGACCTCAAATGGAATGCCATCTTCGCTGCTGGCGCTCATTTTCATCAGATCCAGCAACGTTAATTCTGGATTTTCTTGTTTGTGTTGCTGCCAGAACTCTAACATTCGCTGCATTTGGTCGCGGTCGAGTTCCACCCACTGTCCGCGAAACTGCACTAGCGATGTTTTGGCATTGACGAGCGCCTGCCATTCCCGTTCGCTCACAGGTTCACCATTGATCGAAAGCTCGTACTGATAATCAACTAGGGTATTGAAGGAAAAATAGCTCTTTTTCTTGCTATCGGCAGCTTTGCGTCCGCTGGTGCGTAGCCGGATTTTTGCCCGCTGCCAGCCTTTGGGCGTCCACCAAGCCGGAACGATCACCTTATAGCCGGCGTCTTCCAGCACCCAAGCTGGCTCCTGCAAAAACTCGGAGGCTTCTGGCGTGGAGAGCAAAACGCTCGTCGGCTCGTCGGTTTCTAAGCCTGCCCATAGCTTTGGATACATGCGAGCCGCATAGCCGAGGTTGGTGAGTAATTTTTGCTCAAAGTCTTTGCCTAATTGCTTTTGGAGTGCCTTTTGTTGCGCCGAAGCTTTGCCCGATTTTAAGCGCCAGTAGTCTAACAGCGGAATTCGCAGCGATGGCTCCTGACGCGGTGAAACCTGAAACTCTAGCTGCCAGGGTTCTTCCGGCTTCACAGGCGACTGCAACTGAAAGCAGAGGTAAAACGACAGGGCAGTTTGGCTTTGGTTAATCCGGTCGCGCCAACTCTGCCACTGCTGATATTGCTCTAGGGCAAGCGGTGAAGATCCGGCGTGGTGGGGGTCGGGGTGCAGGCAGCCAGACAGCAAAGTGTCGGAAATTTTCTGCTCAAAGGCGGCACTCGTCGGCGTATGGGTGACAATATCGGTGAGCAAGCATTCTGAGCAGTGGCGCAACAGCCGCTCTTTGTCGTAGAACTGCGGCGAATCAGGAAGTTTGGCAAACCCAGAAACGCAAACCAGCGGCATCCAATCGACGTAGCGCTGAAGGTCAGCTTCGTACTGATCAGAGAGAATTTCCCAGCCCGGATGAATTTCAAAAGTGGCTTTTCCAGTCTCTTCAGCCGCTTTACGCTTTGTCTTGGCTGATTTCGCCGCCGCCAGCAACCGATATTTGAGCGCCGGAATGTAGTGATCTTTCAAAATCACTTGCTTCAACGATTGCGTGTAGTGATACCAAAACAGCAAATCTGCGCCAAGCTGCACGTCTTCTACCAAATTGTTGAAGGCGACAAAATGCAAATCGTTCAAAAGCTTGATCACATTGTTCACCGCTGCCTGCGCTGTGGTGCTGGTTTTCACCCAGACAAGGGTTCGGTGACAGTCGATCTGCCAATATTGCCACTCAAACGCCTCCGGTGGCTCTTCTTCTAAATAACGCGCCAACTCCAGAGAGGGTAACGGTCGATCACCGCTGCTGGGCAACAAGAAATAGTTGGGCGACAGGGCAATTTTGTCATCTGGCGGCACTTTCACGCCCATTTCCGTCAGGAACGCAGCAAGTTCGGTTCGGGCTAAGTGATTTGGGTGGGTTTGGCTCGTTTTTTTCGACCGTTTCCGATCGGTGGTTTCTACCCACAAGTAGAAAGCGCCAGTTTGAAGAAATTCGGGTTCTGCTTGAGGAATCCAAGTGCCGTGAAGAATTCGCATCGAGGTTCACCGTCAAACGCTTATGTTGACTTTAGCAGAAGTTGTTCACGGAAATGGTTCTGTATAAGCAGCTTCACCAAGCTGAAATCTCTGTAGATAGACTCAGGGCAAAGCTTTCGGTGCATTACCTCACAAACGACTGCCCATAACTTGGCTATACTGGCGCTGGGATCTGGCGGCTGGAGTCTCATAAAATCCGGTTTCTGAAACTTACCTACCGGAAGCTCTGCCTAAAATCTGGTTCTTCAACTGCCTGGCTGATCAGGCTCCGGCTCCGGCTCTGGCTCACGCTGTTCACAAATTAACTGTAATCATGATGGGAATCGACCAACTGGGACTGTGGCTTGCCATGATTGATCCTGCCCTTTGTGAACCGGGAACCGTCAAACATTGGACAGGCTTGACTTGGTGGCTGTTTAGTGGCTTGACGAAACCCTCCCTCGTTTTGCCGATTTTGTTTTCCATGATTGTGTTGCCTTGGTTGGTGCGTCCGTTGCGTCGCCGTCGGCTTAGCGCCACAGGCGTTGTTTTGCTGTTGCTATACGGCATCGTGTGCTCGCCCGTTGGGATGCGATTGGGAAACCAGCTTTTGGTTAGCCTCTTGCCCAACGATGCTGGACAGCCGGTTGATGCGATTGTGGTATTGGGGCGTGGAGCGTCGATGCGCACGGAACGTACCCAAGTTGCGGCTGACCTCTGGCAAGCCCAGCGAGCCCCGTTAGTTTTCGCTAGCGGTTGGGGAGATGCCAAAGCCATTGCCCGCTCCTTGGCTCGGCGAGGTGTCCCAGAACCGGCAATCGACGGGGAACCCTGCTCTCGCACCACGGAACAAAACGCCCAATATACGGCGGCTCTCCTGCAACCTCGCGGCATTGAGCAGATTTTGCTTGTCACCGATCCGCCTCACATGCTGCGATCATTTCTCACCTTCCAGAGCTTAGGGTTTCAAGTCATTCCCCATCCCAACCCATTGCCGCCAGAGATGAATTCTCGCCGGGAAGCCTTTTTAATTGCGCGGGAATATTTAGGTCTGGTCAGCTACGGTTTGCTGGGCAGGTTTTTTCCCCGCGAAGCGCCTGCTGCTGAGGTGGCACAGGAAGTTGTTCCTCAAGCCAGCCATTAGGAGATTGCTTGACAAGATAATTCCCCGATTAAGTAGAAGAACCCAATTAATAAAATTCGGGTTTCGACTGCGCTCAACCCGCCGTTCGACTGCGCTCAACCCGCCGTTCGA
>JAAUQT010000111.1 GCA_012033495.1 Cyanobacteria bacterium RM1_2_2 | reverse complement strand
CATAACTTGACTACCATCGTCCCTGGTTTAACGCCCTGTCTGTCCTGCATCTTTCCGGAAAACCTGATTGGGATAAGCGCGGTTTCGGTGTGCTGGGTGCAGTCTCAGGGACGCTAGCTTGCCTAACTGCCCTAGAAGCGATCAAGCTCATTACGGGTCTGGGTACACCGCTGCTGTCCCAATTGCTGACGATGGACTTGAGCCGAGCCGACTTTTCTAAGCGACGCCCTTACCACGATCCTGCTTGCCCCGTTTGCAGCGACAAAAGCCAACGGCTAACAGATGGAACCCGACAGGAGGAACCATGCTGCTCTCACTCTTAGCACTGACAGTCGCACTTGTTGCCATTCGCGTCAGCCACAAGTTGGCAGATGACATCACACGATTGTTGATGAAGCTAGTTGGTTTATTCAGCTTGGCTGTGAGTTTGGTGTATTCTGCTTGGTTTATTAAACTATTCATCCTGGCAACAATTTTTCTGACTCCGGCATGTGATCATCAACATGACCTGCGGCGAGTTCGCTGTCCTCCAGTCTGCATTGCCCGCTCTGATTGCCCCCTGTCCTCGCTTTGATTAGCTCTACTTTAATTAGTTCTAGCTTACACTCCACCTCTCATCTTCTATTCACTTTTGGAGGAAATGCAATGACCGTTACCCTAACCGAAAAAGCCGAATTTCGTCTGCGTGCCTTCTTGCAGGGCAGTGCTGACCCTACTTCAGAAAAAGGCATCCGAGTTGGCGTGAGTGATGGCGGCTGTAATGGCTATGCATACACAATTGATGTTGCCAATGCGCCTCGTCCAGATGACCTAATTGAACTGCAAGGGAAAGTTCGGATTTATATAGATCCCCAAAGTGCGCCTCTGCTGCAAGGCGTGGTGATTGACTTCCTGGAAGGGTTGATGGAGAGCGGCTTTAAGTTCAGCAACCCAAACGCAACTGATACCTGCGGCTGTGGCAAATCCTTCCAGGCAGGAGACTGTACCCCTGCGGCTGTGCCCTGTAGCTAATGGCTCGAATGTACGATAAAGATCGTGGATTGAATCAATCCGTAAACTGTACGAGCGGGTTTGGCAGATCAATCGGCATTCGGCAATCGATTTGACCGCAAAACCCGCCCCTACCCACGATCGAACGGATTTAATTCCCATTCCTAAAAGATTCACTTAACTTTGGAGGACACGATTATGGCAACCTATCAGGTACATTTAATTAACAAAAAGCGCTCCATTGACGTAACTATTCCAGTTGATGATGAAACAACGGTTTTAGATGCGGCTGAAGAACAAGGGTTAGACCTCCCCTTTTCCTGTCAATCCGGTTCCTGCTCTAGCTGCGTTGGCAAAGTCGTTGAAGGCGAACTCGATCAATCAGAACAGGTCTTTTTAGACGAAGAGCAAATTGCCAAAGGTTTTGTTCTGCTCTGTGTTGCCTATCCTCGTTCCGATTGCACAATCCGCACCCATCAAGAAGCTTATCTCGTTTAAGCGATCAATTATTTCAACGTTTCACCTCTCCCACGCTCAAAGGTTTTGTCTCATGCCAACCACAACATTTTCAAGTCAAAGCACCTCGTTAAAACTGCTGCGTTTTGGACAACGAGGCATCATCACTGGCATCAATACGCTGCAAGATACGACCGTCCAAAAACTCAGGCGGATGGGGCTAACCTGCGGGCAAATGATTACCCTTGAGCAACGGTTTCCTCGCTTCATTATTCGAGCAGGCAACACCAGCCATGCCCTTGATGACATCGCAATCAATGCAATCTATGTGCGAGTGGTCGATCATTAGGTTGGATGCTTAATTGAATAATTTGCTAAATTAGCGGTTGATTTCCCTAAGAACGAAACAAAACACTACTCCTATCATCAATTGAGAGAGAACATGGATTATGGCAACATTACAAGGATTGACCTTCGGAGGCAAAGCCTGGACACCTAAATTTTTGCAAGCCATTGATATTGCTCGCTGTATTGGTTGCGGCAGATGCCTGAAAACCTGCGGGCGGAATGTTATGGCATTAGGAGCACTGAATGAAGACGGTGAGTTTGTAGAGGACGAGGACGAGGACGAAATTGAACGCAAAGTGATGACAATTGCGAACGCAGCAAACTGCATTGGCTGTGAAGCCTGCGCAAGAGTCTGCCCTAAAAACTGTCAAACCCATACCGAATTGGCACTTGCTGGAGTATGAGCCAATCTACTTATCACACCTCTGGGCAGCATTGGGTCACGTACTATCAAGCGGTGGAAGGTCGCCCGCCCCGTGAAACATTGCTGCGAGCGCTGGCAAATTTTGATGCGGAGCCGCCATTCAGTGGTTCGCTTGAACCTCCCTTAGCCGTGGATTTGGGATGTGGAGACGGACGCGATACGGTGGAACTGCTGCGTCGAGGCTGGCAGGTCTTAGCCATTGACGGCGAATCTAAGGCTTTCGATCGGCTGCTGAATCGTCCTGAGCTCCAGCGCGATCGGCTCCAAACCCAACTGATGCAGTTTGAGGTGCTGTCGTTGCCCCCTGCCGTTGATTTAGTCAATGCCAGCTTTTGTCTTTCCTTTTGTCCATCTGCCAATTTTCCAGACCTTTGGCAAACTGTCGTCATATCGCTCAGGGCAGGCGGTCGATTTTGCGGACAACTACTTGGCGAGCGCGATTCCTGGGCAGTTTATCCTAATCGCACCCATCACACTCGACAACAAGTTGAAAGCCTACTGCAACCTTTTGAAGTTGAGTGGTTAGAGGAGGAAGAACATCCAGGAGTGACGGCAATTGGTGAGGAAAAATACTGGCATATTTTTCACATTGTTGCCCGTAAAAAAGGCTGAAGCGAGTGGGATCTACAGTGGGATCTACAGTGGGATCTACAGTGGGATCTACAGTGGGATCTACAGTGGGATCTACAGTGGGATCTACAGTGGGATGCGAGTATTGGATAGAATTCTTACATCCCACAAAAATCTACGCTAATCGATTGCCACCATCACGTCACTCGCTTTCACGACGGCATAGGCTTCTTTGCCAACACTTAACCCTAACCTTTCAGCCGAGGCTTTTGTAATCATGGCAGTCATTTCAACTCCGGCTGCAATTTCCAAAATAACTTCTGCGTTGACTGCTCCAACTTCTATGGACTTGACAGTTCCTTTAAAGGTATTCCGGGCGCTAATTTTCATTGTGATTCCTTCTTTGATCTAAGAATAAATCGATGCGTAATTTCGAGAAAAGTCTATGTTGCTTGAACCTTGCACCAACACTTTATCAATAAAACTAAAAACTTTAAACCTATAAAACCTCAATTGTTCATCAAAAACAAATTCAAAACCATTCTTAAATGATTCTTTTTTGTATTTTCTAATACTCTTTGTAATTGGTCATGTGTTCACCATTCAAGCAATGTTTCGAGCTTAAAGTATAACCAGAAAATCATTCTCTGCTGAAGCACCATGAACCGAAGACAAGTTGTTACTTTTTTAGGCACACTGCTGATTACTCTAATCGTATCTGTCGGATTCAGAGTCGTTTCATCAATTCCCTCCCAGGCTCAATCAACTGCGCTTTTGGTTGCAGCAGCGGCGAGCTTACAGAATGCTTTAGAGGAACTTGATCCAATCTTTGAGGAATCTAATTCCGGGATCACGGTCAACTACACCTTTGCTGCATCTGGTGCTTTGCAACAGCAAATTCAGCAAGGTGCGCCTGTCGATGTGTTTATTTCTGCGGCAACTCAGCAGATGGACGCGCTGCAAGAGCAAGGCTTGATTCTGGCTGGTACTCGGCGCAATCTTTTAACGAATCAGCTTGTTTTGATCGTGCCGAATGACTCTCCATTAAAAATATCGGATTTCCAACAGTTAACAAACCCAACGGTCAGAAAAATCTCGATGGGTGAGCCGCGTAGCGTTCCTGCCGGAGCCTACACCAAGCAACTGTCGAGTAACCTCGGAATTTTAGAGCAACTACAGCCCAAGTTTGTGTATGGCAACTCCGTCCGCAGCATTTTAAGCACTGTCGAGAGCGGCAATGCAGATGCTGGAGTGGTTTACGCCACCGATGCTAAAATTTCCAATCGAGTCCGGCAAGTGGCAATCGCGCCAAGCAATCTACATTCACCGATCGTTTACCCGATTGCTATGATTCAAGCAAGCCAAAATCAACAGGCTGCTCGTGCTTATATTCAGTTCTTGAGTAGTCTATCAGCACAAAATGTATTCAAAAAACACGGGTTTGGAATTGCTCAATGAGGTTTGTTGTGGTGCTTGCTTTCTCGTCACCCGATCTGTCTCCGCTCTGGATTTCCCTTAAAACGGCCGGACTAGCAACGATCGTCACATTTCTGATCGGCACGGCTGCGGCTTACGGGATGCTGGGCTATCGAGGGCGCTGGAAGCCTGTAATTGAAGGGGTTTTGATTGCGCCGCTGATCTTACCGCCGACGGTGGTTGGGTTTCTGCTGCTGCTGCTATTTGGCAAAAATGGCCCCCTCGGAAAGGTATTGCAGCCGTTTGACTTCACCCTCATCTTTACCTGGTATGCAGCAGTAGTGACAGCAGTGGTGGTTTCGTTTCCGCTGATGTACAAAACCGCATTAGGGGCATTCGAGCAAATTGATCCGAACCTGCTGCAAGTGGCTAGAACGCTGGGTGCTTCTGAAAGGCGAGTGTTTGGTCGGATTTTATTGCCTTTGGCGATTCCCGGACTGCTAGCAGGAACAACTCTCGCCTTTGCGCGGGCCTTGGGAGAATTTGGGGCGACGCTGATGCTGGCAGGCAACATTCCTGGACAAACGCAAACGATCCCGATGGCGATCTACTTTGCCGTTGAAGCAGGCGCGATGGGACAGGCTTGGTTCTGGGCGATGGTCATGATGGCACTTTCGCTGTTGGGCTTGGTGATGGTCAACTTCTGGCAGCAGCAGTATGGGCAAAAAAGGCGCGGTCAGCAAGCAGGCTGGGTGGAAGCTGATGAACCCGTCAACCGAGGCGGCAAACTGACCGCACCAGCCGATCTAGGACAGTGGACAAAACCTCAGCGACTCAATCACGGCGCTGGGCTGCTCGTTGATGTTGAAAAACAGCTACCGGCCTTTGCCCTCAATACAACATTTACAGCCCAGCAAGAAACGTTGGGAATCCTTGGTGGGTCGGGTTCGGGCAAAAGTATGACGCTCCGCTGCATTGCTGGAGTTGAAACGCCAACGAAAGGGCGAATTGTGTTAAATGGGCGAGTTCTATTTGATTCAGAGCACCAAATTAATCTACCCAGCTATCAACGCAATGTTAGCCTAGTCTTCCAAAACTATGCTTTGTTTCCTCACATGACCCTTGCTCAAAACATTGCCTTTGGCTTACAGAAACTACCCAAATCCATGCGGAGAGAACGGGTGAAACAACAGCTTGCCTTGGTGCAAATGCAAGGGTTGGGCGATCGCTATCCCCATCAGCTTTCAGGAGGGCAACAGCAGCGGGTAGCGCTGGCTAGGGCACTGGCGACTGAACCAGAAGTTCTGTTGCTAGATGAGCCGTTTTCAGCCCTCGACACCTATCTCCGCAATCAAATGGAACGGCAACTTCTGGAAATTCTATCTAGCTATCGCGGTGTGACGCTGTTTGTGACCCATAACCTAGAGGAAGCCTACCGCATTTGCGAGAAGCTGATGGTGATGTCGGGTGGAAAATCCATCGCTCATGATTCCAAACATCACATTTTTGAACGTCCCCAAACCGTTCGAGTTGCTCAACTCACAGGCTGCAAAAACTTCTCTCGTGCCGTTGCTCAAGGAAATAACTTCGTCAAAGCAGTTGATTGGAATATTACCTTAACTGTTCTTGAAGCCATTCCCGATCGCCTTACTGATGTTGGCATTCGCGCCCATCAAATGACCATCACCACTGATTCCCATGGCGCAAACACCTTTCCGTGTTGGTTAGCTGCCACCAGTGAAACCCCGCACCGCATGACGCTATTGCTTAAATTCAACGCCGCTCCCACCGGCTCCCAAGACTATCATGTGCAGGCAGAAATCTTCAAAGACAAATGGAATGCCATCAAAGATCAGCCCTTTCCCTGGTATGTGCAGCTTGATCCCGCTCGCCTAATTCTGATGGTATAGCGGAAGTGGTTGGATTGGGACGAGGTGTGAAGAGTCTACCGCTGCGCTACGGTGTGAGGGAAAGCTGAGATCAGTCGAAGAACCCCCTTAAGTCGGGCGTTTCGGCTCCGCTCAACGCGCCAACCTTCAGCATTCGGTGGGTTGAGCGCAGTCGAACGGTGGGTTGAGCGCAGTCGAAACCCAAATTTCAAGTCAGGTTTAATTGAGTTCTTCTACTTAAACTGGACTTTAAACTGGACTGAAAATTTGGCTACAGGGTATTGGTTCCCGTCCTACAATCTTTCCTCTGGTCGATAGGTTTACTTTAGCCGTCCCAGTATGATGGAGCCGATCAGTTAGAGAGAATACTCATCTAGGAGAGTTATGTCAGATTTAAAAGGATCAGATTTAGAAAACACGACTTACGATGCGCAGCAGCTTGTTCAGGAAATCACCACGGGTGAAGAAAAGGCTCCCAAAGTGAATGTTGAAGCAGATTATGAGCGCTCCAAGCAGTTTGATGTCGCAGAAATTGACCGAACTGAAGCAGGTGCTCAGGCTGCTGCCGATGCGACGGCTATGAGTGGGGCAGCATCTAGCTCAACGGCTACCCCATCTGAAACGGGCGATCCGGCTGACTTTTTGCAAATGGCAAAAGAAGTTACTCCGAAAGAAGAGAAATAGGGCTGTTGATGCAGAAAGTGACTGCATACAAAACACACTACACACCGTCAGACAAATACAACGAAGGGGCTAGCATAAACTAGAGTTGATACAGAATATAAGAGACGTGAAAAAAGGCTGGGAAACTGGCCTTTTTTTAATCAGTTCTATTCTTTGCAAAATGAATTTATGCGATGTGTTCCTGTGCCCTTAAAATATTCATGCAACTTGTAGCTAACAACACCTGACAATTGGCTAAAAATCCGCTACATCTAGCAGCGGTAGCCTTCGTTGGTGCAATAAAGTAACAACTATGAAATGGTTCCGCTTGGTGTGGTGCTGGAGTGGTGGTGTGAAGGATCGATCTAAACCAAAATTTTCTCGTTTGGTTCAGCTTGCGATCTTTGTCTCGGTGGTGACAGTGCCAACAGCAGGTTGGCTTAAGTCAAGTTGGGGAGAGCGGTCGCCAAAACTGCTGGCTCAAGAAAGTCCGGTTGAAGAAGGTCTAATTGAGTCAAGTCAACAATCACCCGAATTTGAGTTGCCTGAAGCTGGATTGCCTGAAGCTGGATTGCCTGAATCAGAAGGGTGGACGGAGCCAAATGCCACGGCTGCTGAGAAATCAGCAATTCAAACCGCAACGCCGTCGCCCGTTTGTCCAATTAAACCGATATCGGCTTCCGAGCAAATTGAGCGCTTGGTTACAGGCACGAGTTTGGCCTTGGTAGAAAACTGGGGAGCTTTGTTGGCGGCTCAGTTCTCGGCTACTGCTTTTCCGCAAGTTCACGGCATGGCAAGGCTATCCAGGGTTCCGGTGATCATGTATCACGACATCCTGCCAGAAAAGGAAGTTTTTTTTGATGTCACGCCTGCCGAATTTGAAGCCCACTTGCAGCAAATCCAAGAAAAGGGGCTAACGCCAATCAGTATGGATCATCTGGTTGCCCATCTCAGCACCGGCTTGCCACTGCCCGAAAAGCCGATTTTGCTGAGCTTTGACGACGGCTATCAAGGACACTATGACTACGTTTACCCGTTGCTAAAACGGTATGGCTATCCTGGCGTATTTGGGATTTACACCAACAAAGTGGGCAAACAATTTGGGCGTTCTAGCTTAACTTGGGCCCAGTTACGGCAAATGTCGGCTGACCCGCTGATCACAATTGCTGCCCATAGCCTCAGCCATCCACCTGATTTGGGCGAATTGTCGGAAAACCGAATGCGGGATGAGATCGTGCAGTCGAAGCGCATTTTAGAAACCGAATTGGGCATTCCGATTAACTATTTTGTTTACCCAGAAGGCAAGTACAACGAGCAGGTGCAAGATTGGGTGCAAAAGGCAGGCTACCGCGCTGCTCTTACCATGAACGACACGGTGGATTTGTATGCTGGAGCTTCTAAAGACCTGCTGAGCATCGAACGAATTGGTCAAGGCAATTTTGCAGCAGTGCTAGACCAAGCTTATGGGGGGCCACCACTGCCGCTCCTAGGCAGCCCATTCCGGTTTGATGCGCCCGTGCAGCTTGGCAAAGTGACGAGCAATGAAGTTCCTTTGATTTTAGCAACTGGCGGTAGACCCGTTACCTTACACGCTGACAGCCGCTATCAGGTTGCCGAAATTGTGAAAGACACCAATGCTCTGGCTGCGGTTGATGGGGGCTTCTTTTCACTAGAGTTTTTGGATTCAAACGTGATGGTGGGGCCCATTCTCAGCCAAAGTACGGGCGAGTTTGTGCCGGGCAACCCGAAGGAAATTCCTCGAATCGCTAGACGTCCGTTAGTGCTGATTAACCCAAGCCAGGTTAAATACATTCCCTTTGATCCGCAGAAACACAACACGTTAGCAGGACTCAAAGCTGAGCTACCCGACCTCACAGATGCTTTTGTGGCTGCTGCTTGGTTGGTCAAAGATAGTCAGCCTCAGCCAGCCCAGACTTTCGGGAATTTGTTTGATTTTGATGCTGCCCGCGACCGAGCCTTCTGGGGCATTGATCAAGCCGGACGGCCAATTGTGGGAGTCTCAGGCGATTATGTCGATTCGGTGACGTTAGGAGAGTCACTCAGTCGGGTGGGGCTACGAGATGCCGTGATGTTAGATTCCGGTGCGAGTGCATCGCTGGTGTTTCAAGGAGAATCGCAAATGAGCTATGAGCCGCGCCCTGTGCCACATGTGGTCGCCCTCGTGCCGCCAGAAGGATTGCAGATGCGGTCTAAATGCGAGTAGCTTAATAGACAAACAGGATGGGTGAGAGCCCATCCTGCTTACAATTCTGTTTAGAACCAATCAGATCAGAAAACCAACATGCTCGGAAGGCGGTTAATTCTGCTGTCAAACTGAATTCTAATCGCCTAGATTATTTTTGAGGTCATTGGAATAGGCTTTAGCGCTACGCTGAACATCCTTTGCGGTATCTTGAATATCTTCACCTACGTTCGCTGCGTTGCCCTTCGCTTGATTCGCTGCACGCTGAGCGTTACCTTTTAATTCACTTGTCGTTTGTTGGGCATTCCGAACGGCATCTTTACCAACATCAGCAGCATTCTGACGAGCATCATCAACTGTATCTTGGACGTCCTGCCCTGCCTTGTTGAGGTTTGTCTTCAGATTCCGAACGCCACGCTGAGTTCCTTCTGTAACATCCTCAGTCACATCTTTAGCTGCTCCACCAATGCTGTCTGTGATATTGCGAACTCTTTCACCAAGAGGCATTCCTTCACGATAGTCCTCAGCAAATTCTCCGGGACTTTGCACCTTGTCTATGTTGCGTTCAGCTTGCTTCACCCTTGCCTTCACATCACCCGACAACCGCTGTGTTTCACGTCTGGGATCAGTATCGCTATAAACATTCATACCATCTGTTTTGGGCTGAACCGTATCGTAAAGCTCAGTAGGTTGCGTTCTAGGCTTTTCATATGAACCTGTACCTGAAACTTCAGGCGCTTTAGGACTACAGGCAGTATTTAACAACAGCATAAAACCTGCAACAACAGCAAATGCAGCTCGAACGAAGCGGCTTTGCTTCAGGTGTGCAAACAGATTAGAAATTGGATTGCTCATACAAAAAATACTCCATTGAATTTGTTACATTACTGATGCGGTAAAGCCCAGCGAGCATGGCAGAAGAAGCCAGTAAAAAAATTTGAGACGAATGTCTTGCAGAACATAGAGCCGTAGCCATGCATGTGAGGATCTAGCTCTGCCGCTTCCGTCCCAATCAATATTTTGTAGCGATTTATCCACTTTTGCGTCTCTCTTCCAGTAGATTATTCTGAGTTAAATCCATCGGCTGCACTCACTCGTCCTATTGATTTAGCAACGTGAGATGCATAGGCGAAGAGAGAATCGCTAGCCTAAAAGTAGAGTAAAAGTAGAGAAAGACCAGATGCACGATTTCTGAATCCTACAGCTCACAACTATTCAAGACGGCAGAGAATTCGGTTGCGAAAACGAGACTATCAGGCAAAGTTTCCAGAACCCTTTGTGTGGGAAGAACCGAAGCCTGCAAAGAAGAATTAGAAGGATATCAATAAACAGCGGTGAATTAAAATTTCCTCAGCAGTTGGTTAGAACGCTAGTGGGATCGGGTTTCGACTGCGCTCAACCCACTGGGTTTCTTGTTGGTTTCTTGCGTTCAACCTACTGGGTTTCTTGTTGGTTTCTTGCGTTCAACCTACTGGGTTTCTTGCGTTCAACCTACTTTGTCTCTGAGTGCTGAGCGCAGTCGAAGCACCTACTGCCTGAAAAACGATTGCCAGGTTCATAGCAGATATTAAAATCAGGAAAGGTAGTCGTCTATCCATAGGTAGCACTGAAGGGGGTGAAGATTGTTAGAGCTATCCAACCCCCCAGAGTGACTGCACAAATGGTAATAGAATGTCTTTAAAGAAAGGCTGCCAAGTCAAATACCGTCAACAGGCGTCATGGATGACTTTGGCAACTCTGAACTTGAAATGCTGTCATTCTTTGATACAAATGCTATAATGTTCAAGGCTTGAAAGTCAGCATAGGAAAGTGAATATAGAAAATGTAAAGGTTTCTCTATAGGTTGCTTATGCTATGCTAGTTAACCTTGGTGGGTTGGCGAAGTGGTAACGCTGCGGTCTGCAAAACCGCCACTCGTGAGTTCGAATCTCACACCCACCTTTAGATACAAAACTTATTCGATATCTGCAACTGATTAGGTTGTATGACGTAATTCAGTCATGGTTGCGCAATAGACTTTCTCTAAATTCTTTTGTGACTGGGCAGATATATCGTGCAATTCAGAAATAAGTTGCTGCAAGATATCTTTTAACAAGTAATAAGCTCGCTGATCGCGCGTGCAGAAACAGGAACCCTGCGACTTTACACCTGCCTGACCAATATGCTTCTCTGCTTGAGAATTAAGCGTACGCTAATTTATGCAAATCTATCTCCCAAGCCTGTAGAATCGACACCCATTCAGGTGTAACAGAGTTGCTAGAAATCCTATCCTAACTAACTGCCTGTCACCTTTGTTACCAATTCTTTTGCTTCTTCAATGATGCCACCTTCACCGTTCTCTTCACGATAAGCTTCAATTTCCTTCTCATATTCTTTTTCTATGCCCATTTTAGGATCATCTGCAATTTCCTTTGCTTCCTCATAAGCAGCTTCTCGCGCTTCTAATTCAGATGCAGGTTGAACTGCCGTTGATTGTGCGACAGCATAGCTCGGCTGAGCCAACCCAACCCAACCTACACTCAATGAGCAAGCCAAGGCTAGAACAAATAGCGCTTTACGAAGTAGCTGGATTAGAGTGGAACCAATTGTTTGCATAATAAATCTTCCCGTCCTTTTTGGTTATTTGTATTGATTCGTATCGATGTCACTTGCAGCATTTGAACTGGAGCAAATCTTACAAGTCTACCGTAAACAAATCTTCTATCTGAAGAAGGATTGCGCGGGTATGCCTCAGCATTCACGACTGGGAAGGTCAGCAAATCAGCAATTGCCGTCCCGCTGCTAGAATTTGGGCAGGGTTAACATCCAACTGCCTCGACTTGCCCTTTTATTCTGGCCGCACCCATGTCTTCCTCTCCTCGCCTATTGATTATTGGTTTAGACTGCATGGAACCTTCCCTCGTTTTTGAACAATGGCGATCGGATTTACCGAATTTGTCTCGACTGATGGCGCAGGGCAGCTACGGACGCTTAGAAAGCAGCATTCCCGCTATCACGGTTCCTGCTTGGAGTTGCATGATGAGTGGACGCGATCCGGGTGAGCTAGGCATTTACGGGTTTCGCAATCGGGTCGGTCGCACTTACGGAACAATGGCAATTGCTGACGGGCGAGCCGTCAAGTTTCCGCGCTTGTGGGATATTTTAGGAGAAGCAGGCTGGACCGTTGCCGTGATCAGCGTTCCGGGTACATCACCACCCTATTGCGTTAATGGATCGTTGGTTTCGTGCTTTTTGACTCCCAATCGAGAGGTTGAATATACGCATCCGCCTGAACTCGCGCAGCAAATTGAGCAATGGCTCCCTGATTTTATTCTGGACGTTCCAGAGTTTCGCTCTGATCAGAAAGATCGTATTCTCGCTAACATCTACGCCTTGTGCGATCAACGATTCACCTTAGCGTCAAAACTATTAGCACAAGACAGCCCAGATTTCTTGATGCTGGTCGATATGGGAGTCGATCGCATTCATCATGCTTTCTGGAGATCAATGGATGCTCGTCATCCGCAACATCAGCCCGATTCCCCCTACGCAACCGCCATTCATGACTACTACTGCCATGTTGATCGCAGAGTCGGAGAACTGTTGGCTCAGTGCGGCGAAGACACTACTGTTTTGGTGGTTTCTGATCACGGAGCACGCCCGCTAATCGGCGGCATTTGCATTAACGAGTGGTTGCAGCAGGAAGGATACTTAGTGCTAGAGCAACCACCTGATCAGCCCACTCCCTTGGATGAGGTGAAAGTCGATTGGAGCCGAACTCAAGCATGGGGAGCCGGAGGCTACTATGGGCGGGTTTTCCTCAATGTGCAGGGAAGAGAGCCACAGGGCATTGTGTTACCCAAAGAGTATGAATCGTTGCGCTCTCGCCTTGCCGAACAGCTTGCTGCCATTCCTGCTCCAGACGGTCAACCTTTTGACACAAGCGTATTCAAACCGCAGCAAATTTATCAAAAAGTGCGCGGCGTTGCCCCCGATCTGATTGTGTATTTTGACCAGCTAGCGTGGCGCTCGATTGGCAGTGTAGGCAGCGGCGAACTATACACCACCGAGAATGACACCGGCGCAGACGACGCTAACCACGCCCAGTACGGACTGATGATTTTCCACGACCCTAAAGCGCCAAGTGGCGGCAAACCGATCGAAACTGCCCAACTGTATGACATTCTCCCAACATTGCTCCAGCGTTACGGACTTACCCCTCCCACAGGGCTACGAGGGAAAGTGCTGGCGGTGTAGGGGGAGGCAGGAGGCAGAGAGCGAAAAAATGGAGAAGTAACCGAGAAGAGATGTCGAGAATTATGCAACAATCCAGATCTCTGCTTCCCACCTTCTGTCTCCTACCCTCTGCCTTTTCCTACCTTTTTGGCGACCTGAAGCGAAAAGCGTTGGTTTGACGAGGTTTTTTGTAGTCGCGGAGCAGGGCCCATGTGACCGAATCAACAATTCCGTCATCTCGTAGGCGATGCCCTCGCTGAAAACCAATCACTGCACTTTTGGTTTCCACATCGAAAAAGCCGGTTCGCTTAATGGTATGACCGTTCACTTGCAGTAGCCCTTGCAATTCGTACACATCGGCTCCAGAGTAACCATACCGCAACAATCGCGTTCCGGGTTGCACCGTTGCCGCTAACACTTGCCAAGTTTCTGGGCCAACTACCCCATCGACTCTCAATCCCTGTTGTCGCTGAAACATTTTGACTGCGACTTCAGTGCGCCAACCGTAGTCTCCATCAACCCGAACTGAAAACCCGTGTGCTCTCAAGAGTTCCTGCATTCGTGCGACTGGTGGCCCAACATCCCACGGATACAAGATAGGGTATGATGGCGCTCCGCCGTTTGAATGAGTCGAATTCGTCGATGGATGCTCCACTTGAACCTCCTGCTCAGTTAGGCAACCCGGTAGGTAAGACAACCTGTTAGGCAAGACAAATAGACTCGCTGCTGCTGATCGTGATTCTACCCTGATTCTACAGCGCTAGTCGCCAAAATGAAGCGTCAGAAGCGGGATCTTGCCTGTATTAAGCAAGCAAGTGATAGCGCCGAATTTCGGGTGGTGTAGATATCAACGATTCGCCTTCCCAAAAAGCCTCTTGCACATGTGCCGACTGCAAATGCTGAGTTTCTGCTTCGTCGGTTTCCCATTCTTCTAGGATCACAAATTCGGTAGGAGTGGCGCTACTTTGCAGCAATTCATAGTGCAGGCATCCGGGTTCTGAGCGGGACGGTTCTACCAATTCCATCAACAAGGCTTGGAGGGCAGTTTCTTGTCCGGGAGCAGCAAAAATGCGGGCAATAACTCGAATTGACATAAAGTAAAGTAGAACAACGGTATTGATTTAATAATCTACTTAAATATAACGGCAGGCACACCAATTGACACAAAACAGAGATGAAAATGAAGATTTTCCATTCAACTTTCTGGATCAAAGGCTTGCCCGAATCCAGGCAATGGTGGCTGTCCACTGGACTAGCTGATGGGACAATCGGGCGAACCCTTCCCGGACTGTTTTCAGTTCCGAGTCAGACAAAAGCTGGGCTAGCTGTTCGCCATAGCTCGGTCGTGCTTTACCAGGATTAAACCAGCGTTCTAGGACGATTGGCGTTATCCGAATTTCGGTTTGCATCTGTTCAACTTGCATCTCATTGATAAGACCAACGGTTCTAAAAATTGCAGCTAAATCTTGTTCATCCCAGTTCACAAAAGCATCAATTTGGTTTGCATAAATCATTTCCTCTGCTTTGATCAATCGTTTATATAGTTTGGTAGTAAAGAGAGTCGGATCGATCAAACGATACAATCGCTGAGTATGACGTGGCACGGTTTCTGCTAAAACAATCGCTCCGTTAGGCTGCAATAACGTCATCCACTGCTGCAACACCGCTGCTTTGTCCGGCTCAGACAGCAACGCATTGCGCCCAATCAACCGAGCAAATTTGACTCCAGGGGCGTGCTTGGCCAACTGATCAGGCAGATTTTGCAGCGACGTTTGGAGAATCACAGGACGGGCTAACTCTGGTAGGAGGGACGCTTGCTCTTGCAGGGCTGCGGCATCAGTAGCGCGATGCACACAGGCATATACTCCTCCTTCTGGAACTCGCCGGATCGCTTCCCAGGTTAACAGCCCGCTGCCAGCGTTCACATCCAAAATCAGATCATGCCGCTGGGGATTCGCTAGGGTAAACACTCGGTCGCGTAACAGTCCCAGCCGTTCTCCAGCCTGACTGAGGGTTCGTTGCAGCCAGCGGTCGAGGGCGGCATCGGTGGGGCTAAACGTCAGCACTTCTGGCAGCGCTACGCCAAAGCCTTCCACCATTGCAGCTAGCTGGGCTTCTCGTTGTCGGGCAACCTGCTGCTGAACGGTGTGTTCATAACCGCGATCGGAAGGCTGGTAAAACACCTGCCCCTGCAAACTGCTCGGCAAATATTGCTGTGCCACCCAATGTTCTCGGTAAGAGTGGGGATATAAATAGCCTGCGCCATGCCCAAAGCTATGCTTATCGCGGTTGGCATCCCGAAGGTGAGTCGGCACGTCTGCTTCTCGTTCCTGTTCAACGGCAGCGAGCGCATCAAAAAAGCCCATAACGCTGTTCGATTTGGAAGCCGTCGATAAGTAAAGGGTGGCTTGGGCCAGCGGGTAGCGTCCTTCTGGCATCCCGACCCGCTCAAACGACTCAGCGCAGGCATTCACTACGACTACTGCATTGGGATCAGCTAAGCCCACATCTTCACTGGCCAAAATCACCAGGCGACGAAAAATGAAGCGCGGATCTTCTCCGGCATACACCATGCGGGCCAGCCAATACAGGGCTGCATCTGGATCTGAGCCTCGCACACTTTTGATAAAAGCGCTGATCGTATCAAAATGCACGTCGCCTTCTTTATCGTAAAGGACGGCTCGACGCTGAATCGATTCTTCTGCAACGGCTAACGTAATATGAGTGATTCCTGATTCTGTGATCGGAGTTGTTTCAACCGCCAGTTCTAAGGCATTCAACAGCGCTCGTGCATCTCCATTTGCTACATTCACGAGATGATCAATCGCATCAGAATCAATTTCAATTTTTCGTTGACCGTAGCCGCGTTCGTTATCTTGTAGCGTTTGTACAATGACTTGACGTAGATCAGACTCTTCTAAAAGCTTTAGCTGAAAAATTCGCGATCGGCTCACCAAAGCCTTATTAACTTCAAAGTAAGGGTTTTCAGTCGTTGCTCCAATTAAAATTACCGTTCCGTTTTCCACCCACGGCAGCAAGGCATCCTGCTGAGCTTTGTTGAACCGATGCACTTCATCCACAAACAAAATCGTTTTCTGGCTATACATGCCGCGCTGCTCTTGTGCCGTTGCAATCGCTTCTCGAATTTCCTTCACGCCCGACAGCACGGCATTGATCGAAATAAAATGGGCATGAGTCGTGTTGGCAATAATCCGCGCGAGGGTGGTTTTTCCGGTTCCGGGCGGGCCGTAAAAAATCAGCGAAGAGAGTTGGTCGGCTTGAATGGCGCGTCGCAACAGTCGCCCTGGCCCAATGATGTGATCCTGTCCGATAAATTCATCAAGCGAACGAGGACGCATTCGGGCTGCCAAAGGCGCTGCCGTTTCGTTGAGGTGCTGGCGGTGCTGGTCAAATAACGTCATTTTCAAACAACGCCTCGACAGATTCATTTGTTGATACTCTCACGGCTAAAGCGCGTGGGATTCTTGGTTTGTTGAGCCGTTAACCCGCAACCTGAGACAAATCCATCCGTCACAGTAACCTGTCCTAACTCTACGCCTATCTGTAAGGGCAGGTTTAGCTGTCAACCTATGACTTGAGAAAGGAATCTTTCCCAAAACCTGCCCCCACCCCAAGAGGATACCCCTAGCGCGGTCGGAAAAGATGTGAGTGCTCAGGACTGTAGAGCCGCGACCGCGTGGGACTCACCGATCGAGTTTCTGCGGTTTTCAAAGCAGGACTGATCACATACAAAATCGTGCGAATTAACTGCTTTTGCTCTGTGAGAGCCGCCATTTCGCTGAGGGGAACGACCCAAATTTGCTCGTCCTCCCAGCCCAGCCGATAGCAAACCGCAACTGGAGTATCTGCCGGATAGTGCTGCATGAGTTGAGTTTGGGCGACTTCGATATGACGCGCACTGAGATAGAGACACAGACTCGCCTGATGAGCCGCCAAAGATGACAACTCTTCAGCCAAAGGGACTTGAGTTCGACCGCTAATCCGCGTCAAAATGATCGTCTGCACCAGTTCTGGTACGGTCAGTTCCACCTTGAGGCGGGCGCGGCCGCTTGGAAGGCGCTAATACCGGGAATCACCTCAAAGGGAATTTCGGCGGCGGCAAGGGCTTGCATCTGTTCATGAATAGCGCTGTAGAGGCTAGGATCACCCGACTGAAGCCGCACCACCGAACGCCCAGACCGCACCCGCTCAATCATAATCGGCAAAATGTCTTCTAGCACCTTATTCGCCGTTCGGATCACTTCCGCATCCGGGCGCACCCACTGTAATATTTGCTGCGGCACGAGCGAATCGGCAAACAAAATCACATCTGCCTGCATCAGCAGCTTTTGGGCTTTGATTGTCAACAGATCTGGATCGCCTGGACCTGCTCCCACCAGATAGACAGCAGGGGTCAGTGAGTTCGGGGTAAGTTCAGTCATCTTCATGAAGTCTCGACAATATTATCTAGTCAATGATCGGGGAATGTGAGGAATTCTCCGTGAAATCTTTGAGAATCACGGTAGAAATTTAAAAGGTTTGTAAACTAGGTCATCTAATCCGGACATAAGCGCGGTTCTGGGTAAAAGTGATTGGTAGATGCACCCTGATTCATACCCCGGAGTTCGCTCTGGGGTTTTTTTTTGAATCAGCCCTGCGGAAAGTTTTGAGCAGAAGCCGCTGCCGAAGCATCATCTGATACCACATCTGGCAGGGCACGCTTGAACCCATACAGCCACACCAACCCCAAACTGCCAACCCCAATGCAGACCAGGCTAACGATCTGCGCAATTCGCAGCGGCCCCAACATCAGACTATCCATGCGTAGCCCTTCGATCCAAACGCGCCCAGAACTGTAGGCAATTAAGTAAACCAGAAACAGCGTCCCTGTTTTCAGCGCTCCGGGCTGCTTGAGTCCGCGCCAGAATAAGGTCAGCAGCAGCGCAAAAACACCTAAATTCCACAGCGACTCGTACAAAAAGGTGGGATGGAAATAGTCGAACTGGGTATAACCAGCAGGCCGCTGAGCAGGCGGAATGTAGAGCTTCCAGGGTAAATCAGTTGGGCGACCAAACGCCTCAGAGTTGAAAAATTACCCCAGCGACCAATTGCCTGCCCCAAAATTAGGGCTGGTGCTACCAGGTCGGCTAACTGCCAAAAGCAATTTTGTTTAAGCGAGCAAAAATCAGCGCCGCCAACAACCCACCCAAC
>JAAUQT010000110.1 GCA_012033495.1 Cyanobacteria bacterium RM1_2_2 | reverse complement strand
GCAACGCAACATTACACTCTGTCATGGCAAAATGAAGACACTTAAAATCCGAGAGAGCTTGATTCTAAACCGTTTCAAGCTCTCTTTCCTGTGTCTATCTTGACCCTTCGTGAATAATCCAGGTTAGGCAATGGTGGCTACAGCGACATGGTTTAGGGCGGGCCCAAGTGCGACTGATCAACCGACTGAAGCAACAGCTAGCTCATGAGCTTCCAGAAACCGCAAACAACGACTTCTCACGCGATTGGGGCGGTAAACCCTATGGATTAATCCGCTATCTAGCAGGCGATCCAACAATCGCAGGCAGAAGTCTAAATTACTGGAGAACGACCGCATCACAGACGATTGGAACTGGCATCAGTCCCTACACTAAGGATCTGGCCGGGCATGTCTTTAGAATCGAATCTCAAATGCTGGAAATTGAGGAAACGATTAGCGCTTATCTCAAAAATCCAGAGTTTGAGCGATATATCAAGGCAATGAATGAGATCGGATTGAGTCAAAATGTACAGGCAATTTGGCTAACTCGAATCTACCCAATCGAGCGCTTTCTTGACCCAGAAACCGGCCGCCCAATTGTCACCAGTCGCTTATCCAAAAATGGCAAGCCTTGCACTTATAACCGCTCGCTTGCACAGTTTAAAGCAGCGCTGGGAGCGGGAACGGTTGAAAATTCCAGTGGGATAAGGCAACCAATCGGCAAACAGAAAGAATCTAAAAAGTGGCAAGGCAGGCGATCAACAAACAAGCGCAGAAACGACAATAGAACTCAGATTGCATCGGGCTGTCGTTTTTGCCGTGAGGCATTTTTCCTGTGGAGTCTTAACCGAATTGAGACAGAGCGATGTGATGCCCCGCTAGCCGCAAAATTGATCGAGAAACGCAACGCTTTAAAGGAGAACGATCGCAACATCTACCAGCGCTCAGCTAACCTGCAAGGCTATACAATTCGCCTCCTATTTAGGGGGCTAACAAAACGAGAAATATAAACTTTTATTGCTATCGATCTATGAGCTATACCTTGAACCGAATCAGGCTGCCCTCCTTCTCCCGGATCACTCAATTCTTGAGACACGATCCTCTACTCCTTCGTGTCACCGACGCAGCAATCACGAACATTGCCGTAAAGATGCCATAAAGCCTCGCTTTCGCGGATTTGACGCATCCTTAAGTCTTGCTAGGATGGGGCGGAATCATCCTACAACTGATCCGACTTGTTATGATCCCCGTAATTTTAGCTGGTGGTAAGGGAGAGCGGTTTTGGCCCCTCAGCCGGAAACATCGTCCCAAGCAGTTTTTGAGCCTTGATGGAAGTGGTAATAGCCTACTACAGACTACAGCCAACCGACTTCTCAATTTAGCTGGTGGTTGGCAGGGGTTATGGGTGATTACAGCCGCCCATCTAGCAGCAGGGGTGAGAGAGCAACTACCAGATTTGCCATCCGAAAATTTGCTGGTGGAAATGGAAGGGCGAGATACGGCCCCTGCCGTGGCCTGGGCAACATTAGAAATTGCTCAGCGTCATGGAGAAGATGCCGTGATTGGCTTTTTCCCGGCCGATCATTGGATTGGGGATCAAGCTGCCTTTGAGAAAACGATTCGGGCTGCTGAAGAACTCGCAGTCCAACAATCGGGAATTGCCACATTGGGCATCATGCCCACCTTCCCCTCAACAGGCTATGGCTACATCGAACAGGGAGAGGCGATTGGCAATTTTGGCAGTGAGCTACCGGGCTATAAAGTCAGCCGCTTTACCGAAAAACCAGACCAGCCAACCGCAGAAGCATTTTTAGCAACCGGGCGGTTTAGCTGGAATGGCGGCATGTTTATTTTCCCGGCTAACGTTGTGCTCTCAGAACTGCAAACCTACGCGCCAGAAATTATTCAACCGTTGCAGCAGCATGGCCCTTCGATTTATCCCAACTTACCGAAACTGAGCATCGATTATGCCCTGATGGAAAAAACCGACCGCGCCTACGTGCTGCCGGTTAGCTTCAAATGGGATGACTTGGGCGATTGGAACGCGATCGAGCGACTGCTGAAAGACGAAAACCCCAACGTGGAACTGGCCAAGCATGTCGGGCTGGATACGCAAGGTGCATTGATCTATGCCACCGGAGATGACGATTTGATTGTGACGATCGGTTTAGAAGACACGGTGATCGTCCGGGATGGCAAAGTCACTTTAATTGTGAAGAAAGACCGAACGCAGGACATCAAAAAACTGCTGAAGCAACTCCAAGATCACCCGCAGTGGTCTGAGTTGCTGTAGCTTTAACCCAATGCCCATCTTGACCGCGCTACCTTAGCAGCCATTGCGGGAACTCTACGCAGGAAGCATTCTTTCAACTGCCATGCGGTTTCTGCTGATTGTGCTGCTCAGTTTGGGCATTCTGTTTCGATTTGCCAATCTCGACCATAAGGTTTACTGGTACGACGAAACCTTTACTTCGCTACGAGCCGCAGGCTACACCGAAGCCGAAGTTGTCCAGCGTTTTGCTGAATCATCCATCGTGACGGCAACAGAACTTCAGCAATATCAACAGCCTGCCTCTGACAAAACGCTTGCAGATACGTTCCACAGCCTCGCAGTTGAAGACAACCAGCATCCGCCGCTCTACTATGGCATCGCGCATTTTTGGTTACGGTTTGTCGGCAGTTCGGCAGCAGCGATGCGGTTCCTGCCCGCAATATTTAGCTTGCTCAGCTTGCCCTGCGTTTATTGGCTCTGTCAAGAATTGTTTGTTAAGACGGGTCAGTTCAGCACATCCCTACCCGCTTGGCTAGCCGTTGGACTTTTCGCCATCTCTCCCTTTCAAGTAATCTATGGGCAAGAGTCTCGCCAGTATAGCCTTTGGGGAGCCACCACCTTATTCATGACCGCCGTGCTGTTACGGGCAATTCGCTTACCGTCCGCCACAAATTGGATAGGCTATGGGCTAGCGTTGGCGGTGAATTTATATACTTTTCCTTTGTCGGTGTTAGTTGCCTTTGCGCATGGCGTCTACATTCTGCTGCAAGGCGACCTGTTTCGAGGCGACCTGTTTCAAGGTGAAAAACAGCCTAAGCGCTTTCACTGGCGGCATCCGTTGTTTGGCTATGGTTGGGCTAGCTTGTTGGGCATTGCGCTCTTTTTACCCTGGGTTTGGGTGCTGGGGCGCAACCTTTCTCAAGCCCAAACGGTAACAAGCTGGATCAGCAATCAGCAGACCTTACCGCAACTGATCTTGACTTGGGCGAGCGTTGTGGGACGAGTTTTTTATGACCGAGGTAGCACATTACCCGATCGATTCGTGCAAATTGGCATTTTGTTATTGGTAGCCTACGGGTTCTACCACCTCTGCCGCCATACGCCCAAACGATGGCTGCTCGTTGTCACCCTGACTGTCTTGCCGTTTTTGCCGCTGATGCTGGCAGATTTGCTGCTAGGCGGCATTCGATCCACCTTTCCGCGTTTTTTCATTCCATCACTGCTCGGCATTCAGCTTGCTGTTGTGTATCTTTTCAGTACAAAGCTTAGCAATCCTTTACATCAACTCCGTTGGCGTTGGATCGTAGCCACTGTCTACTGTGCAGGGATACTTTCTTGTGGAACTAGCCTCCAAGCTTCAACATGGTGGCAGAAAGTTCACAATCAGGAAGTTCCTGCGGTTGCCGAAATCGTGAATCGAGCTAGCCGTCCTTTATTAATCAGCGATGCCGAAACAGGCGATCTATTAGCCCTGAGCCATTTGCTTAAACCAGACGTGGAACTGCTGCTTCGACCGCGCTGCTACACTTGCCATTCGGAGGTTGCAGAGACGCTAGATTCCAGTTTGCTCAAAGTTCCGGCAGGCTACAGCGAAGTATTTTTATTTCACCCCCGAAGCTCAAAAGTCTGGCAACAGTCGCTCGATCAACATCCAAACTATAGATTTTCACTTATCACTTTAGTCACAGAAACGAAGGCTAAGCAAAACAATAATAAAGTTCTTTATCGGATCATGAACAAATAAAATTGCATATTAATTTAACTTCTATTTTCAGCAAATATAAAAATTTAATTTAGAAAGTGCGAATCAATTACTCAACCCTTTGTGGCTCAATATTTTGCTTTGGCTTGATAAGAAAAAGCTAAGAAAAATGGAAAGTTGAAAATGGGAAACGATCGCTAGGAAGTATGAACTATCGAACTTTTGCGGTTTATTGAACAAATTAGCCGTTTGAGGAGGGCGCTATATTGACCGTAGCGTCCTCTAGCTCCTATGGAACAGTTGCAAAAGTATATTTTAATTTTAGATGAAGGCTCTGATGACCTCCAAATCATTGAGTCTCTGTTAGGACATTTGCGCTGCCCAATAGTAGTTGCTGCCTCTCCAGAGCAAGCAATGGCAAGGGCGAGCCAAGCGCCTCCCTACCTCTTGATTCTGGTGGGCAATCAACAAGATTGGTCTAAACCTTTAGTGCATCAATTGGTGCATCAATTTCGCGGCTTGGCAAATGCTTACGGAACCACAATTGTGGCCCTAACCGATGTCCATGCCCCAAGCTGGCTACGACAAGAAGATAATCCAGGTGTAGACGGCTTTTTGGTGAAACCGTTGAATCAAGACATCCTCTCTTCGTTGGTTCATTCTGCTTGGGTACGGCAAACTTACTGCTCCAGCCACTAATTGTTCTCATTCAATGGTTCTCTTGATTTTGGCTACTCATCTCTGGAAGTTGTCTTGCCTGTAGAAGATCTGGGCATAGAGTGAAATCATTCATGCTGAGAATGTCGTGGATACTGGAAGGTTGACGATCATCGACATTTAGACACAATGCTGAGATTGCTAGCCACCAAAATCCCCGACGGGCAGGTTAGATAGCTCAAACTCTCTTCGTGCTAACGAGCGTTGTCAGCTTTTGAAGAACTCTCTCCAACTTCCTGTGTAGACTTTCATGCAATTCGCGCCGCTCTATCCGTTGATCCATAAACTGCTGAAGCCGTCTTTTCCAAACTGCCTCTGGGAAGGCAATTGTAAAACTAAAACAATTGCTCTGACGTTTGACGATGGCCCACATCCGGTTCACACATTGCCATTGCTGGACGTTTTGGCAACTTATCAGGTTCCTGCCACTTTCTTTTGGTTGGGGGCAAATGTAGAGCGGTTTCCTGAAGTGGCTAGAGCCGTTTGGCAGCAAGGATATTGGCTTGGCTTACACGGATACCATCACCGCTCGTTTACCCGCCTCTCGCCCCAAGAATTGCAGCAGAGTCTTCAGCAAACCCAACTCGCAATTGCCGCCGCTTGCCAGATTGATCCAACTGAGGTGCAGCAACGCATTCGGGATGTGCGCCCTCCGAATGGGCTGTTTACGCCTCAGACTTTGCATTTGCTGCAACAGTGGAACTATCGCCCCGTGATGTGGAGTGTCGTCCCAGAAGATTGGGTGCGTCCGGGAGTTGCGGTCGCGGCTCAGCGGATTTTGAACCAAACTCACAGCGGCTCGCTGATTGTGCTGCACGATGGCTACTGTGGCGGTGAAGATGTGGCAGAAACCGCCGCCCAAATTATTCCAGCCCTACTCGAACAGGGCTATCAGTTTGTGACCATTGAGCAGTTTTGGCAACTTCGGGCAGAGCGCTGTTTGGCGTAGTGGCAAAGCTTCAAATTTGAGATGTCATTGAGTAGCAACTCTCTCGACGATTGCCATTAAAAAACCAAATTTAGACGCCAAGATTTGCTTGGTACTTCAACTTCCAAAAGCAGCTTGAAACTAGATTCGTTGTGATGTGCGCCACAATGGGCACAAGCAAATTGCCTGTCAGTGCAGCACTTAAGCCTAAAACAATGCCGATGACAGTTGCCCAAATCACGTAAGACCATTGCTGGCTGCCACTAAAATGCAGCACTCCAAAACAGAGGCTAGATAACACAATTCCAAACCACGTTAAGCCCAGCGCAGGCAGCATCACGCCTCGAAACAGCAATTCTTCACTCATGCCAGGCAGCAGCCCCAGCCAAATCAGATCGGGTAGCGCTAGGGGTTTGATCACAAGCTCTAGATAATAATCAGCGCTATGACGGTACGCTTTCCAAAAGCGATACATCACCGAACTGGCAACCGTAATTCCTAGCCCCAAACTCACTCCCCATAGTACAGACAGCCCCGACCACTCAAGAGGCAGCATCACGGTTGAAGTATCAAACCACAGCCACAAGCGAGCCGACAGAAGCAGCACAACTGCCGTCACTCCCATGGCAATCAAAATTTGAAAGCGGCTCAAGGATTCAACATTTGGGTTAGGAGAGCTAGGTTGAGACACAGGGCAGCTATTTTGCGAATAAGATTGATTACCTAAGCCAGATTAGCACCTACCAGAGCAAGGGGAGCATTTTGGGTGGTCTATCGGGTTCAGCGGCAAGGAGATTTCTGAGCCAAAAGATTCCTTTAAGTTGGGGCAGGTTTTGCTCAAGGATTTGGGGCATGGACATGATTTCATCACTCAACCTGCCCGTCGAGGATTTGGTGGCTAGCAAGCTCCTAACTCCTGAATTTGAGCAACATTGGGCGTAAGAGCCGTTGGATGAATTCCAGCCCGGTGAGCCACCAGAACGCCAATCGCTTCTAAATAAGAGCGTACCGTCAAAGCCCGAATGCCTAGCTGCTCGGCAGTGACGTTGAGGCGAGTTGCGTTATCTGAAACAGTAATTATTTGAGTCTTCGTTTCAGCCAAACTAAGCACCGCACTGCCGCCACAGGTTGTTGCAGGCACAATCAACGCATCAATCTGGTCTGCCCAAATGTCTTCCGGTCGCGGCTGAGCCTGTCGCCCAATGATCTGAGGAGCGCGGCTTAACCCTACCAACACACAAGGCAAAAAAGTGTAGCCTAACTCTTCGGCTGCTGAGCGGGGGGATAAATCTGGATCGATTGGCAAGGGTGACAGCGCAGGCGCATGGGCACACGGCAGTTGAAACGTCCGCACCACCAGATGGCTCACCACTGCCTCGGCTCCAGCCAGCGGATCAACGCCCTGCCCCTGCCGATACAGATGAAGGGCTTCGCTGCCTAAATCATCTGGAAAGCGAGCAACGACGGCAATTGCTTCTGCCTTCGCGTCGGTTTTGAGCTTTTCAACGGCTCGCAGCAGGCTACCTGGGTTTTGGATCGTGCCCCATGTTGCCCCAGAAGCAGCCGTTCGCAGTTCAACTCCTAGCGGCGCGTCCGTGATCACGTAATCAGTCAGGGTTAGCCCCAGCGTGGCACGAGCAGCATCTGCGACTTGAAGATGACGTAATCGCAAATCCGGCTCAATTGCCTGATCAAGCACCAGTCCAATTCGGTTTTGGTGGACTGGACGCAAACCCCACTCGCCAGCCGCGACTTGATCTAAACCAAATCCTTCTACGTAGAGAGCGTTAGGCAACGACCAATATAGCTGCGCGCCGTTTAGCACATTGGGATGGGTAATCAGACGATCTACCACTTGGGCAACGGCTCGCGCAACAGGCAAAGCGTCACCTGCATAGCCGCCAACTGCTGCCCCCACTCCGGTAGGAACCAGCAGCATAGCCGTGTAAGGACGATGAGACATTAAATTTGAGCCATCCTAGCCTACGCTAAACAAATTCAGTTAAGAGCCTAAATCGAGACAATGGGCGTATTTGGCAGCAGCAATTCGGTTGCTGTCGTCACCACAGCTTCGATCTGCACCTTGCCGCGATCGGCATCAACCTGAGTCACTGCCCAGCGCAACGGTTCGCCATAACGCCGCAGTTCCGCCAAGATCAGGCGTTGAAGTTCTCCCGGAAAGGGGAGCAGATCAAGCTCTAGTGTCAGAAAGTGAGTTGTCATCGCAATCGAAAAAATAGGGATAGCCCAAACTTATGCAACTGAAATTTTCTCTCACTTTAATCCTGACTCATTTCTTGTTTTGAAATTGCCCAAACTGAAGTTGATAAACCGTATCTTCTTTTTCAGTTTCAATCTTCAGATCAGAGCGCGGATAGGATACACAAAGCAGCGCATAGCCTTTCGCCTGTAACTCTGGACTCACGCCCATGCCATCGGTTTGGTCAACCGTTCCCGACAGAATTTGGGCAGCACAGGTCGTACAAACGCCAGCGCTACAGGAAGAAGGAAGTTCTAAACCTGCTGCTGCTGCCGCCGCCAAGATCGTTTCATTTTCGGGAACAGACAGAGTGTGGGTGCTGCCCTGGTGTTGAATTTCAACCGTGTAGTTTGCCATAAACAAAGAAGCTAGGGAAGTTACCCTACCAGACAAAGGATCGAGATCCTATTCTCCATCAATTTTTCCATCAATGACTATTCCTGATGGGTTTCTAAATGGGTTTCTAACCGGTACTGGGCTGCATCAAAGTCTAGCCATCTGGAGCCTAGCTATCTGGGAAGGTGCGCTTGAACTCGTCGATCAAGTCGTCGATTTCTTCTAGGGCCTGATTCACATCAATGCGCAATGTGCCCAAATTTGGTTGTTCTAGCAAGCGAATCAAAGACTCTCGTTTGCTTTCAATCAACTGAAATCGTTGGCGTAATGCTTGAATGTCAGGCTGAGTATCAGTCATGGGAATTCCTGCTAAAAAACTGTTGATTCAGACTTTGGATAAAAGCGAGGCAAACCGTCAGCAATTCCAAATTAGAAAACTCTATGGCTCAAAAGCCGTGCTCAGCAAGGGTTTAACTTTTCACAGGAAAACATCTGATCTCTGGAATGACGCAAAATCGTTCCGAATTTGGAATTGCTGGCAAACCGTCTTTCGCCTATCGCAGAATACCAAGATAGTGAATAATTGTTAACTATACGACTCAATTTATGAATCATGTTACGCCAAATTTCTCTCGGATCGTTGGGCTTGGTTGTGGGGGGCATCCTCACGGTGATTGGATTTTCGGCTTACTTCTTCAGTGATAATGCCACTTTAAATCTAGTTGGGTTTTTCTATGGCATCCCGCTGTTACTTGGAGGTTTCGCCCTGAAAGCGGCTGAACTCAAGCCAGTACCCTATTCTCAGCCTAGCTCACCCGAAGTTGTGGCGCTACGAGAGCAACAGGCTACCTCGACTCAAAACCAGATTCGCAAAGATGTCACCCGCTACCGCTATGGGCAAGAAGCGCATCTGGACAGTTCATTGGAGTATTTGGGACTCAGCCCTTCCGACGAAGAACGACCCATCCTGCAAGGCGTCCGAGAAGAAACCATTGACGGAGCCTACGCGCTGATTTTGGAATTTGAGTCGCCGCTGATTCCCTTTAAAACCTGGATAGCCAAACAAGAGAAGCTCGATAAATTTTTTGGATCGGGCTTGCATGTCAAACTTTCCCAACCTGCCGAAGAGCAAGTCGAAATTGCCTTGATTACCACGCCGCAAGCAGCCAGTGAACAGGTAGCCAGTTAAAAAGACGAGCCAGGTTGTTTCAAAAACTCGATTTCTTCAGGAGTAGATTCTCGCCCCAAAATCTGATTGCGATGGGGAAACCGCCCGAATTGCTCAATCACAACCTGATGTCGCACCGCATAATCGAACACATCTTCTAGTTCGGTTGCATCAGTATGAAGTTGGCGGAACAGCGCAACCGATTGGGCTTGATGTGCTCGATTCTCGCTATGCTCAAACGGCAAATAGACAAACATTCGCTGCAATGGCTGAAGCGCTTGGTCAAATCCTTGCGCTACTGCTTGTTGAGCCACTGACAGCGCCTTGGCATCGGTAGCAAAGGCTTGAGGCGTATCTCGAAACATATTGCGCGAAAATTGATCGAGCACAATGATTAAGCCTAAGCAGCCTAGCGGTTCTTGCCGCCAAGCATCAAGTTTGCCATTCGCTGCCTGCTCGTAATCCTCTCGAAATTTCTGACCAATCGCGGCATCAAACTCTGGCTGCTTGCCAAACCAAAACTTACGGCGAGCCTGATAGGTCGTCTCTTCAGTCTGCGGGTCGCCAAACCAAAAGTCTAGAATTGCCTGAAGACGTTGATGCATGTGAGGCAGCAGGAGGGGAGAAAAGACGAGGCAGGAGGCAAAAGGTAGAGGGTGAAGAGAGAAGCGAGTTAGAAGAAATGAGAGAAGGAGTTTGAAACGATGACATTTCTTCCGCCTCTCCCCCTTCTGCCCTCTGCCTTCTGCTACTTTCTACTGCGGTGTGTTAGTGGGATCTATGCTGGGAGCCAGTTCCTCAGAAGCAGGCTGACTTTGCTGCTCAAGCACTGCTCGTTGGCGTGCCCGAAAATCTTCTGCTTCAGTGCCGATCGATTCCTGCTGGTCTTGCCCAAATTCTGACATGGTGCGAATGTTGCCTAACTGAACCCGGTGCATCATATCGAAAAAGGCATCGTTGTTGCTGCCGCCTCGTTCAGAGAATGGATCAGAGGTGCGCTCGTTGTTGACATCTAGCTGGTCAACTTGGGCAAAAACCATGCTGGTACTGGCGAGCCAACAAGCTCCTGTCATCAGTAAACCGAATAAACCTAACCCAGATTGCAGAGAGGTGTGAAAAAGTTTGGACGAAATTTTCATTGGTTTAAAACTCCTCACAGAGCGACGGTCAATATACGGAGGCAGACGAAGATTCGCTTAACCTTTATCAACAGGACGCAGCCCCATCTGGAAATGCTCCTGATATTCTCTCAAAAAGTTTAGCGATACTTTTTGGTTTTGGATTGGTTTTGGACGAAACACTTTCAGCAAATTAGGTAAAGCAAATTAGGCAAAAGATCGACGCAGCAGGGGGCGCACACTCAAAAGAGCAATGCTGCTAAAGCCTGCTAAAACGAGGAGCGCAGTTGCCATTGAAATTGACCCAAACGGGGCTTGCATCACCAAACTTTGCCAATTCCAGGCGGTGTGGGTGTAAATGTAGCGGATGGGTTCGATCGCATAGCTGAGCGGGTTTAAGCTGGCAACCACCTGTAACCACTGCGGCATAAAGGAAAGGGGCGCTAGAGCAGTGCTGGCGAATAGGAGCGGCAAGTTGGTGACGAAAATTACCGCAATCAGTTCAATGTGTCCAGGTAGGGCAAAAGCGAGACCCAAGCTGAGGGCTGTAACGCCTAAAACCAGCATGAGCACAATCAAGAAGACGAGTCCTAGCCCTGCTAGATTAGGGAGTCCGGCGCCTAGCACGGCACTCATGCCTAAAATCACCGTAGTTTGCACCAAGCTCATCGTGGCAATAAAAATCGCAGAAGCCAACACAATTGAAAAGCGCGATGCCAACGGCGCCACCAACAGCCGATTCAAGAAGCCAAATTCTCGATCAAACATAACTGGTAGCCCAGCATTGAGTGCGCCACCAAAGGCCGTAAATACAATCACTCCTGCTGCCAAAAACTGCCCATAGTTCTGACTGCCGCCAAACAAACCCTGCGGCACATTTTGAAACAGCGCCCCAAACAGCACCAACCACATGACGGGCTGAATAATTCCGGCGATTAGCGTAGAAGGGCGGCGCTGAAGTTGAATAAACAAACGGCGAGTCAGGGCCGCAGTTTCCTGCACAAAATCACGAACGCTAGAATCGGCGAGCGCTGCTGACTGGGGCGACCGGCTCGGCTCGGCTAAATTCTGCGGAGAAGGGGTAACAGTTTGACTCATCTCAACGTCCTCAAGTTCGGCACAAAGTCTAGCAATATTCAGCATTCAAAGGCTTGTCTTTAGCCTAACGTATTCGAGTAACAGGCAGCCGAGTGAACTATCAGTAATCCTAAATGATTCGTGAACGCAAGAGTCCCGGAATCTTCAAAATCGGCATCTAAAATCGGGATCTAAAATCGGGATCTATCGGGAGCTAATGCTGTATCAAGATTGGCAAATAGAAGGGGCAGGGTAGGCGGATCAAAGGCTACTTCGTCATGAATGGCAGAATTTAGGCGTTTGAGCGCGTTGAGATGGGCTTTTGCGTCGTTGCGGTTCAGCAGAACTTTGTCGAGCATTTTGTCGTCGAGCATTTTGTCAACGACCCATCACCGTAGATAGGCAGCAGAAGTGACAAAATAAGGAAGTAATTTAGACCGCTGCCCCAATGACGTTTCTCCTCACTAACGATGATGGCATCGACGCTCCCGGACTCCATGCCCTGCGCCAAGCAACCGGCGGAAGAGGCGTGATTGTGGCTCCGCTTCAGCATCATTCGGGATGTAGCCATCAGGTGACAACCCAACGTCCGCTTCAGGTTGAGCAGCGATCTCCAACCCAATTTGCTGTCGATGGCACGCCGGTAGACTGTGTGCGCATGGCGGTCAATCAGCTTTACCCGAAGCTGGAATTTGTGCTGTCAGGCATCAACGCCGGGGGGAATTTAGGAGCCGATGTTCACATTTCCGGGACGGTGGCTGCGGTGCGAGAAGCTGCCTTACACCGGATTCCGGGGGTCGCAATTTCGCATTACATCCGGCAACGCCGCCCGATCGATTGGGAACGCGCCACTGCTTTTGCCACTCAAGTGATCGATAAACTGTTGCAGCATCCCTTAGAGCCGGGCAGCTTTTGGAATGTGAATCTGCCCCACTTGGAAGCTGATGAACCTGATCCGGCGATTGTTTTTTGTCCGCTGTGTACGCAACCCCTCCCTGCTATCTATGAGCCGCTAGAATCAGGATTGTGGAAATATGCAGGTGAATATAGTAAGCGTGCGCGTGATCTCGGTTCCGATGTTGATGTGTGCTTTTCTGGCAATATTGCTGTAACTCAGATCCGCGTCTGGGGGCAACCTGAAAGCATAGGGCGATCTTAACCAGACTATCCCAACGTAAGCTTCGATTCTGAAAGGTTTGATTCTGACATTTAGTTTGCATCAGTGACGAGGTGCTTCGTATTTTGATCCTTGCCGAGAGTGTCGTCATGTATAAGCTTGATTCATTTCCTTCTTCACTGGCGCTGCTGATTCCGCTGGTTGTCTTAACTAGCTTGGGCTGCCAAAATCGCGCCGATCTGACTGCTCGATCGACGGGTGATTCTGCCGATGCTTCTGCAAATTCTCCCGCAGTTGCTCCAACTGCTGCCAAACCCAACCAGCCAAGCGCCTCGGTCATTCCTGCTAAACCTCCAGCCCCCAAAGCTGATCCTTACCAGCTAGCCGTTGAGCGGGCGTCGAGTGCCTATACCATCGGCAAAGCGGCTCAGTCAAAAGATGATTGGCGACTCGTGGCGAAGCGGTGGCAGCAGGCAATTGATTTAATGAAAACCGTGCCCGTTTCTAACCCCCATCATGCTCAGGCACGCCAGAAACTCGCCCAATATCAGCGCAATCTCACCTTTGCTCAGCAACAGTCTAACCGCTCTACTGCGGCAGCCAACCCGGATGGAGTGGTGGTTTTGCCACGAGATTTGTTCCCATCGCGGCCAACCCCTGCCCCGATTGTTGTTCCTTCTGCGGCTCCGATAGCGGCCGCTCCTCAAACGGCTCAACCCCCTCAACCGCGCAGAAAGGGAGCCTTTTATGCACCCATTGTCCGCCGCGAAGGAAATACGCCTGTGATTCGCGTCTTGTTCAACAACAGCCAACCCTTTGACATGATTGTGGACACTGGAGCCAGCGGCACGCTGATTACTCGCCAGATGGCAAACACGCTCGGCGTCGTTCCGGTTGCACAAACTAGCGTCGATACGGCCAGCCAAAAAGGAGTCACCTTTCCGCTGGGGTATGTGCAATCGATGGAAGTGGGCGGAGCCGTCGCCAGTCAGGTGCTTGTAGCAGTGGCCGGCCCAGAACTGGATGTTGGCTTACTAGGGCACGACTTTTTCGGCGATTTTGATGTCACCATCCGCGAAAACGAAGTCGAATTCCGCGAGCGCTCGTAATTTTGCGTTGTCGAATACTCTGCTTGAGTCCAATGCTTGCTGTTGACTCTCCCTAAATCTTTGTGAACCAGTCAGCATCTACTTCAACCGACTCGATCATTGTGATTTTGACACCTAAACCTAAAGCTTTTAGACGTTGAACCAACTGTTCACCATCTATCAAATCAATTGGTGGCGCTCCGTCTCGTGTAGCTTCTCTAATCGCATCTCTGGTAAAAGTTCCAGTCGTGATAAAAAGCCCCTTATCAGTTCGTCCCTGCATTGCGCCGCGAAAATCCCTGATTTGACTAGCCGTAACAGAACCTTGGTAACGCTTGCACTGAAACAAAACATGAAAGCTCAGAAACCCGCTGATGCGAGCAATTCCAACGCCATCAATTCCACCATCACCAGACTTGCCTGTCACTTGCACCTGAATAAATCCCGATTCCCGCAGCAAACGCTGGGTCAAACGCTCGAATGCGGTAGGCTCTAGCGACAGTAGAATCTTATGAAGTTGTTGATGCCATGCAAGCTCTTCTAAAGTCTCAATTGACTCAACGGTTTCACCTGTGTTTGAAGTATCTGATGGCAAACCTTTATTTTTGTCTACATCTCGAACGGTTTTAACAATTTCTTTCGCATCCAAATCATCAAGGTGGATGGAAGTAGAAGCTAGAGTCCAGATACCGCGTGCCGAGTTTTGCAAAAGCCCATATTTTTGAGATAGGTGCGACTCCAAGCAAGCCGATATTCAACTTCGCTCTGGGATGTGCTGCCATGAAGAACTTCTAGCACCTTGTCAGGCAAATTAAGAATCTGCACCACTTTCTCGTAGATTTCTTCAGTTGTCCCAGAACCACCTAAACTCTGGAGGGCTTGAAGCGTGGGCAAAAGCATAGAATCAAATGTGGGAACTGAAGAAGCGGATCGTTTCATGCCAGAGCGATGAGGTGAAATGCTGCTTTGTCAAATATTTGTCAAATATAAGAGGTTTCCTCCACTTCACCAAACTTATCATCGGTTGCTAGTAGCTTCGGCATAGCCTGAAAAGAGGGTGAGTCAACAGCAACTCAAATCCTCGAAGCGGGGGTGAATGATGGAGCAAAGTCAGCAGATCGAGTGGTTGCAGCAAAACACGCCATTGAATGTGCTATCGGAGCCTGTATTAACGGCAATTGTTGCGCAAATGCAGGTGCGGCAGGTGCAGGAAAATCGACGGCTGATTCTAGAGGAGGCTGCTCCAACGGGTGTGCAGATTTTGAAATCGGGTCGGTTGGAGGCTTACCGCACCAGTGCCGATAGTTTGGCAAAAGCAATCAGTTTGCTGCCTGGATCGGTCTTGCATGTGAAAGAACTGCTGCTGGATCAGCCTGCGGAACAAACGGTGATTACGCTGAGCGACGCTGAGATCTGGGAGATTGCCCGCGAAGATTTTTTGGCGTTAGTAGAGCAATATCCGGAAATTAGCCGAGCCTTTTCGCGCTACTTAGCGGCTGAACTAGATTCGATGGCGGCTCAACTGGCTTTTGAGCAAGATCGACAAGTGGCGCTGCGTCCGTACCTCGTTCCCAAGGTCAAGCAAGGTGTGGTCGGCGCAAGTCGCTATGCGGTTAGGTTGCGGCAGGCGATTAAAAAGCAGCGCTCGATCGTCAGCCGGTGCTGATTTTTGGTGAACCGGGACTCGGTAAAGATAACATTGCGGCGCTGATTCATTTTGGGTCGCCAGATCGCCAGCAGCCTTTGGTTAAAATCAACTGCGATACGCTGCAAGCCAATGGAGTCGAGCTTTTTGGGCGGGCAGGCGGCAAGGCAGGTCTGCTGGAATGGTTGGGGACGGGCGCACTGATGCTCAACAACGTGCAAGATTTACCCAAACCGCTCGAACAAAAGCTGATGCGGCTGCTGGAAACGGGGGAATATACGCCAATTGAACGCGAAGGAATGCCAGCGCCAACGGTACGTCGTGCAACTGCTCGAATTTTGATGACTTCTGAACGCACGATTCCCGAAATTGAAGGCTGCAAAAAACTGGGAACTCACATCATTAAAGTACCGCCGTTGCGCGTCACAAAAGCGGATATTGCGGCTCAGGTGACGTACTATATTAGCCTTTACTGCCGTTCGCGCGGTTTGCCCCAGCCCAAAGTTGCCCCAGAAGCAATCCGACGCTTGCAGGGTTACGATTTTCCGGGCAATTTGTCGGAACTAGAAAGCCTGGTTGAGCGGGCAATTGTCCAATCTAACGAGGCGGCAGTGCTGACGGAAGAAGTCTTCTGGTCGGCAAGCAGCAAAACGCGACGATTTCGGCTCAACTTATTGAATGCCTATCCGCAGTTACGTCAATTTTTGCGTAGCCCCTGGTGGCCCGATCGGATCAATTATGGTATTACGCTCTGGTTATTTGCAGTCGTCGTGGCAATTGGTCTGTTTGGCCCACAAACTCGTGATCAAAGCTTTGTGCTTAACCTCTTTTGGGCCTGGTGGTGGCCGATAATGCTGCTGTTATTTCCGTTTTTAGGACGGGTATGGTGTTCAGTGTGTCCGTTTATGATCTACGGTGAGTTAGCTCAAAAACTCTCGTTACGTTGGTTTCCACGTCAACTTTTGCCTTGGCCACGGCAGCAAGCAGAACAGTGGGGCGGCTGGTTTTTGTTTGGCATGTTTGTGCTGATTTTGCTGTGGGAAGAGTTGTGGAACTTAGAAGATACGGCTTATTTATCAAGCTGTTTACTACTGCTGATTACGGCAGGCGCGGTAGTTTTTTCGCTGCTGTTTGAGCGGCGGTTTTGGTGTCGCTATCTTTGCCCCATTGGAGGCATGAACGGCATGTTTGCGAAACTGTCGATGATTGAACTACGCGCTCAGCAAGGCATCTGTGCGGCAACCTGCACGACTTATCAGTGCTATAAAGGCGGCCCGCAAAAAGGGGAAGGGCTAGAAACGGGCGGCTGTCCGGTGTATTCCCATCCAGCCCAACTGCAAGATAACCGCGACTGTGTGCTGTGTATGACCTGTCTGAAAGCCTGTCCGCATCGATCGGTGGAACTGAACCTGCGCCCGCCCGGAATTGAACTGTGGACAACTCATACGGCAACGGCTTCAGAAGTGGCGCTGCTATTACTGCTGTTTGGGGCGGTCTTTCTACACCGTCTCCCTGAAATCAGCGCTCGCTTCGGCAGAACAGCGTTGCTTTCATCTTTTCCAATCCATGCGGGTGTTTCGGTGGCGGCACTGCTGATTCCTGCCCTGATTGCATTCGGATTCCATCAAGTGTTGCGTTTGTTGAATCCAACCGTCAAATCTTGCAATTTTGTTGAGCTTGCCTATGGTTATCTGCCGCTGGTTTTGGGCGCAAATTTGGCTCACTATTTGCGGCTAGGGTTGACCGAAGCAGGACGGATTTTGCCTGTAACGCTTGCCACCTTTGGATACGGACAGATTTCTGTACCTGTGGTGGTGGCTCATCCGGCAGTGATTGCCTTCCTGCAAGGTGTAACGCTAGTGGGAACGACGCTATTGAGTGTTGGTTTAACGCAAAAAATCGCTCGCCAACCGTTCCTGAAGCTACTGCCACAACATCTAGCAAGTGTCGTCATCACCATGCTGCTGTGGCAGATTATTGTTTAACTCTGTTGTTTAACTCAGTTAGCTAAACTTAATCCACAACTTTGATCAAACCCATTCTGAGGCGATCGAAAACCTGCCGGACTTTATTCATCATTTCGGCGTCAAAGGTGACATCGGTTGAAACAATGTGATGAAACCAAAGCCGTTCAGCAGCAGTGATTTTGCCAGAGCTTAAGATTTTTTGTACAACGTTTTGTAGGGTTGATTTTGAGTCGTCGAAGTCAACAAAGTTTGATTGCAGCATTATTATAAAACTCCTTCAGTCGGGCATAAACTGAACTTATAAAACTGGTTTCCAAGAGGGCGTAGGAAGTTTTTGTAGTGATATTCAAATAATGACGGCACTAACTCCAACACATTGATGGGTGAATCTCAGGCGTGATTGAAAAAGCTCAATCTAGCTTTCATAAAAGCTTCAAGCGATTCACCCTGGTTTACAGAAAAGCTTAAATAAAAAACTTAAATTAAACTGATACCGATTTAAACAGAGGACGCGGCAGTTTGCAGACGGAAACCCTTGCTGCGCGAAGCTTCTCCAATCCAAAAGTTGCTAACGCAACGCTGCGCGAACGCAAATCCAAAATGGTATGAGAAAACCCATTGTTTTCTAAAATTGATTGCTATTCCTCACCCGACAAACCTACCAATCGGACTCTCTTGCTTTTTCCCAGGGTAAGAGTCTTCCATTATAGAAAATGGTTGATGGTATCGCCAAACCAATTGGCAAATCAGTTTGGCAAATCGGTTTGGCAAATCAGATATAGCGTTACGCATTGAGCTTAGAACATAAGGGGTGTGGGGCTACGCCCCCAGCTAGGGTTCCACCCCTACACCCCGTCCTAACCTTAGGCAGTACTGCTATACAAGCTCAGTAGATCGCAAATTCATCAGGGAACGGATAAATAGATGGCTGTGAATGGAGGGAAATGCCGTTCAACAGCATGGCAGAGGAATTCCAACATGGTTTTGAGGCTAAACAGAGAACGATAAACGA
>JAAUQT010000109.1 GCA_012033495.1 Cyanobacteria bacterium RM1_2_2 | reverse complement strand
CAGCAGGCTGCGGCGATACTTGATACAAAAGACCATGTGATAACGAATTTGGTACACGCAATGACTTGCCTTTTGAACTTTCATGCTCCCAAGTATAAGTCTCTGTTGCCGACCTGACGGTCGGCGGGCTGCTTATCCCAATCGCAGCAAGCTGCGGGGTATGCGCAGCCATTTTTTAGATCAATTTAGATTAGGCTAGCAGAACTTATGAAGATCAAAGTTTTTCATTCAGAAACACAGGCAGAAGTCAAACAACTCGACCTTTCCCACCTGATTCGAGCCGAAGGAAGCTGTTTCATCGGGCGTTCGCAGGCATCCGGTTTATCGTTGGATAGCCCTAATATCAGTCGGTTACACGGGAAGTTCTCCCGGCGTGATGGGCAATATTACTTCTGTGATTTGGGCAGTAGCAATGGTTCAATGATTCAAGGCGAGATGGCGGTTGCGAATCAAGACTATCTGCTTCAGCCAGGACAAATTATTCGGCTAGGAGACTTTGTTTTGTCGCTTGAAGCAGTGTCCGAGTTGCCTGAAGAGTTGCCTGAAGAGTTGCCTGCAACGGTGATAGGGAGCGTGGATGCAACCGTTGTTTCTACTTATATGGATTCAACGGTAGATATAACGGTGGATGTAACAACAGATATAGACCATAATGACGACGCAGATCAGCAGGTGATTGAAGCTGAATTGATTAAAGAACCATCTGCTTTGGTCAAGATAACATCGGTCGAGCCAGATTATAACCTGCAAACTCAAACTAAAGCCCTGTTTGCAGCTATGAATCAAAGGATTTTGGCTGAACTGAAAGCCGCAGGCAATTTGTCCCGCGATACTTACCTCAAAGCCGTTCGACGGGCGAGAACATCGATTGAGCAAGAACGGCTGATCGACCCTGAACAATTTGAAAAAGAAGCTGAAAAACATTGGCGATCGCTGACCCGAAACACCTCAATGCTGGGCGCTCAGATCGGATTAGCGACGGCTCAGGGAGCTTCGCAATTAGGACAACGATTGGGGGCGGCTGCAAAAGCGGCATGGAGCGAGTTTTTAGCTCACCGTCCTGATGCCAATCAGCCGCTAGAATCAACTCAGCCAGCCAGTGCTACTCTGCCTGATGAGTCTCCACCTGCTTCACTCGAAGCTGAGTCACCTGAATCTAATGCTGCTCAGAACTAGCGATGTAGATTTGTTCCCAAATTTAACTTTCTTCTCCGTCACAAACAGTCAATCTTTTAGGGTTGCAGTGTTTGAATGTAACCGTAATTCCTTTTGCTTTCTCGTTTGCCAGATCCGTAACATAACCCAAACAGTTGAATATTGCGTCAACTGGATTTTTAAAAGGGCCGAAATAATAGCGGCAAGGAGGCTCGATTGTGCTAATCTCTATCCACCAAGCTTTGCTATCTACTTGTGTCAAGCCCCGTGTAAAGCTGCTTCTCCTGACAAGGTTAAATAATTTCATGGCAAGTGATTAAAAGCGTTAGATTTTAAGCGCATAGAGTTTTGGTAAAACAATAGATTCTGAATGATACGTTTGCCTCTCTCAAAAGGGAAAGTTACTGTTACGTTTAGATGTAGTTGAAAACACCCTGTAGAAATCATCTTAGGAATGGGAATGAAATCCAGTTCAATCGTGGGTCGGGGCGGTTTGTGCGGTCAAATCGATTGCCGGATGCCCATTGGTCTGTCTCAACCCGCCCGTCCAGTTTACGGATTGATTCAATCCACGATCCTTAAGCAAGCTGGCGGCGCATCAGTTGGGCGAACAGTCCCGGTTGATGGGCTAACTCCTCAAAACTGCCCTGCTGCATGACTCGCCCGGCTGCTAACACGTAAATGCGATCGGCATTACGAATGGTGCTGAGGCGATGAGCAATCACGATTCGGGTAACATTGAGGCGATCGAGGCTTTGACTCACAATGGCTTGAGTCCGGTTATCTAACGCACTCGTCGCTTCATCGAACAAAAGAACGTGGGGCTGTAAGGCAAGGGCGCGGGCAATGACTAGGCGTTGACGCTGCCCTCCTGATAAGTTGCTGCCGCCTTCACTGATGAGAGTGTGCATTTGCATCGGCAGGGCGCGAATTTCGTCTGCGAGTCCTGCCATTTCTGCGGCTTTCCAAGCATCATCCAGCCCAATTAATGCACCGCTGGCGATATTTTCAAAAATTGATCCGGCATTAATCCGGTTGTTTTGCAGCACCACGCCCAACTGCCGTCGCACTGCCGACACATCGAGTCCTGCCAGATCTTGACCGTCGTAATACACCGTGCCAGAAATTGGGGTTTCAAAGCCAAGCAGCAGTCGCAGCAGGGTCGATTTCCCAGAACCGGAAGCCCCTACCAGCGCAATGAATTCTCCGGGCTTTGCTTCTAAAGAAACGTCGTCTAAAATCATTGCCCCGTCTTCCCGATAGCGAAACATGACATGATCGACGTGAATATGCCCGCCGAGTTGTCCGGGATCAGCTTTGTTGAGATTGACTTCCGGTTCTGCTGCCAAGATCGGCTGAGAGCGCTGCCATAACGGGATAATATCCAATACGTTCACTATGGTGTCACTGAGGTTTGTCACGCCGCCAATAAATGTTCCAAACGCCACATTAAACGCCAGAAAATCACCTGCGGTTAAGCCACTGCTGCTGATCATTTCGGCTGGATTCGTAGACTGAATGAGCGTGCTTGCCAGCCAAAACAGAGCAACGGTAGTGAGAGTTGGCATGATGGTGTTGAACACAGCAAGACCGTCCTCCAGTTTTTGGGTGCTGAGCGTCAGCCGCAGTTGCCGCACATATTTTTGCCCCCACTGCGCAAAGGCGCGTTCTTCTACGCCAGAGATTCGCAGTTTTCCAACCCCATTAATTAACTGAACCACCAGCCCAAAAATTTCCCCCTCTAGCTCGATCAGCGGGCGGTTTTTGCGGATCAGCAGAATGCCTGACGCAATCGTGACGCTGCCAACTACAACTGCCACAATTAGCGCCAGAACAGCAAGTTTGGCACTGTAGTAGAACAGCAACCCTAAGTTGAGCAAGGCAAAGAAACTAGAAAAAATCGTTTGTAACACCGTACCGCTGAGCCGCCGCCGGATAGCGCTAATGCCGGAAACCCGCGAGTTAAGATCACCCGTCGAATACTGCCGGAAAAACGACGTGCGCAGCTTCAGCAACCGATCCCACACCGCCGCCTGCATCGATGCATCCGAGCTAGTTTCGAGCCGCATTGATGCGATGGCTTGCCCCAACTGAAAGCAGGCATTCCCGACTGCGACCGCCAGCAGTCCCAATCCTAGCTGCATCACCAAACTGGTACTGCGGTAAGGAATCGCCCGATTGATCAGCAAAGCCGTCGCCTGTGGGATCAACATGCCCAGTAGGGTGGCAGCAACTCCAGTCAGCAAAATCATCAGCAGATCTCGCTGTCGTCCGCGTAAGGCAAATTTGAGCAAATCAAACGCACTCAGCTTGCCGCTGGGTAACGGCCGGTAGAACATAAACGCCACTGGATCGAGCGTATGGGCGATGGTTTCGTTCACCTGCACGCGCGGCGTGGAGGGCGACAAAGAGGCAGCAGAGGGCGCAAAGGCAGCGAGGTGGGGGGGCGGAGTTGTGGATTCGGTTTGTATCGGATCAAACAATTCGTAGTGGGTGTTGCTGACGGGCAGTAGGGCCACAGGCTGATGGTCTTCACGGGTGTAGGCCAAAATCGGGCCGCCGTCTCGTTGCCACCAGTTGCCCCGCAGCAGCACTCGCCGCAGCCGCAGTTGAGAAGCTCGCGCAATTGCCTCCAAGGGATCTTTCAGCCGCTGGAGATTTTCCGACTGCATCGGCGGCTCAATTGTTACCCCCATGGCTTTGCCAACGGCTCCGGCTGCCATCAGTAAAGGCGTGTCGGCGTGGAGAAAATCATCTTGCTGTGGCTTCAGCACCGATGCTAAATCCCGAATTGTGTTTTGCGTGACCTGCTGGTTGAGCCGCTGCCGGACTTGAAACCGTTGGATCACCGCTGCTACTTCCTGCTGGTGTAGGTGGCTCAACCCTTGCAAAAAGTAGGTATGCAACTGTGCCAAGCCTTTCACCAGCACCTCAGAACTGGTCACTTCTGAAGTTGGGCGGGCAAACAGTTCGAGATGGTCTTCTGCCTCTAGCCACATCGCCTTTCCCAGCGGAAAACAGCCCGTATTTTCGTCAAGATAAAGCTCTGGATGCCCAAACCAGCGCCCCCGCCCCTGCTGCATTCGCACCCACAGCACCTGATCGCTTGTTGCTTGAAATACCTGTCCTGGCAACAGAGAAATGTACTGCACTTGGGTCGGCTGGGAACTGGGCGGCGCAGGCGGAAAGCCTTCGATTTGTCCTAGCAGGTGAATCCAAGCGTCGAGGAATGCTAGCGAAGACGGCAGGGAAACTGCCAACCGGGAAGCTTGAGCGTCTGAGGCAACTTGCTCCGAGCTAGCGCAGGGCTGAAGCAAGTGCTCAACCTGAACGGGCAGCAGTTCGGTTGGCTCTAGCGCGACTGCAATCAAGCTAAAAGAATGCTCTACCGTCAAAACGCCAAACAGGGCGGCTGGAGCCGAGACCGTAAACAAATAGCGCCGTTCACCCGCGATGCTTCCTGCTTGGATCTGCACCACAAACACTGCCAGTGAGCCTGATTTAACCGTCCAAGTGGTTTGTGGATCGTTGAGTAAGAGTGGTTCGTTGCCCTTGACTTGCCGGACATTCATTGGCGGAATATTCATGCTGCGATTGCTTCTCCCTCACTGCGAATCAAGTCGGCATAATGTCCGGGCTGCTGCCACAGATCTTCATGCGTGCCACGCTGCACAACTTTGCCGCGTTCCAGCACAATAATTTCGTCACAATCGCGGATGGTGCTAAGCCGATGCGCCACAATCAGACAGGTGCAGCCGCGTTGTCGCAGTTTTTGATCGATAGCTTTTTCGGTTTCGGCATCAAGAGCACTGGTTGCTTCATCCAGAATCAAAATCGCTGGATGATTAACCAAAGCTCTGGCAATTTCAAATCGCTGCCGCTGCCCGCCGCTAATGTTGGTTGCCCCTTCTAGCAGAGAGGCATCATACCCGCCCGGAATCGACAAAATTAAATCTTCAATGGCAGCATCCCGGCAAGCTCGGTGCAATGCCTGATCGGGAACCGTCTGATCCCACAGCGTCAAGTTTTCTCGAATTGTGCCCGCAAACAGCAAAATATCTTGCTCCACGACCGCAATCGAATTAGTCAAAGTCAACCGCTCGATCTGCTGACGCGGCACCCCATCAAAATAGATTTCACCCGACCACGGTTCATACAGTCCAGCAATAATTTTCGCCAGCGTAGATTTACCCGATCCACTGCCGCCCACCAATGCAATCCGCTGTCCTGGCTGCACCGACAGATTAAAATCCTCAATTAGCGGCGGCTCCAACGGGCTATACCCATAGCTGATGTGGCGCAGATCAATAAACCCCTGAAGCCGAGGTGTTTGGGAAGCAAATCGAGTTTCTACTCCCCCATTTCCCCCACTCCTCACGTCTCCATGCCCCACGCCCGCCACTTGCGCATCCACCGGATTATGCAGCACATCGTCTAGGCGTTGCAGATTGCCCTGAAGATCCTGAAGCGTGCTACCGAAACGCACTAAATTGTTAACAGGCTGCTGGAAGCTGTGCATGAGTAGCTGGAAGGCAAGCAGCATTCCGATTGTTAGTTCGCCGTTGAGGATACGCCAGCCGCCGATGATCAGCAAACAAGTGGTTGTCAGAATGGAGAGCAGCGCGGGCAAGATGCCTAAAACGCGGTTGATCAAGCCTAAATCTTGCTGAGTGTTGATTGCCTTTGTGTAGTAACCTGCCCAGCGAGCAAAAAAATCAGACTCCAACCCGGATGCCTTCAGGGTTTCCATGCTTTGCAGCCCGGCAATTGCCACACCAGAAGCTTTGCCATAATCCTGTGCTAGCCGCAAGTTAGCATCCACGCGCTGCCGCGAAACCCACTGCAACGTCAGAACATTGATGGCAGAGAAGAAAACCACAATTAGCGTTAGCAATCGGTCATATTGCAACATGGCAATCGCGTAAAACACCACCATAATGACGCTAATGGTCGTCGTCGTCAGTCGCCCTGACAAAACGGAAGCAATGTCGTCATTCAGGCGCACCCGACCGCTAATTTCTCCGGCAAAACGTTGAGCATAAAAACTGACCGGCAGCCTCAGCACATGCCAAACGAACTGGCTGGATAAAGTGACACCTAATTTAATCCGTAAACTGCGTAAATAGCGAAGCTGCAACAGCGTCAACATGCCCTGTAACGCTACGGTGAGCATCATGCCGAATAGTAAATAGGGCAACCAATCAGAGCGTCCGCTCACCAACACCCCATCAATAAACAACTGACTGAAGGCAGGCAGCACTAGATTGGGAATCACCAGCAGAAAACCAGCGAATACACAATACAATAACGCCCCGGTTGAACCTCGCAACCGCCGCTTGAGCGCCGCAACCACGCTAGGCTTCTGTCCGCCTCGCTGAAACTCTGCACTCGGTTCCAGCACCAAAACAACGCCTGTGTAGCCTTGATCAAAATCTTCGTAAGTGACGGTACGCGGCCCAGCAGCCGGATCATTTAAGTAAACCTTCTGCTTCCCGAAGCCTTCTACCACTAAAAAATGGTTGAAATGCCAGAACACAACAAACGGCGGACGCAATTGCTGCACACTTTCCAGGCTTTTTTTGAAACCCTTTGCCGTCATTTTGTAGTTGCGGGCTGCCTTCAGTACATTTGCCGCCGTCACCCCATCACGAGAAACGCCGCAAGCTTGCCGCAGTTCCGCTAAGGGCACAATTTTGCCGTAATAGCCCAAAACAATTCCCAAAGCCGCTGCGCCACATTCCACCGCCTCCATTTGCAAAACGGTGGGCGTGCGAACTCGCTGCACTTTTCCCTGTAGCAACTGATGGATGTGTTGAAACGGGTTGATTAACATGACGCAACTCAGAGAAAAGGGCAATGGAGGGATCGGGCTGACGTGCTTGGTTTCTCCCTTTTTAACGGGGCTAGGGAGCATCTCCCAGCGGCAACACAAACGCGAGGGGTGGCTTCTCGGCTAGTGTAATGCGAGCCGTGATCGGAGTACCAGACGCTAGGGCATTCGCATCAGCAGAAAAATCAGCGAGAACTTCCACCGCATCTCGTTGAATCAACGGAGCATCAGAGGATTGGGACTGGCGCACTGCCTCTAAAGTTCTAAGGGAAGGTTGAGAAACTGACTTGACGCGGGCTGGAATTCCGGTAATAGGTTCTGCGGCATCATTTGGAACGATGACAATCTCCATACCAGGCTGAATCCGGCTTGCTTCAGCCGCACTAAAATAGCTGAGGCTAACCAAATCTCTAGAACCGTCGGTCGGATGGACTAGAATTCCTTGTCCACTGGCCGTGATGGGAATGCGCCCCAAGATGCTCCAGAGCAGAGCTAACCCTACCAGGCAACCTAGCGTTGCGAGAGGCAGCCAACTGCGCGGTGATACGACCTGCATCAGTTGATCAAGCTGTTCTGGAGAGGAAAGGCGCTCCAGCGATTCTTTTCTAAAAATGCTGTTTTGGGAATCATCGCTCATGTTCTTCACTGGCTGCGGCAACTAAATTTTTTGGCTAAAACCTCGAATCGAATTCTCTTGATCGCTAAGTTTATGTTGGCATTATTCAGAGTCTTCACGTTTGAGTGGTCTACATAATTCCTAAACGCTTCAATACCCAGTTAAACCGCATTGCCCCTTGGGAAACCTGCTCTAAGTCTTCAATATTCATCTCATCATCATATTCAACGTCCTGCAATCCTTGCTCTCGACAATAGGCTTGTTGGGTACAGCCCAAACTTCCGAGAGCCACCTGAAGCTGGCTAGAAAGTTGCAGTGCCAAAACGCGATAGAAGCGGGAAGCGAAGCTCATATCTTGTTGCAGCTTGTTGACGAGTTCTGGTTGGGCAATCGACAGCAGCAGGGTTTCTTTAAGGCAGCGAACCGTCATGGCAGTAGGGCGAAAATCTAGAAAATAAATCGCTCCCACCAGTTCACCCCGCGATAAGTTAGCAACCGTCTTTTCAGTGCTTGCTAGCTTTTTGGTGCATTCAAAACAAATCGCCAGCGGGTTAGCATCAATTTGGGGCACTGCCGCCTGCAACAGTCCATCCAGCACGATGTAAAGGGCATCGACAGGTCTACCCGCTTGCAGCAACACTGTTCCTGGCTCAACTTTGCGCAATCGCCCCACCGAGAGCAGCCAATCCACATCGCTATCTCGTAATTCGCCAAATGTGTAGGCAGTTTCTTTGAGCGGCTGATCGCTAATTGATTCAGATTGTCCAGCCCCAGACAGCATTTGCCGCAATCGTTCCGATAGGATCAACGCAACGGCTTTATAAAAGTGAGCGCTAAAGTGAATGTCTTGTTGCAGTTTAGCAATCAACTGCTGACGCGGAATTGCTAGCATAATCGAGTTTTCTGCTGCTCTGATGCTGGCAGTAAAGCGGCTGTTAAGCAAAGGGGCTTCGCCCACAATCTCACCGGGGGGAAGCCGCAGTAGCTCCCGTTCACGGACTGCTGGAATGGGCAATTGCGGTAAGGATGGCTGTGCTGCGGATTGGGGAACCATCAGCGAAAGCGCACCATCCAGAATCAGATAAACTGAGTCAGTTTCAGCGCAAGGTGTAAGCAGAACTGTTCCAGCGGTCACCTGTTCTTGCTGACCTGTCGCAATCATCCAGTCAATGTCGGTGTTGCTTAAAACTTGCAGGAGAACGTCTGCCATAGGGGGGAGGCGATGAGGATACCTTGAAGATACCTTATATTATTTCGGATTCCTCTAATTTTTTGTTTGCACCGGCTAGGCATTCTTAGGCATTCCTACTTTTCGCCAACTTGCACGCAACATATACTCCACATTTACCCCACATTTAGAGCGGATATATTCCAAAATTCCGCGCTATTCTAATAGATAGTCTGTGCGCTAACGTGTACAGCGTGTGAATGACTGTATATCCAGAGGGCAAAAACAATGAGTGAAGATAAGCAGCTCTCAGAAGAGCAACTTCAGGAAGTTGCCGGAGGCCTGAATCAACGGTTCAAGGAATCTCGTGAAGAGGTGTTGAACAAATCGGCAGAAGAAGGTGAGCTATCCGAAGATCAGCTCAAGGATGTTGCAGGTGGCTTGAATGAGCGTTTCACGGAAGAACGTGAAAGCACGCTGAACAAACTGAATGAGCGCTTCGAGAAGTCTCAGAAGGACAATTTGGATAGTTAAGAATTATTTTAGAGGATATTTTTTGTAGCTTCGGCTGTGAAACCGTATTCTCTGAAATTTTACAGTTTGTGATTCTCAGACTTGTCCAAAAACTTTAAGTTCTGTTGCCAGTTGCAAGATTCTGTTATGGATCGCAAGACTGTGCTAGACAGTAACAGACGAATCGCCTATTGTTGATTCAATCCTGATAGCAGGAAGCAACAGTAGGCGACTTTTGGCGTTTTAAATTGTTTTAGACCCTTTTCAACTACCTTTTACCATCTGAGTGATGACAGCGGAAGAAGTATTGCAGATTCTAGAGCGTACCTTACCTCCAGGCACACTGACCGCAATTAAAGTGCTGGTGTTTCAGCAGTCATGGTTGGGGAAGGAATATGCCACAATTGCGCGGGAGGCTGGCTATGACTATAGCTATGTGCGCGAAGCAGGAGCAGATCTATGGCGGCTCCTGTCTGAGATGCTGCATGAACCGGTGAAAAAGAAAAACTTTCGTTCGATTTTGCAGCAGCGCTTTGCAACTGAATCTCTTCTGCATTTATCTCAGCCCTTGATGCGGTCACTTCCTCTTGCTCAACCCAGCGACGGAGTTGAACTGCCTGAATTTCCAGGAAGCGCCCTGCCACTCTATTCTAAGTTCTACATCGAGCATTCAGCGGTTGAAGCCCGCTGCTATGCCGAAATTACCAAACCGGGAGGGCTACTGCACCTCAAAGCACCACGCAAGATGGGAAAAAGCTCACTGCTGCTGCGAATCGCACACCATGCTGAAGGGTTGGGCTACCAGTCCGTCATTTTGGATCTGAAACAGACCGACCAAAAGATGTTAGCAGATTTAGATAAATTTCTGCGCTGGCTGTGCATTAGTGTTACGCACCAGTTGGGGCTAGAACCAAAGCTGCAAGACTACTGGGATGAGCAATCAGGCAGTAAGGCAAGCTGTACGCTTTATTTCACCCGCTATTTGTTGAAACAAAACGACGCGCCATTGATTCTCTGCTTCAACGAATTTGATCAGGTTTTAGACTATCCTCAACTTGCCTATGAGGTGCTGCCGTTGCTGCAATCTTGGTACGAAGCAGCCAAGCAGAATGCAGGCTTGCAGAAGTTGAGGGTCGTGTTAGCCTATGCCACCGATTTGTGTGTGCCGCTGCGAATTAGCCAAACCTCGCTCGCAAATGTGGGGCTACCGATCGAGCTACCTGAATTTAACCCAACTCAGGTGCAAACATTGGCGCAGCAGTATGGCTTCAGTTGGCAGAGTGGGCAAGTTCAGCAAATCATGGCAATGGTAGGAGGAAACCCCTATCTCGTGCAGTTGGCGGTCTATCACCTCTGGAGTCAAAACATCACGCTGGAACAACTGCTGCAAGAAGCCCCCAACCCAAGCGGAGTTTACAGCCACCACTTGCGCCACTGCCTTACCTTGCTACACACCCACGCTGACCTGCGAGCAGCCTTTCAGCAGGTTTTGATGAGAGAAGGCTACACTGATCCCGATCCGCTTGTCTCTTGTAAGCTGCATAGTTTAGGGCTGGTGAAACTAGACGGAAATGAGATGAAGATCAGTTGTCCGCTTTATCGGCTCTATTTCCAGGCACAGTTGCCGTTAGAGGGGTCGATAAACTGCTGAGCGGCGATCTTGTCTCTGTCTGTAAGCAAATGGACATTTAAGAGGATATTTGAGCGGGGGTTGGCGTTGCTGCATAGTATGAATTTGCGGCTCAAAGTTCCCCAGCATGGGAGATTTACGGGTTGATTCAGAGAAATAGCATCTCAATAATTCATACTATGGTTCAGCAACGCCGAGAAGTGAGTTGCTGTGGGTTTAAGCTCCTTCTGATCCTCCTTCCCCTTCCGAAAAAAGGGAAACGGTTCGCGGGTGTGCAAAGCACAGTTATCGTTAAGGAATGAAACCAGATGATTTTCGAGTATGAAAATATACACTCTATTATTATATCTATGAATTGAGATACAGCTTCTTTTTTAGCTATTGCGGGATATATCGTAGAGAATGCAGTTATATTAGTAGTAAGAATTCGATCTGACAGCCAATGTTGATGACGAGTGTGAGGAGATTGGCTCATCGGCTGCTGTTAAGAATCTCAAAATTGCATATCGGTTGCAGCACCGGAGATATGAATCTTTAAGGCGGAAACTCCGACTTAATTCATGTAACAGTCAGGGTGATTCAATGAATCAATCTCGAAGACGGCGAGGCACCCAGCTATCGCCTTCAGGGCTACGAATTGTTCAAGAACGAATCGACTGGGAAAATTTGAGCTATGAAGAGTTGGCAGGCAAGGCAGAGCTAGGCACAGACGTTGTGAGACGGTTAATGAAACGTCAGGCTGTTGATCGGGCTTCGGTAATTGCGATTGCTAAAGTGCTCGATCTCAGGCTAACGGATATTATTGAATCTGAGTGGGAAGCTTGTCCACCGCCAGAGCTGCCTTCTATCAGCGAAGAGCAATTTTATGTGGAATGTCCAGTCGTTGAGGCTCAATGTACTGAAGCTTTAGCCAAACCGGGAGCGCTCTTACGCATCAAAGCGCCTCAGAAGATGGGTAAGACGCTGCTGATGGTCAAACTCCTGTCCCAAATGCAGCCCCAAGCCCAAACTGCAATTCTCAGTTTTGACCTTGCCGACAAAACGGTGTTTACCAGTCTTAAAGGCTTTTCGCAGTGGTTTTGTGCAGCCGTTAGCGCAATGCTGAATCTAGAGAATCGCCTGAGTGACTATTGGGATGATATTTTAGCCTGCAATTTTAATATCAATAAATACTTTCAAAAATACATTCTGATGAATGTTGAGAGCTCTCTCGTATTGGCATTAGATAACACTGATCTTGTTTTTGAAAACACAGATATTGCAATCGATTTTTGTAAATTGCTGAGAGGCTGGCATGATCAGGCGCGGCGCGGTGATCTCAGCAGCCAAATCTGGCAGAAACTTCATTTGGTGATTGTGCATGACACTGAAGTTTATGGGTCGCTCGACATCAATGCTTCGCCCCTCGCAGGCGTCGGCACGGTGGTGGAACTGCCAGAGTTTGAGGTACAGCAAGCCCTACAACTTGCTCAAAAATATCAGGCTTCCTGGAATACTAATCAAGTGAAGCAATTAATGGATTTGGTTGGCGGGCATCCTTACCTGCTGCAAAGCGCATTTGAAGCGATTCGCTACCAAAATTACACGGTAGACCAAATTCTAAAAACTGCCCCGACAGAATCAGGCATCTACCGCGACTATCTGCGACAGCTACTCAACAGCCTCGAACAAACTCCAGAGTTAAACGAAGCCTTCCAAAAAGTGATTGCGGCCCAAGAGCCGGTTCTACTCAAGCCTGCAACTGCTTTTAAACTGCACAGCATGGGGCTAATTAAACTGGAAGGTGAAAAGGCTAAATCACGTTGTCGTCTATACACAGAATATTTTGGTAGAGCCGTTATCGAGGATAGAAAGAATGCTTGATTCTAAATCAACCTACGAATATCGAGTCGGAGCCACCCTTCCTCCTGATGCTCCTAGCTATGTTGTGCGGCAGGCTGATAAAGACCTGTATGAAGGGCTAAAGGCGGGTGAGTTTTGCTACGTGCTGAATTCGCGTCAGATGGGCAAATCAAGCTTGGAGGTGCGCGTCAGAAAACGTTTGGAGGCAGAGGGGGTGTCCTGTGCGCTGGTTGATCTATCCAAAATTGGCACCCAGCAAGTCACGGCGGATCAGTGGTATGCCACTTTAGCAAACAGTCTGGCGGATAGTTTTAATCTAGAGTTCAATCTATCCTCTTGGTGGCAGGAGCGGAATATGCTGGCTCCGTTGGGGCGATTGAGTGAGTTTGTAGAAAAAGTGCTGCTCACGCAAATTCAGCAGAATATCGTGATTGTGATTGACGAAATTGATAGTGTACTGAGTTTAGAATTTCCGACGGATGACTTTTTTGCATTTATTCGAGCTTGCTATAATCAGCGAAATGTTAAGCCAGACTATCAGCGATTAACGTTTGTGTTAATTGGAGTGGCAACGCCTTCAGACTTAATTGCCGATCGGGAGCGAACGCCCTTTAATCTCGGTCGAGCAATTGAACTTGACGGCTTTGAGCTAGATGAGGTCACGCCTTTAGCCCAAGGATTACAAGAGCGAGCAGCGAATCCAATGGCTGTACTGCGTGAGATTTTACACTGGACGGGTGGGCAACCTTTCTTGACGCAAAAGCTATGTCGATTGCTGTTAGAAAGTGGTGCATTTATTACAAACCAGACTGAGGCGACAGCAGTGGAGCAGTTGGTAAAAGCCAGAATCATTACCAATTGGGAAACACAAGATAACCCAGAGCATCTCCGCACTATTTATAATCGAATTTTCTTTAAAGGCAAAGAGCAAGCTAGTCGGTTGCTGCATTTATATCAGCAAATTTTACAAGATGGCTCGGTTGGCGCAAACGACAGTCCAGAGCAGGTAGAATTGCGGCTGTCTGGTTTGGTGGTGAAGCAGAATAGCAGGCTAAGCGTGTACAACGCAGTGTATCAAGAGGTGTTCAACTTAGGTTGGGTGCAAGATTCTCTGGAAGAATTGCGTCCTTATGAAGAGGCGATTGCTGAACGGTTAGCTACCATTCGAGAAGAAATTTTGCAAAGTGAAAGTTGCGTTGAACTGCTTCAATTTTATCAGCGCGTGTTGCAGCAAGAAGTCAATCTTGAGCATGAGAACAGCAGCCCAGAAGCCAAAGCACTGCTCAGGTTGGGGTTGATCGAAGAACGGCAGGGACAACTGCGGGTTGCCAACCGCATCTACACCAGTGTATTTAGTTCGGAATGGGCTGAGCAAGAGTTGGAGAAGGCAACTCAACGCCAAATTATTCGCAGCCGTTATGAAGTGATTCGACGGTTAGAGAACGGTAAATTTACGCAAACTTATCTGGTGAAAGATATACACCTGCGTCGGCAAAAGCAGGGCGTTTTGAAACAGCTTACGCCACCGTCTCAGGATATTGATGTGATTAGCCGAACACGCAGTTTATTTGATCGCCAAATCAAAGAGTTAGAAAAACTGAACGGTCATGACCAAATTCCAAACTTGGTCGCGTCTTTTCCAGAAGAAGAAAATGAAGCGTTTTGCATCGTTCAAGAATATATTGAGGGACATAACCTCGATGAAGAGATTGTACCAGAACAGCCTTGGGCAGAAGCTAGAGTGATTGAACTGCTCATTGATGTTTTGGAAGTGTTGGAATTTGTGCATCAGCAAAATTTGACCCATCTTAATATCAAACCTGCCAACATCCGGCGACGCCAGCTAGATGGCAAAGTGATGTTGATCGATTTTGGTACGCTGAAGTCGATTGTTGCCGCAGCACTGCATCCTGAGCAAACGGATTTAGCGCAGCTTGTTGGAACGTTAGGATACATGCCACCAGAAACAATTGCTTGTACTGAATCGGGACGTGATATTTATGCAGTGGGAATGACAGGCATTCAAGCCTTGACCGGCACTTGTCCAAAAGATCTGACGACCGATCGCAGAACAGGTGAAATTATTTGGCTGTATGCTACTTCTGATCAGCCGATGGTCAAAGTCAGCGATCGGTTAGCCAAAATCTTGTCTAAGATGATTCGTCATGCTCCCGACAATCGCTATCTCAACGCCTCAGATGTGCTGCGCGACTTACGGACGCTAGTTGATCACCCTCGCCCATCACAATACACCTGGTTAATCAATCGGCGTTTTTTGGCTGCAAGTATAGCGGGCTTGTGTGTAGGCGGTTTGTTCTTGGTTTATGCGTTAAATCGGCAACTGTCGCAGATGAATCAACTGAATCAATGCAAACAGTTGTTGACTCAACAACAATCGGGCGGATTAGCAAAGGTCAACATGACAGAACTTGCTGCTCAAGTGAGAGGGGGCTGTGAAGAAATTTTGAAATGGTCGAATCATCCAGTGGCGCTCAAGGAACACGGACGGGCGTTGCTGCTGCTCTGGCAAGACTACCGACAAAGACTGCCGAAAGATGAAGCTGATACTCAACTTGTAGAAGCCGCCAACAGTTTTGGACGAGCCACAGAAGTTTTGCAAACCGACCCACAAGCCTTTTTCTACTTTGGTTTGGCACAGTCGTTGCGAACGAAATATAATCAGCCTGTGGAATACAAGAAACTCTATCGTCAAGCCATCGAGCTTTATTTGGCTCAAGAAGTCGCCCAAATTCCACCTGAAGATTTTCCAATTTTGATCAAGTTAGGTAATTTTTTGCTTGAAGAAATGCCATACTCGCAGGCATCGTTTGAAAAAGCAGCCAAATTGTTTGAGAAAGCGCAGCAAGTCTCTCCCACTCCTCTGGCGAGCCTGCTTTATAACTATGGGACGTTTCAGGCAAAAGCAGGAAATTATCGACAGGCTATCAGTATCTTTGATCGGGTAGCACAGGAGAACTCTGGCAACAGCTTTGGTTGGACTGCTCTTAGAAGTAAAGGGTTTGTTTATCTTTTGTTAGGAAAAGCCCATCAACCAGAGGCACAGCTAGCCTTTCAGATGGCGCTAGAGAAGAATCCGCAGGCGTTAGAACTGAAATTCAGCAATCCTGCTCTATCAGCTTGTCTATCACAACTCACATCTCAACCTAATAACCGGCAAAATTCTCTTCGCTGTAATACTGATTTGTTCACGCCGGATCGCCTGTCTGCTGACTTAAACGTTATCTTTCCAACCGTTCCTGTGTATCAATGTTGGGAGCAGCCCGTTTTGGCGATTGATGAGCCACGTACACCCGAAGAGCAAAAATTACAGCCTAGATTATGTTCAGAACCAAAACAAACGGAAATGTGAGTGTATTTTAACTTGATGTAACTAATTAAATCATCCTAACATATTGGGTATGGCTTCTAGTAACGCAGATAGTTCTGATGAAGGTTCTGTGACTGAGAACGCTTCGCGGAATACATCTGACCAAAGCTGCCGCTCGGCGAAATAGTTGGCTCTTTGCAGGGCAAGCTGTTCAGGAGTTGCCGCAGGAAGTTGGGCTTCTAAAGCCGCAAGTTCAGCCGCAATTTTGGACTGATCTTCAGGCTGCATCACTCGAAACGCAACTCTTGATACTGCCACTTTCGCAGGACTGTAGAGAATCCATTCATAGGAACTGGAGGTTAAAGGAGCACCAGTGTAAAAGCAATGTTGAGTGGTTTCGGTGAGTCGCTGACTCCAAATCACGCTTGTCGCAGCAGTTAGTTCAATTTGTCGGGCTGCCCCTTGCCAAAGAAAGAGAGGGCTGTTGCTCCAGGTTTCTGTACTGATTGCACCAGGAATCAGAGGCACAATGTCATTACCCGATCCACGAGAGCCGCCCGGAGGCGTTCCGGCAGGAGGGGCAGCTTGGCTCAGCAAAATTGTCCAAGTGATGTCAGGATTGATTGCGGGCGAATTGACTGGCGGCTGGGGCGGTGTTTGAGTCGGCAAAAAAACTGCTAAAGTGAACTGAGCATGGCTGACCAGTTGAAATTACGCATGATGGTTACTTTGAAGGAGGACGAGTGGAGAAGCTAACTTTTAAGGCAGGCAGAATGTACGTCCAAAATGCCAGGGTTGGCAACAGTACCGGTAAGAGAATTGCGGCTGAGATGTAGACCTGCAAACTCAGCAGACTGTAAGCTACCGTGCCGCCTATCAACCATCGCCAGCGGAGCCGCTTGAATCTGGCGAGTGTGATGCTTTTGCCAAGCAGGGCAGCGATGCCAATCATCCAGAGGTCGGGGATGGGAACGACCAAACGCTGAGAGAGAAATGCCTGCACCATATAAGCATGAATTTCACCGCCAGTAATAATCTTCTGTTGCTTGGTGTCACCTCGCAATGTCCGCCAATGTCGAACCGCAGCGGGCATCGGGTAGCTGTCCTGCCCTGGAATGATGCCTGCATCTTTGTAAATACCTGCCGCTAGAATCACAATTTGTCCCTGTAGGGAAGAGATGGTTGAATCGGTGAGTAATGTTTCGGCGGAAATGGGCTGATAGATTTGATCAGGCGGAATGGAAAAGTCGATGATTGGATGTAGCCATAGTTGATTGAACTGATAGGAGAATGCTGTAAGCGGTCGGAGTCGGGCACGATTTGGAATAGAAATTGGTGAACGGCTGAGAATTTGATTCAAAGAGATGGTTGAATGTCGTGCCAGATCAGCGCTGTCGGATTGAAATTGGGAGCGTATATCTTGTGCAAATGCAAGCAGAAATGAAAATGGTAGTGGAGGCTGAGTGATAGAATTATCCCAGGTGAATGGAGTTGGTGTGACGGTTTTCACATAAAGTGGAATATCGTTCAGTGTCAGTAAGTGCATATCTCCAGTTAGGCTGCGGTTTGGAGGAACCAAGTCAGGGCGTAGGCTGACCCACTCCCCGTTTTCCTGCATACTGACAAACACAAACCACGACTGAGGAGGCTGTTGAATCGCTGTCTGAATTGCTTGCGAAAGATCCTGATCTTTTTGGGGCTGAGCGGCAGGGCGATCAAACAGATAATCAACGCCAACAATTTCAGCATTTAAAGCAGCGAGCCGATTGATAATTGTGGCTAAATAGCTTCGATCCATCGGGTGCGCCTGCGTCAGTTTAGCTGCCTGAATCGATTGGCTATCAATCTGCACTAGCGTCACGGGTGGTGGCGTAGGAGCAATGCCCTGCTGGGTGATATGGCGATAAAGGGACTGCATCCACAAACGCTGTTCCAACAGTTTGCCCTGTAAAGGCAGCGTCAGGCTGAGCAGACTTAGAATCAGCAAGCTCACAGCCTGAATGCGAGTCGGCAGCCAAGGGCGCAGTCGAGATTTGAGGTCAGTGGGGTGGAGGCGAAACAGTGCGGTAGAAGGATGCTGAAAGAGAGATGGCACTAAATGCGCGGAGGGATAGGTCAGATGTTTTTCACACTTCAGCGATTGGCACACTCCCGTTAACGACTCATGTACGTCTTTAAACTCAGCTAAACTACGCAAAAATTGAATTAAAAAACTCTTGTGCGACCTGATTATGAATCGGTTCCCGCATCACGACAACTTGACTAACGCCCAAATCTACCAGCGCTTCAGCAATGCTAAGACCATT
>JAAUQT010000321.1 GCA_012033495.1 Cyanobacteria bacterium RM1_2_2 | reverse complement strand
CTGGACGCAACCGAGGACGACCCCCCCATTGCCGCTTCAGTTGCCCCGGCTCCATCCATTGCTCAAACACCACTGCCTCATGCCGTTCTCCGACCCTCAACAGCAAGGTCATCGGCAAGCCATTGCCTAAGTTAAGGCTTTGATGTACTCTTTAACGGTAAAGCCCAAAGGTCAATAAACTGGGTACAAATTGGGGAGATTTTGGGGAGTTGAATGGCATACTGCTATTGCTGAATCATCTACATTTCAATTCAGGAAAAGTTCATTTCCCGTTCGGCTGAACCGCTCACAGTGAAGCTCATCTATCTACTCCATCTCTTCCTTGCGGCAACTTCACTACAAATGTTGTGCCTAAGCCTATTGCACTCTTCACCTCAATTTGCCCGTGTTGCAAATCAACACAGCGCTTGACAACTGCTAACCCTAACCCACTACCTGTAATCTTACCTACATTGCTGCTGCGCTGAAACGGCTGATAAAGTGTTCGCAAATCTTCCGGTGGAATGCCAATCCCCTGGTCTGTCACCTCAAACGTCACTTCATCCGGTTCACAATGAAACTTGAAAGACACTTCACTGCTCTTGGGTGAATACTTGAGGGCATTGGATAGCAGATTGCTGAGGATCGAGTACAGCAGCTTCTCATCAAGATTAGCATGAGTGCATTCACCCTGACGATCGAGCTTAATGGTGCAATTCGATTCGCTAGAAAGCTGTAAATCTTCCACCAAGTTCAGGCAAAACGCTTCCAGATCAATCAGTTCTGGTTTACATTCCAGCTTTCCTGCTTCGGCTCGCATCACCGTTAAAATATCCGTTAGCATCTTGGCCATCAATCGTGCCGAGCATTGAATTCGGTGCAAGTTGTTGTGGAGTTTGCGGGGTTCGACGGGTCGTTGTCCTTCCGTATCCAGCAGTTGCACTGAGCCGAGGATAATACTCAACGGGGTGCGAAATTCATGCGACACCATTGAGAAGAAATCCAACTTCAGTTCGCTTAATTCCTTGTCCTGTGCCAATTTTTGCTGCTGCATCTCAGCCTGCTGCCGCTTCACCAGTTGGCGATAGAGCAAAATGCAGATGCCCAAAATCACTGAAAAGGTGAGAAACGCCACCAGAAACTCAATGAAGAGGCGGTACTGAAAGCCGAGTTGAGACTGCACAAGCTGAATTTCTAGCAGTTGCTCCTCCTGTGTCTGGATTTCGCTCACCGCCTGACGAATTTCTCGTTTGTTCTGTTTGAGTTGCTCAATTAACTCTGCTTGAGCCGAAGTGGGTTTTGCATCTTGATACAGCTTGCTTGATTGGCGATAGAGAATTAGTCGTTGCGTGATCAGAGAAACGAATCGAGCGAGACGCTGCTGTTGTTCAACATCGCTTCCCAGAAACTGGCGCAACTGAGTAATTTTTGGATCAATGCTTTCGACTGCCGTATTGTAGCGTTTGAGTTCTTCTTCATCGCCAAATAGAATGTAGCCCCGTCGTCCTGACTCGGCATCGGTCATGGTAGAGACAACATCCGTGAGTGTCTTTAGCACTTCATTAGTACGTCTCACCTTTTTAGCACTCTCAATCAGTCTCGTTGCGTTCTGATAGGAAACATAGCTAACAGTGCCCATCAACATTAGAATTAAGCCGATGCCGCCTGCAATCCAGCGACGTTCAACTGACCATTTCGTCATAGCTTAAAATCCTCAGACTGAGGATTGATTCTAGAAGCTAGGGATATGCGATACATTCAAACTAGGTATCTTAGATATCTCTACTCTAAAGCACTCTCAAACTCAAATGCGAATTCTAGTAGTGGAAGATGACATTCAGTTGGCAGAGATATTAACCGAAGCACTGAGCGATCGGCAGTATGCGGTGGATGTAGCCGAGGACGGAGAAGCCGCTTGGCATTTTATCAATACTCTGGAATATGACTTGATTGTATTAGATCTAACGCTGCCTAAACTGGATGGAGTGACGCTTTGCCAAAAACTACGACAGCGAGATGCGGCATTGCCTGTGTTGATGTTGACGGCACGCGATACGGTGGCAGACAAGATTATTGGACTAGATGCTGGAGCCGATGACTATGTAATCAAGCCATTTGATTTGCAGGAATTGATGGCACGAGTGCGAGCCCTGCTGCGGCGTGGAAATGTGACTCGATCGCCCGGTCTGGAATGGGGAGGACTGCGGTTAGACCCCAGCACCTTTGAAGTGAGCTACGATAATACCCCCCTACATTTAACTCCCAAAGAATTTGCAGTGTTAGAACTACTGGTCTCAAGCGGACGACGGGTGCTGAGTCGATCGAACATCATTGAGCGGATCTGGTCATTAGACGATCCGCCGACTGAAGAAACCGTCAAAACCCACATCAAGAGCCTACGCCACAAGCTCAAGTCTGCTGATGCACCAGAAGATTTAATTGAAACCGTTCACGGATTAGGATATCGCCTCAAGCAAATTTAGAGCGCTTACAAGCAACGATCTGCGGCTTCTTCCCGATTTCTCCCCAGGTTTTTCCAGAAGTTGAATAAGCTATGGAATGGAAAACACTGTAGATAGATTTTCCCTACATAGACTGCTCTGTTTTGCCCGTTCATGGAAGCTTTTTTGACGAATGAAGGAGTTTCTGATGAAGATTGAGGATTACGTTCTGCATAAGATGCTTGGACACGCTGGCACAGTGGTGAGATTTGGGCAACGACTGGTTAATGGTAACTATCTGCCCACACTCAAAGTTCGACTACCTAGCAGTGTTATCAACAGTAAGGGAATGCTTGTAGAAGATTTGGTTTCAAATTGGAAACGGGCAAACATCGAGGATGGCGTTGCACACTTACCTAAAAGCAGAAAATAGAGTTTGAGAACTAATGTAACCCAAAAAAGATCCAGATTTGTAAATCATAAAAGAATAAGCTCGTACTGATTATTCGTAACAGTTCTTATGCATTATCATTATTAGGCTGAGAGCGGTTATACCATGCCAAAATCCACAATGCACACCGTTCCAGCAGCACTAATATGGCGATAACGCTAACCGCCAAGCTGAATAGAATGAGATTGGTTTCATCCCCAGCCCGGAGTGCAAAACTTAACGAAGTAGAAACCGCTGGAGGATGAACGGCATCGAATAGAATCATCAAGACAATGACAATCACCATCGCACTTCCAGCCGATAAATATCCAGAGCCGAAAATGAGATAGGTGATTAACCCGATCGTGGCTGCGGTGATCTGAGATAGAATCAACGTTCGCACCGTGTTAGTTCCGTGCTGTGGATCGAGGTAAATCAGGAAAGCGCTAGAAGCTAGCGAGGCAAACAGCAGGCGTTGACGGCTAAGGACTTCAACAAATGCAAGCACAGCTAGGACAACTAATGTTGGCATCAGTGCCAGAACTAGCTCACCTTTTAGAGTTAGACGACGACGTAAAGAGCGATTCGCTCCCTGCAATGGCTTTTAAGCTTGAACGATTTTGGCTCATGACTTTACATCTGCTGTTTTTTACCCAATAGTTATGTGTTATTAACCGTAGGATGCGTTTAGTGT
>JAAUQT010000320.1 GCA_012033495.1 Cyanobacteria bacterium RM1_2_2 | reverse complement strand
AGCCGCAGAGACAGCGAACCCTCTGTTTGTTTCGGTGATCATTCCCGTATTCAATGATGACTGAACGATTGAAGCTCTGCTTAACTGCCTTGGAAAATCAAACCTATTCTCCGGATCGCTATGAGGTGATTGTAGTGGACAACGGCTCTGATCCTGGTGAAGCAATCGCTGCCACTGTTGCCCAATTTCAACAAGCAAGGAGTACTGAGGAAAAAACGCCTGGCTCTTATGCGGCTCGAAACAAAGGTATTTCGCTAGCGAAAGGAGAAGTGATTGCCTTCACGGATGCAGACTGCATTCCGGCTCCTAACTGGATTGAACAAGGGGTCGCTGCCTTGCTGCAAGTTCCTAACTGTGGTTTGGTTGCTGGCAAAATTGAAATTTTCTTCAAAGATCCAGAGCGATTAACGGCTGTGGAACTCTATGAAAGTGTGATGGCTCTGCCGCAAAAAGAGTTTCTGGAAAAACAACAATACGGAGCAACCGCCAATGTCTTTACGTTCAGGCAGGTCATTGAACAAGTTGGAACATTTGATGCCAACCTCAAATCAAGTGGGGATGTAGAGTGGGGACAACGAGTGGCTGCTTTTGGCTATCAACAAATTTACTCCGAAACAGTCTGCATCCGTCATCCAGCTAGACATTCATTTCCGCAGCTATACAAAAGAACCCTCAGACATGCGGGTGGACACTTTGATTTACAACAGAAGAAAAGCGCTGATTTCTTGCAGCGAAATCGCTTATTTTTACAGAGTTTACTGCAAGATCTGATGCCTCCTCTCATGTTTACAGTAACCGTTTTTCGAGATCCAAAATTGCAGAATTGGCAGCAGAAACTTAGTGTTTCGCTCGTTATGTTTTTTATCCGGTATGTGTCAGCTTGGGAGAAATTGCGGCTTAAATTTGGCGCAATTTCTGCAAGAGAATAGTTAGATTGAACTTGAATGAGTCTACCTAGAAGGTGTTGCGAAAAGATTAAGGATTAAGGCATGAATGTTGCGTTTATTGTGAACTCATTTCCTGTTTTATCAGAGACCTTTATTGTCAATCAGGTGACAGGATTACTCGATCGAGGACATGATGTTGACATCTATGCCGATCAGTTGGGAGACATATCAAAAGTTCATCCCGATGTCACCCAATATAATTTGCTGGAGCGCACTCATTTTTTGCCCGCTATTCCAGTTAATCACCTTGAACGACTGTGGCAAGGAATTGGGATATTTGCGGCTCAAGTGGCTCGCAATCCCGGCTTGACACTGCAATCGCTCAACTTTCTGAAGTATGGAGAGCCAGCCGTTTCGCTGTGGTTACTCTACACGGCAATTCCTGACTTGCAAAAATGCTATGACATCGTCCATTGTCAATTTGGAACTCAATGCTTCAGAGGCATGGCGTTTCGAGCGATCAACTCACCCAACGCCAAGCTAATCACCACCTTCCGAGGGGATGACATTAGCCGATTTGTGCAAGAACGTGGCACACAGATTTACGATCGGTTGTTCAAAACAGGAGACTTTTTCCTTGCCAACTGCGATTTCTTTCGAGACCGGGCAGTGCAGATTGGCTGTAATCCGTCTAGAATTGCCGTTCACCGTTCTGGGCTGGACTGCAACAAATTTACGCTGAAACCGCGCCAATTTCCTGTCGATGGGCGAGTTCGGATTGCTACAACTGGTCGTTTGGTGGAAAAAAAAGGAATTGAATACAGCATTCGCGCCGTTGCCAAGCTATCTGTAACTCATCCTAATATTGAATACAACATCATCGGAGATGGGCCGCTGCGAGATCAATTTCAACAGATGATTCAGGAGTTAGGCGTCAGCGACAAGGTGAACCTGTTGGGCTGGAAAAACGAGCGAGAAATCATCGAAATTTTAGATGCAACCCATATTTTCGTTGCGCCGAGTGTCACCGCTAGCGATGGAAATCAAGATGCTCCAATCAATGTTTTGAAAGAGGCATCAGCTTTGGGGTTGCCCGTAATCAGTACCTACCACGGCGGCATTCCTGAACTGATTCAAGATGGCGTTTCAGGATTTTTAGTCCCAGAACGAGATGCAGACGCTTTGGCTGACAAATTAAAGCATTTGCTCGATCATCCTGACGTTTGGACACCGATGGGGCAAGCAGGTCGCGCCTATGTAGAGGCTCACTATAACTTACATAAGTTAAATGACACACTTGTGAAGATTTATCAGCAGCTTGTGTCTACCCATCCGCATGGTGTTTCGCCCCCATCTCCCCAACGTTATCTACCAACTGTGGATGTTGCCGAATCCCATCAATGAAACACATGGCTAAACTACATTATGGCTAAACTACATTAATGAGAACATTATTAATCATCTACTATCAAACGCTAGTGCTAGGAGAACAGAAATGAATTCATCGCCCAAATTAGATGCAGTTGTCACGATCGTTGTTGTTCCACGCGAACGGTTTAGCTGTACTCGTCAGTCGTTAGAAAGTATCTATGAGCATACAACGATTCCATTTAATCTCGTCTACGTAGATGGGAATTCGCCTGCCAAAGTTCGGCGCTATTTACAGGAACAGGCGCAGGAAAAGGATTTTCAAATAATTCGCACCGATTTTTACCTCTATCCCAATCAAGCTAGAAATCTGGGTTTGGCGGCTGTTAAGACAAAATACCTTGTCTTTGTTGACAATGACGTGATTGTATCACCCGGATGGTTGAATGCTCTGGTTCAATGCGCCGAAGAAACAGATGCCACCGTCGTGGGGCCGCTGATGTGCCAATATGAGCCACTACACGAGGAGATTCACTTTGCTGGAGGAGAGTCGCACGTTTGGGTGGATAATACCGGCAGGCAGCGAATCCGAGAAAAGATGTATCAGCAAGGACAGCAGGTTGCCCGTTTACACAGTCAGCTTCAACGCTGCCAGACCGAGCTTGCAGAATTTCACTGTGATTTTAGTGCGAACGTCCATTTTTGAGACGCTGGGCCCTCTCGATGAAAAGATGCTCAATACTAAAGAGCACTTAGACTTCTGTATGAGCGTAGCTCAGAAGGGCGGCACGGTCTATTTTGAACCCAGTTGCATCGTCACCTATGTGCCTGGGCCACCGCTGGAGTGGACAGATCTGCACTACTATATGCTGCGCTGGAGTAATGCTTGGACGCTCGCCAGTCTGCGACATCTGCAAGATAAATGGAGTTTGGCGGAAGATGGCTACTTTCAAAGCAAGTACAAAAAGTTAGGCTGGCGGCGATATGGAACTATCATCGAACCTTTTGTATGTCGGCTCACCTTTGGCATCGGTAATGATTTTTTGACCCGGGCATTGGCGCGGCTAGAACAAAGTCTCAATCGCTACTTAACCGACCGCCATGCTGAAATTCAGCGCCGCTACGCCCAGACTCAACCCTCACCTCAGCAAAACCCTAGGTCTGAGATGCTGAGCCAGCGGTAGAGAGAGCGCCGAAGGCAGAGGGCAGAAGTCGTTTACTGGTCTGCCGTGATAAATCTGGTTTCCTATTTGTGTCAACTTTCAACCTGCTGTTAACCTGACAATCGTT
>JAAUQT010000108.1 GCA_012033495.1 Cyanobacteria bacterium RM1_2_2 | reverse complement strand
GTTCGTAACCGATCTCTGAGTGCTGAGCGCAGTCGAACCCGATCTCTGAGTGCTGAGCGCAGTTGAAACCCGATCTCTGAGTGCTGAGCGCAGTCGAAGCACAGTGTATGAACAACGATTACCAGGTTAATAGATAATTTTCTCAGTTTAAGTTCAACTACTTATTTTAATCGCTCTGATTCAACTGCTCTATTCGATCACCTAAATAGGGCATTCTAAATTTGATTCTTTGATTGGAATGCAATTTCTCTCAGCGCTAATTCTCTGCATCTGCAAAACCTTTAGCAATTCATTGAACCTGTTATGAATAAGAGCATTCATCGATTTGCGGTTTTTCTAGCGATTTGCGGTACAGGATTGACGGCTTGTACCGGTGGTAGCCAAAGTGAGGCAACGCTTCCTGGGTTTGAGGTGAAACTGCTCGTCGGCAGTGCGCTCGATGATTTTTGCCATCAGGCTGCCGAAAAGTATAACCAGCAGCGCCCCAAACTACCGAGCGGTGAGGAGTTTCACATTTCCTGTCAGGCGGAGGGCAGCGGTGATGTTGTGACTCGCGTGGTGTCGCTGGCAGAACAGTTGAAAGCCGGAACATTGCCTGTTGATTCGCCCAACTTTCCGACGCTGGTTTCGGTGGATGGGGAGATTTATCAGAGCTTGTTGATCGACCGAGTCGGGCAGCTTTTTCCAGGACAAAACTACATTCCGCCAATCACTGATTCACCGTTACTAGCAAATAGTCCGATGGTGTTCATGGCTCCGTCTGATCTAGCGTCTGGCTTGCGTAAACAGGATGATTTATTTCAAAAGCTAGTCACCGCCAAAACGCACCGGGATTTGGATGCTGCCAGTCAGCCGATCGCCATCCACTATGTCCAAACGGCTCCGACCCGCTCGAATTCGGGCTTGCAAACGTTAGTGGCTCAGTACGCCTCGGTTGCCGACAAACGCCCAGAGCAGATGACTACTGCTGATGTCAGCCGCTACACCAATGATGTCAAAGCGATTCAGCAAAAGGTCGCCCGCTATGGAGTTTCGACCAACTCGCTGGCAAAAGCAATGGCGCAAAACGGACCCTACTGGGCGTCGATTGGCTCCGTGTATGAATCTTCGGTGATTGCCGCTAACGCGAACCTCCAGCCCAACCAGCCGCGCTATGAGGCGATTTATCCCAAGTCCACCTTCTCGTCTAACATGCGGGCGATTTTGCCGACTGCGCCGTGGGTAAACGAATCGGAAAAAGCCGCTGCGGAACAGGTAATTGCGTTTTTGCAGTCGTCGGAAGCTCAGCAAATTGCCGCTGATTTAGGATTACGTCCCGGAACGCCCGGAATTCCGCTAGGGTCGAAGTTTGCACCCGAATTTGGTGTTGATCCGCAAGCAAATTATGATTCCTACCGTCCGCCCGAACCGCGAGTGGTTGAGGCGATGATCAGCGCTTGGGAACAGACAGCGAAAAAGCCTTCACAGGTGGTGCTGGTGGTCGATTCGTCTGGCTCGATGGAGGGTAACAAAATGCCAGCGGTACAAAACACGCTGCAACTTACATCAATCGCCTCGGCCCAAACGATCGGGTGGCGTTGATTGATTTTGATACTACCGTCCGCCCACCGATTCTGATTGATGGCACTCCACAAGGGCGCGATCTGGGCTTCCAGTTTATCAACAATCTGCAAGTTGAGGGTGGCACTTCTTTGTACGATGCGTCGCTGTATGCCCGGAACTGGCTGCAAAAAAATCTGCGTCCCGATGCGATCAATGCGGTGCTGGTGCTGACAGACGGCGAAGATTCTGGATCAAAAGCCAATCTCGATCAACTCAAGCTTGAACTGGAAAAGAGCGGCTATGAAAGCGACCAGCGGATTTCCTTCTTCACGATTGGCTACGGCAGCGACGGTGAATTTGATGCGGGAGTGCTGGAACAAATCGCCCAGCCCACCGGCGGCTACTATGCCAAAGGCGACCCCGAAACGATTGCGCGGGTGATGGAAAACTTGCAGCTAGAGTTCTAATTCGAGGGTGTTTGCTCATGAAACTTGCCAAGCTCAAACTCGCTAATCCACTGTTCTATCCGCTGCCTGTCCTCGTTGGCTCTGTGGCGCTGGTTGCCGGAGTGCGGTTTGCCAAACTGCCCAGTGCGGTGATGCTGCCTGTTGCCGGAGCCATAGCCACCTTCGGAGCCGCGATCCGCAAAGCTCAAGAACCCGAAGCCTTTAACTTACAAAATCCAGCGTTAGAAAACGACCTGCGATCCGTTCAACAACAGGCAGGAACTCTGGCAGCGAAAGCCGAAGATCTGCGAACCGAAGCGGCTCGGCTGCTAACCCACTCAGCGCAGGTAGATTTGTTGGCCGCGATTCAGTTTGCTTGCGATCGGGCGAGTGAACTGCCTGCCAAAATTACGCAACTCGCCCACCGAATGCAGGGCAGCGATTCGCTTTTGTCGGTTAGCGATTTAGAAAAACAGCTTGCCACCGTAGAAGCCAAACTGCGCGGAAGCTCTGGCATCATGCGCCAACAGTTGTCCAAACTTGCAGACAGCCTCAAACACAACATTCAGCTTGCCCAAGAAGGACAAGATTCCCGCCAGATTCAGATCGCTAGCCTCTCAACGCTGATTCTGGATGCAGCAGGAGTCTTACAAAAGCTACAGAACACAATTAGATCAAGCGATCTTACAGATACACAGCAAACCCTAGAATTAGAATCTCTCAGCGATCAGTTACGCTTATTTCAAGAGAACGTTGACTTGCTTGTAGAGCGATAACATCAGAAACATTTTGATGATGACAAGCGAAACCGAAAATATTTGCTAGCAATCCAAATTCTGTAAAAGACGTATTGACAAACTGCTCCTAACAAAGCCCATCTATAGCCCAAATTTAGGAATGGATAGGATTCGCAGTAGGTAGAAAAGGGCAATCATGCAGCATATACCCGCAAGAATGATTTTATCGATGTTTGGGATAGCCTTGGTTTCTGTTGCTTGGCTTGGCTTTATGGACAGCTTTGACCGGATTAGCTGCGAACGCCGAGAACGCGCTTACACCGTCTGCAAACTGGAGAAAGTGCAGTTTGGACGGGCATGGACAAACACTTCGTTTCGGCTCAAAGGGGCAGAAGTTGAGGAACATTGGGCAAGAGATTCTGAGGGCAACAAGTACACTGCCTATCGGGTTCGCCTGGCTACTCACACCGAATCGCTGATTTTTCACGACTACGACCGAGACTATCAGGGAGCCTATGCCGATGTGGGGCAGTTTCACGATCTGCTGAGCGGTTTTGCCCTCCCGTCTTTGCAAATTAAATACGCGGTTCCTCAAAGTGGCTTCATCGTGACATTGCTCTCGCTGCCAACGGTTGCTGCAATTCATGTCATTAATTCCCGTCACCGAAGGACGCAAAAATGAACTTCTTCAAAACGTTTGCCCTGCTGACGCTGCTCACCGGACTGCTGGTTCTGATCGGCTACATCGCATTGGGTAATATCCTCGGAGCCGTGATTGGGTTGAGCATTGCCGCTACTTTTAACTTTCTGGCGTGGTTTTACTCTGACCAAGCAGCTCTCACTTTCTACGATGCTAAACCGCCCACACCGGCCCAAGCCAAACTGCTGGAACCGATGCTGAAGCGGCTGTGTCAGCGCGCCGATTTGCCACTCCCCAACCTCTACGTTGTGCCAACTTCGACGCCAAATGCTTTTGCCACCGGACGCGACCCTCACCATGCAGCGGTTGCAGTGACGCAGGGCTTGCTAGATTTGCTGTCAGTTGAAGAAATCGAAGGCGTTATCGCGCACGAACTGAGCCACATCAAGCATCGAGACACCCTGACCCTCACGATTGCGGCAACCTTGGCAGGCGGAATTGCTCTGCTGGCAGACTTTGGGAAGTGGGGCAGTTTCCGTCAAATGCGGCTGAATCCAACAGCGCTACCAGGTTTGTTGCTAACGTTAATGGTGGCTCCGATGGCGGCTCTCCTGCTTCAGATGTCGATTTCTCGCAGCCGTGAATTTGCTGCCGATGCTGGGGCCGCCCAACTCACAGACAATCCAGAAGCGCTGGCGACTTCTCTGGAAAAACTGTCCGCACAGAAAACCCAGCGGAATTCCAGCACGCTACATCTAGCATTTTCGCCGCTGTTGATTATCAATCCCTTTGCGGGCGGCTGGTTCGCTTGGTTCTCTACCCATCCCCCGACAGCAGCCAGAGTCGCCCAACTCCGATCTCGTAAACCTCACTCAAAGGCAACTGTTATGAAAACGCCTCAATCTCGATTGGTGCGTCGATCTGGGCTTTCAATTGGTATTTTTTTAGCGGCTCTGGGACTGACTTACGCACCCCTGCCCGGACTGAACCAAACTGTGGTAGTCGTCAGCGGTACAGAACTTCAGGAACCGCTGCAAGCCCTGGAAGCCAAATTTGAGCAAACCCATCCGCAAATTCAACTCGACCTCAAGTTTCAGGGGTCGCAAGATCTGGTGAATCGCTATATCGACGCCAAAAACGACTTTACGCCAACGGTGTTGATTCCAGCTAACGGCGAACTAATCGCACATTTGGGCGAACGCTGGCAAGCCCAAAACGGCAGTGAACCTTTCTACGAACTGCCCCAACCCATCGCCAAAACCAGCCTTGTAGCGATTGCCTGGGCAGACCGAGGCAAGGTGCTGTTTCCGAATCAGCAGTTCGACTGGAATCGACTCGAACAAGCGCTGCAAAAAGGCAACTGGGGCGAAATTGGCGGCCCTAGCGACTGGGGCAGCTTTGACCTGCTGATCACCGATCCAACTCGCTCAAACAGCGCTCAACTGACGCTGGGATTGTGGGCTGAGTCTCAGTTGGGCAGTTCAGTGACAGCCAGCAGCCTCAACAGCCCTAATCTAGACGCTTTGTTCAGTTTAGTGAAGCGCTCGGTCTATCAGCCGCCTCGCTCCACCGATACGTTGCTGCAAGAATTTATTGCTCGCGGCCCCAACCAGGCAGATGTGGCGACCGTTTACGAAAGTATTGCGCTGCACCGTTGGCAGCAGTCAGCCGCCAGCCAAGCCGAGCCTTACCAGATTTATTACATCAACCCGACCGTTGAAACCGTTTCGACAGCCGCCATTGTGCGTCGAGATGTGAGTCAAAACACCGCAAACGCCGCCCGGCAGTTTCTCGATTTCCTCACTGCACCCGAACAGCAGCAAGTTTTCGTCCAGTATGGTTTCCGTCCGGTCAACCCGGCGGTTGATATCCAATCGACGCCCAACAGCCCTTGGATGCAAAACATTCCCGGAGCCGAAATCACGCCGCCCGGAGTCGCTTCCACCCCCGACCAAGCGACGTTAAGCGAAATTGTCCGGCTTTGGCAACGGGCCCAGTAGTCAGCCCCCGCTTGATCAAATCTTCTGGATCTAACAGCAGTTTGGATAGGCGAGAGGTCGGAATCGATGAGGTCATTGCTTTAGCCCCCATTTACTTGTCCTCATATTGTAGGCTGGTCGATAGGGAGATTTCCGAGCAAGGATATCCTGCTGGGTTAGGGAAAGTTGGGGTAGGTTTTGCCAACGGATCTGAAGGCAATGATTTCATCACTAAACCTGCCCTGACGAGGATTGGGTGGGTGAGAAATCTTCTGTCAGCTTGTCAGAGCCAAGGGTTGCACAAACTACAGCTTTCTAGAGCCAACCGATACGACACTACAAAACCAACAGTACAGAAGATTGAGATAAGGATGAGAGGCATGGAATACGCTGAGCGTCGTGAAAGATTGATGGCGAAGATTGGCAAAGGAACAGCGATCTTTCGCAGTGCGCCCATGGCGGTGATGCACAATGACGTTGAATATAACTTCCGGCAGGACAGCGATTTTTTCTATCTCACAGGGTTCAACGAAGCTGAAGCGGTGGCGGTGCTGGCTCCCCATCACGAAGCGCATCGGTTTATTTTGTTTGTGCAGCCCAAAGATTTAGAGAAAGAAACCTGGACGGGCTACCGAGTCGGGGTGGAAGCCGCCAAAGAGCGGTTTGGTGCAGATGAGGTTTACGCCATCGCGGAACTGGACGAAAAGCTGCCCCAATACCTCGAAAAAGCCGATCGAATTTACTACCGTTTCGGACGCGACAAAGCCTTCAACGACCGGATTTTGCGCCACTGGCAGCGCTTACTCGCCACCTACCCCAAAAAAGGCTACGGCCCAATTGCGCTAGAAGACCTCGCGCCGATTTTACATCCAATGCGGCAAGTGAAAAGCCCGGCAGAACTGGAGTTGATGAGAACTGCCGCCGCCATTGCTGTGGATGCCCACAACCGAGCGCGTGACTTTGCCCAACCCGGACGCTACGAATACGAAGTGCAGGCAGAAATTGAGCATACGTTTGGGCTGCGGGGCACCGTTCCGGCTTATCCGTCGATTGTGGCATCGGGAGCCAACGCCTGCGTGCTGCACTACACCGAAAACACGCGCCAAATGCAGTCCGGTGATTTGTTGCTGATTGACGCGGGCTGCTCCTATCAGTACTACAACTCCGACATCACGCGCACCTTTCCGATTAGCGGTAAATTCACAGCAGAGCAGCAAGCCATCTATGAAATTGTGCTGCGGGCACAGTTGGCAGCCATCGCAGAAGTGCATCCGGGTAATCCGTACAAGCAAAACCACGATGCGGCTGTGCGGGTGATTGTAGAAGGCTTGCTCGATTTGGGCTTACTGCAAGGCGATATTGAAGAAATTATAAAGGAGGAGAAATATAAACCCTTCTATATGCACCGTACTGGGCACTGGCTCGGACTTGATGTGCATGATGTAGGGGTGTATCAGCATGGCGAAACGCCGCACAACCTGGAACCTGGACAGGTGCTAACCGTGGAACCCGGCATCTACATTTCTTCTTACATCAAACCTGTGGAAGGACAGCCAGAAGTTGATCCCCGCTGGCACGGTATCGGGATTCGGATTGAAGATGATGTGCTGGTAACGGCAACCGGACACGAAATTTTAACAGCAGGCGTCCCCAAGGCAATTCCGTAGGGGCAGGTTCAGCAAACCATCTGCTTTTTTGTAAAGCTTACTCCAAAACCTGCCCTCACCAAGGGCATCACCATCTGCTTTTTTTGTAAAGCCTTCAACCCAACCAAACAAAAAAAGTAGAAAGCAAAGAGGGCACAAATGGCTTCACCTCGCTTTCTACTTTTTTGACTAATTGCTATTTATGCAAATTTGCGTTGATTTCACGCGAGCACCGAGTCAGGGAGTTCTAATTTTTTAGTAGCGACGACCACCTCGGCTAAAGCTATCTCGATCTCCGCCCCGGCTGAAACTGTCACGGTTGCCGCCGCCATTAAAAGAAGAAGAGGAACGACGATCTTCTTTCGGGCGAGCTTTGCTAACTCGCAGATCGCGGCCCATCCACTCTGCACCGTCTAGGGCTTGAATGGCTGCATCTTCTTCAGTAGAAACTTCCATCTCCACAAAGGCAAAGCCGCGCATCCGTCCGGTTTCCCGGTCGGTGGGTAAACTGACGCTCTTCACCTTACCGTATTCTGCAAAAACCTGAGTCAGATCCTCTTGGCTGACGGTATAGGCTAGATTTCCAACATAAATTGACATGGTGTGTCTCCAGAATTTGAGAAATAGAGGTTGAAATTCGGAGAGACGCTCACCAGTGATTGAAATGAAAACGACTTAGACATCCGAAATTAACGCTCGCTGACCTCTTCATCATAACTTTGGAACCAGCAAATACAGCAGCAGATTTGACAGGAAATGCTGAGCAGCAGGGATAAGAGCTAGCTGATTGTTCTGTTGAGATAGCGTATGCAATGGCGCATGACCAGACTGCCCAATCCCGTAGAGTCATCCTCTAGCCCTTCACCCCATTTGCACAAAGGCGATGATTTGCCCACGTCCTTACTTGCTGCTGCCTTGAGAGCAGAGGACTGTAATGCTGATGTCATTCGTTGTTGACAAGACTTGAGCAGGACTTTATAAGATTCCTGCGTTGCTCAGTCCTAAAATCATCCCCGCTCCCAAGATGTGTCCAAAACTGGCAGTTGCTAACAGTTCTGGCAGTCCGAAGCCAGTGAACATAGCAGGCATTTCGACCGGAAGCTGAGGCCCAACCCCACGCTTTTGAATCGCATAGTAGCCGATAGCAATGGCAAACAGATTGCAGGCAATCATCACTAGCCCGACACTGGGAGACCATGCGGTTGTGCGAGCCGTCGCCACAAAAATTTGAGATAGCAAAATGTTATGCTCCTTGTGTTGATAGGATGTTGATCGGATTTTCTCGAAATAATAAGGATTATAAAAACTGAAGGCTAAGGAACTGAGTTTTGTTTGAAGAGTTAACACAGACGCTAGTTTTTGATACAAATCTTTTCGATCAAGCCCAACATCTCTCCCCAGGAGTATTGCTCTAAGCGGATCTATGTGCGTCAAAATTTGTGGCATCACGCAACCAAATCAAGGACAAGCGATTGCTCAACTAGGAGCATCGGCACTCGGTTTTATCTGTGTACCCCAGTCGCCACGCTATGTTTCACCCATGCAGATCCGAGCGATTGTCGATCGGCTGTCCCTATCAGAATTGGCAGACTCGGCTCAACCCGTCGAGCGGATTGGTGTTTTTGTTGATGCCGGACTAGAAGAGATTCGGCAAACTGTTCAGCTTGGCAGCCTGAGCGGGGTGCAGTTGCATGGCAATGAATCGATCGAATTTTGTCAACAGCTTCGAGCCGCGTTGCCGCAAGTCACGCTGATTAAAGCTTTTCGTGTCCGCAATTCGACCACGTTAGAGCAGGCTTTGACCTATCAGACCGAAGTTCATGCCCTGCTATTGGATGCTTACCATCCCAACGCCACCCATCCTGGCTTATATGGCGGCACAGGGCATACGCTAGATTGGAACGCCCTTCAGCAATTCCGTCCGGCTTGTGCTTGGCTGCTCGCAGGCGGATTGACCCCCGACAATGTGACGCAAGCACTTTCCACGGTACAACCTGACGGCATTGATGTTTCGAGCGGCGTAGAAACGGCTCCGGGCAACAAAGATTTGATGAAAGTAATTGCTCTACTCGCGCAAATCGACCAACACCGTCTGGGTTGGAACAGCCTTGCTTGGAGTCGGGCGGTGCGATAGTTAAGTTGGAATAATGTTAAGTCGCGACAGTTAAGTAGGACTTACGCATCTGCCCCCCAAATCCTCCACCAGTGGGGGACTTCTCTGATCTGTTTTTTCTCAAAGTCTCTCAGAATGGGGGTTTTAGGGGGCAAAGTCGCTTGAGTTGCGTAAGTCCTGTTAAGTTAAGGCAATTAAGTTAAGGCAATTAAGTTAAGGCAATGGGCATACTCATCAGATTATGCTTTGCTTTGATGGTCGCTTTCAAGGTTTCAAGAAAGGCATAAACCGCCGGAGGGTGCAGTGCGTCCGCCAACGTTGCCACCCGAATCACCCGTTGCAGCGGCACTGGCAAAGACCGAACTTGAATCTCTGCCGGGAGGGGTTCCGCCGCCAGTTTTGCCATAATGGTTGCCCCTAACCCTTGGCTCACCATGCTGACAATTGTGGAATCTTCCATGATTTCGTAGGTTGCATTGATTGGCTGGTTCAGCTTAGTGAGGTGTCCCCGAATCAAGATCGAGCAGTAATCGTTGTTGGGTGGCATGATTAGCGGATGCTCAAACAAGTGTGCCCAATCGATTTTTTCTGGCAGCTTGATATTAGGAGGAAATAGCCCCAAATATTCGTCATACATCAGTTCCCAGGTTTCAAACTCGCTGGTCGTAAACATGCAGGTCAAGCCAATATCTACCCGCCCTTCGCGCAAGGCTTGCTCAACGCCATCGTCGCCGCGATATTCGGTAATGGTGACTGAAATGCCAGGATAGCGTTTTTGGAATTCTGCCAGTACGCCCGGCAAAACATGGGTCGCAGCACTGCGGAAAGAAGCGACGCGCACTTGTCCGTTTTGCAGCCCTCTCGATAGGTTAGCTTCGCGCCCAATTGACTCTAACAGTCGCAGCATTTCTTGCGCATGACCCAGAACCCCTCGCCCTACAGGAGTCAGCGTTGCACCGTGTCGCCCCCGCGAGAGTAAAATCACCCCTAGCTGCGTTTCCAAACTGGCGATCGCGTGGCTCACCGCCGATTGAGAAATCCCTAACCGCAAGGCAGCCTCACTGAAGTTACCACAGTCTGCAATTGCAACTAAAGCCCGTAACTGGGAGAGTTTGATGCTTTCTAGATCCATGATGCTAGCTCCTGTCGCAGACAGCATACTATACAGGCATATTCTATCTATTGTTTCCTAGCAGCTTGGATTTCCATCACTTGCATCTATGAATTTCTTTCATGCAGGTGATGAACGTTATGTTTGGAATTTTGTTACAAAAGTTACTAAATTAGACGTGTAGGGTTAGTCAATGAGGGTTGCGCTTCACCCTAGGCTGACTTCGTTATGCCATCCGTCTGTGGCTTGCAAAGTGCAACGGTATGGTACGAAGCATTCCTTAACTCACATGATGCAAATCCCTAGGAGGAAACGCTATTTATGTTGAAAACTCATCTTCAACCCATTCTGAATTTCTTTTTTGCAGATTCTATCGAACGTAAAGAAGGTCGTTCGTCTCAGTCGTCTATGTTGAAAAATTACCCAATCGTACAGCCCAGTCATCTTCAGCCTGTTGTTAACTACTTTAATGAACAGGCGCAGGAAAAAGCAACCGCTAGCAAACTATCGCAAAGATCTCAGCCCACGCAGCCCTCTGATTCTAAGCAAGCTAACTGGCTGCATTGGCTCTGGAAAACCTTGCTGATAATCGATCCTGATCCCCAAGTCAAGCAGCGGGTTGACCACACAGGACAGCAGTATTGGCAAGTTTATGATCCGATTACCGAGCGTTACTCTAACTTCTTCTCTGAAGATGAAGTTTATCAATGGTTAGAGGCTCGCTACTATCTGTAAGTCTAGTTTAGATTAGTCCAATCTTAATCATCAGCAAACGCAGTTTAGATCTTGAATGGGATCTAGGCTGCGCTTTGTTTTTTAAAGTTGTTCTGTAAATAGAGCTACGACGCTCAAGCAAATAAAATTGCTTATTCCACAGAAACTAACTAATCGTTATCCCAGGACAGTTCTGTATCGATTTCAGTGATGTCAGTAGATAGACAAAATGAACGGTCAGATGCGTTTTGGCTCTGTTCAACGCACCAACTTTCGGCATTCGATCGGTTGAGCGCAGTCGAACGGTGGGTTGAGTCAGTTTAATTGGGTTTTTCTACTTATCACTAAAAAATTTGTATATCACTAAAAATATAGAAGAGTATTCACCGGTATCTATAGATAAATTAAGATGACATGCCTCAAAGTCGCGGAGATGGCGGACAGTAAAGCAACGCGGCAAACCTAGAAAAGCTTCAGTAAAACTGCATCACACTGGATCGGAAGGAGTAATAAGCAAAAATTTATTTGTTGTACAGCAACTTCTATACAGAACCCGATTGATTTTTCAAGTTCGTACCGCTAAAGTGCTTTTAGGATAGATTTTTAACTATCCTAAAAAGTTTTACCATAGACTTTTCCAGATGAACAAATCTGGGAGGCTTGAGAGTGCTTTTTGAGGTGTGAGCGTTTGAGAGCGTGGGTTATGGCATGTCTTCAGCCACTTGGCGATAGCCATAAGAAACTGCCCCTAGCTACATCAATAAAGCTATTCACTTCAGGATTCACTAAAAAGTTCCACAGTTGGCTATCTGCATATCCCTAGTCTGTTTTCAATCTTCGCTGGGTTGTTAGGAGGTTCTATGTCTAATTTTTCCTTATCTCGCCGTAAGTTTTTGGCCACCGCTGGTGCCTCGGCTGCTAGTTCCGTGTTGCTCAAAGGTTGTTTGGGTAATCCACCGACTGCAACAACAACGACAACAGATGCAACAACAACAGGAGTCGCTGCTGCCCCGACTGGAGCCAATCCAGAACAAGCGCCCGAAACGACCAGAATCAAGTTAGGCTACATTCCGATTGTGGAGTCAGCGCCGCTGCTGATCGGCAAAGAGAAAGGCTTTTTTGCCAAGTATGGTATGACCGATGTGGAAATCTCGAAGCAGGCAAACTGGGCTTCTGCACGCGACAACGTCACCATTGGCGCATCTGCGGGTGGCATTGACGGTGGACAGTGGCAAATGCCGATGCCGCACCTGATCAGCGAAGGCATCATTACAAATGGGCAGAAAATTCCCATGTATGTGTTGGCGCAGTTGAACACCCAGGGGAATGGTATTGCAGTTGCAGGGATACATCAAGGTAAAGGGTTGACGTTAGATATTTCTAACGCTGCCGACTACATTAAAGGGTTTCAAGCGAGTCAGGGGCGAAAGTTTAAGGCGGCGCACACTTTCCCCAATGTGAACCAAGATTTCTGGATTCGCTATTGGTTCTCGGCAGGTGGTGTGAATCCCGATACAGATATTGATTTGCTGGCAGTGCCACCCGCAGAAACGGTGCAGGGAATGCGCAACGGCTCAATGGATGCCTTCAGTACAGGCGACCCCTGGCCCTTCCGCATTGTTTCCGATGGGATTGGTCACATGGCAGCACTCACCCATCAAATCTGGAAGTTCCATCCTGAAGAATATTTGGCAATTAGAGCCGATTGGGTAGATCAAAATCCGAGGGCAACCAAGGTGCTGTTGAAAGGACTCATGGAAGCGCAGCAGTGGTGTGATCAGCCCGAAAACCGCGCAGAGTTAGTCGAAATCTGTTCTGGACGCAATTTCTTCAACATTCCCAAAACCGTTCTCAATCCTCCCTTTCAAGGGAAGTACGAAATGGGTGACGGCAAGCAGGCGTTCAATGATATCAAAGCCGGCCCGCTGTATTGGAAAGATGGTATCGGCAGCGTCTCTTACCCTTACAAGAGTCATGATCTCTGGTTCCTCACCGAGTCGATGCGCTGGGGCTTCCACCGCGATACCCTCACTGATTTCGACGCCGCCAAACGGATAATTGATGCTGTCAACCGTGAGGACTTGTGGCGAGAGGCGGCTCAGGAAGCAGGGTTTGATGCCGATATTCCTGAAAGCACATCTCGCGGCATTGAAACCTTCTTTGATGGCAAAAAGTTTGACCCAGAAAACCCAGAAGCTTATCTCAAGAGCCTTGAGATTAAGAGAGCGTGATCAAATTTTGCTCGCAACTTGTTCATGTGCAACTTGTTCGCATATAACCTGTGTTCACATACCTGTTCGTATATCTGTTCACAGATCAATTCGCCCATACTAACAACACCAATAGGGGAAAGCATTCATGACCGCTAACATTACAAACCGGAAGTCCAATTCTCTAGATTGGTTCGATACCTTTTGGAAAAAGCAGGGGAGTAATATCATCCCGCCTGTTCTAGGCATTCTCGGATTTTTGCTGATCTGGCAGTTGTTTTCCAGTTCTGGGTTAACCAAGCTGCCCGGGCCGCTCAGCATTTGGACAGATGAGAGAACGCGAACCCTCTTGCTGTATCCGTTTTACGATCTAGGAGGTTTGGATAAAGGTCTGTTTTGGCAGACGCTCGCCAGCTTGGGGCGGGTGGCTCAGGGCTATTCTCTTGCTGCGCTAATTGGTATTAGCGTTGGCATTTTAGTTGGCACACAGCCGTTGATCAACAAAGCGTTAGATCCGCTGTTCCAATTTTTGCGAATGGTTGCACCGCTGGCATGGGTTCCAATTGCGCTCGTTGCTTTACAACAAAACCAGCCTGCTGCAATTTTCGTGATTTTTATTACTTCAGTTTGGCCAATTCTAATCAATACCGCAGAAGGTGTCAGACAAATTCCAGATGATTACAACAACGTTGCCAAAGTTCTTCAACTTAGTCGCAAAGAGTATTACCTCAACATTCTGCTACCCGCTGCACTTCCTTATATTTTTACAGGTTTGAGAATTGCAATTGGCTTAGCATGGTTGGCGATTATTGCGGCTGAAATTGTGATGTCTGGAATTGTCGGAATTGGCTTCTTTATCTGGGATGCCTATCAACAAAACTACGTCAGCGAAATCATTCTGGCTGTTGTCTACATCGGTACGGTTGGTCTGTTACTCGATCGGGCAGTGGCTTACTTGCAAAAGGTTATTGCTCCAACTGAACAGAAGTAATTCAGCATCATTGCCCATCAACAACCGTGATTCAGGAAAGGGACAAACAAGATGAGTATTTTCGTTGCCGTTGACCAAGTTGATAAAGTCTTTCCGCTGACCGATGGCGGTGAGTATGTTGCCCTAAAAGGAATTGATCTGAAGATCAAAAAAGGTGAGTTTGTTTCGTTTATTGGTCACTCTGGCTGTGGTAAATCGACGCTGCTTAACATGATTGCGGGTTTGTCATTGCCAACTGAAGGTGTTATCACCCTAGAAGGACAGCGGATCAAACGACCGGGGCCCGACCGCATGGTGGTGTTTCAAAATTACTCGCTTTTGCCTTGGCGCACCGTGCAGGAAAACATTGCGCTGGCTGTCAATTCTGTGATGAAGGATTTGCCCAAAGCAGAGCGCCAGGCAATTATCGATCATCACATCGATATGGTGGGCTTGCGCCCTCACGCTGACAAGCCGCCTGCCATGTTGTCGGGTGGTCAAAAACAGCGGGTGGCAATCGCGCGGGCCCTGGCGATTCGTCCCAAACTGCTGCTGCTCGATGAACCCTTTGGCGCGCTGGATGCTTTGACCAGAGGCAACCTGCAAGAGCAGTTGATGAAAATTTGTGAGGAACACCAGGTTACGGTCATTATGGTGACTCACGACGTAGACGAAGCGGTGCTGTTGTCTGACCGAATTATCATGCTCACCAACGGCCCAGGCTCTCAGATTGGTCAAATTCTAGACGTAGATATTCCTCGCCCTCGCAAGCGCATGGAAGTGGTGGAACATCCTACCTACTATGTTTTGCGCAGTGAGATAATTTACTTCCTGAATCAGCAAAAGCGGATCAAAAAACTGCGGGCTAAGAAAATAAGCGTGGTGTCTCGTCACGGGTTGGAAAAAGTCAACTTAGATATGGGCTTCGTGCCTCTGACGGCCTGTGCGCCGCTGGCGATTGCTAAAGAAAAAGGGCTGTTTCAAAAGCACGGCTTAGATGAAGTCAACCTGGTGCGCGAAACAAGCTGGCGCGGCATTGTCGATGGCATCACGGGCGGCTATTTAGATGCGGCGCAAATGCCGTCTGGAATGCCGTTTTGGTTAACATTGGGCGGGCATCAAAACAAGCTGCTTCCAGTGGTGAGTGCCATGACGATGACCCGAAACGGCAACGCCATCACGCTCGATAAGCGATTTTATGACCAAGGAATTCATACGTTAAACGACTTCAAAAAAATGCTGCTTGGCTCTCCAGAACGGCAGCATCGCATGGGGTTGGTTCACCCTTCTTCGATGCACAACCTACTCTTGCGCTACTGGTTAGCGGCGGGCGGTATCGATCCTGACCGGGATCTATCGCTTCAGGGCATTCCACCGGCTCAGATGATTGTCGATTTGCAAAAGGGCACAATTGATGGCTTCTGTGTGGGCGAACCCTGGAACACTCGCGCTGCGATGGAACGAGTGGGCTTCACGGTTGCCACCGATCTCGAAATTTGGTCCGGACACCCCGGCAAAGTATTGGGTGTGCGCGAAAATTGGGCGACGGCTTATCCCAATACCCACATTGCCCTTGTCAAAGCGTTGTTAGAAGCCTCTCAGTATTGTGCTGATCCTGCCAATGAACAAGAAGTGCGTCAGATTATTGCACAGCGAGAGTATTTGAGTACAGACATGGCGTATATTCAACTGGGAAGCGCTAGCGAACCGGTTTGTGAACTTGATCAGCCCATGCGCGAGTATGCTCATCACCTGTTCTTTGGGGATGGCGTAAATCGTCCTAGCCGCACCGAACACCTGTGGCACATGACGCAATTGGCTCGCTGGGGACATACCCCTTTCCCCAGAAATTGGGTGGAAATCATGGAGCGGGTTTGTCGAGTCAGTGTGTTTAGCACCGCCGCACGAGAACTAGGCATCTTGGATGTGAAATACACAACAGGTTCGATTCAAATGTTCGATGGCGCGGTATTCACAGCCGATGATCCGATTAGCTATCTGAATAATTTGCAGATTAAGCGTGATTTCAGCATCACCGACGTTATTCTCGATAGTCCCCGTTTGGCGGGCGCTGCCTAATTCCTGATCACCTACTCAAACTCGACCTTCGACAGAACAATGCTTAATCAACCGATTACCTCTTTCACAACTGAACCCACCGTTTCATCCGTCAAAACTGCGGTTAAACAACAGCCATTCCTAACCCTTTCAGGTGTCTCTAAGGTTTATCCCACCAAGAAAGGCCCTTACACCGTTCTGCAAGGCATTAACCTAAACGTAGACAAAGGTGAATTTATTTGTGTCATTGGTCACTCTGGCTGCGGTAAATCGACCCTATTAAACATGGTGTCTGGTTTTGCAAATCCGACTGGGGGCGATGTGTTGCTGCAAGGCAAACGGATCACCAAGCCCGGCCCAGACCGGATGGTGGTGTTCCAAAATTATGCTCTGTTGCCTTGGCGAACCGCGTTTGAGAATGTTTACCTGGCAGTGAATGCTGTGCATCCTCGCAAGTCGCAAGCAGAAAAAAGAGCGATTGCCCACGATCATTTAGCCATGGTCGGACTTTCGGAAGCCGCCGACAAAAAGCCACCCCAACTTTCGGGCGGGATGAAACAGCGCGTTTCGATTGCACGAGCCTTAGCAATTCGTCCTCAAGTGTTGATTCTAGATGAACCCTTCGGAGCGTTGGATGCGATCACCAAAGAAGAGTTGCAGGAAGAACTGCTGAAAATTTGGAACGATCATCGCTGTACCGTGCTGATGATTACACACGATATTGACGAAGCGCTGTTCCTTGCCGATCGCCTCGTGATGATGACCAACGGCCCGGCAGCAACGATTGGCGAAGTGATGGAAATTCCGTTTGCCCGTCCCCGCGACCGTGCCCTGATCATGGAAGACCCAGAATACTATAAACTGCGTAATTATGCGCTAGATTTCCTCTATAACCGCTTTGCCCATGATGACGACTAACTCGCTCTCTCAACTGTTTCACTACAGAACTGGTGTGTTGGCAACCATGCACCAGAAAGAGCGAGTCATTGCCCCGATTTTGGCAGAACAGCTTGGGGTGCAAATCATCGTACCCCAGGATTTTAATACCGATAAGTTTGGCACCTTTACCCGTGATGTTAAGCGTTCTGGCAGTCAGCTTGATGCCGCCAAACTAAAAGCCGAAACAGCCGTGACATTCACTGGGTTGACCTTAGCATTTGCGAGTGAGGGCAGTTTTGGTGCTCATCCTGCCATTCCCTTCCTGCCCTACAATCGCGAAATCGTCTTGCTGATCGACCGTACCCACGACTTAGAAATTGTCGGTGAAGCCACTTCAACCGAAACCAACTACCGCCATCAGCTAGTCAAAAGCCTAGAGGAAGCCCTCGCCTTTGCGCAGAAAATCGGCTTTCCGGCGCATGGTTTGGTGGCGATGTCTGAACCACAGCCTACTCAGGCATCTCACATCGTCAAAGGCATCACCGATGAAGCTCACCTGATCGAAACCGTAACCTGGCTCTTAACAAAATTTGGTCAGGCGCACCTCGAAACCGACATGCGGGCGATGCACAACCCAACCCGAATGAAAGTAATTGCCCAAGCCACCCGCGATTTGATTCAGCAAGTCAACCACTGCTGTCCTCAGTGTGGCACTCCAGGATTTGCGCTGGTTGAACGTAAACCTGGCTTACCTTGTGCTCTTTGCGGTTCACCCACTGAGTTGACCTTAGCAGTAACACACCGCTGTAAAAAGTGTCACTTCAGCAACGTTACTTATTTTGCCGATGGACAAGAATTTGCCGATCCGGGTCAGTGTGCTTACTGCAATCCTTAGGAGAAGGTGATTTCTAAAAATTAATCGCATGGGCAGGTTTAGCAAACAATCTTTTCTAGCAACAAATCCCTTTTCTGCAAAACCTGCCCCTACCGGCGATCAATTTTCTGCAAAACCTACCTCTATCTGCTTTCCCGCCTTCCCTCCTCTCACGAGTTCCTTCTCCTTAAATCGATGTGACATTGCTTTTAACGATACTATTTTGTTGAGCAAGCGTGACCCATAGCTCATTAACGTGATGTAGGCAGGAGATTTTAGATCTATCCACAAAGTGTAATAGTTGCGCGACACAGTGAGTAAAAAATCAATTTTTTGCTCTATCAACACGGAAATCAGTTGATATAAATGCGGATCATATTTCAGTCTAGCTTCTAAGGCTAATCCGTACATTCTGTTCTGATGTCTAATTCCCTTATATAAATGCTGTTGTAGAAAGAACTTAAACGAAGATACGGCTGATTCTTCTAACACTCTAATCAAAATGGCTGGAGCCGTTGAATATAGCCTCAACCCAATTAACTCAAGAATTTCTTGTTCTAGCTTGAATAAAAGTTGACGATCATAGGATCTGCTGGTTTGCTGGTCATGATGTGCTTGCACCAAAGCTTCGATTCTTTGAATGATCACCAAAGTTTTTTTGGCTGTCACCCCAGACTCAGCTAAAATTTGATTTAAATCAGTCTGCAAATAACGATGAATTTCTGGTGGGCAAGGAATTCGTCCATCAACACTTTTAAGCTGTTGACGTAATAATTTGCGGATGTAATATTGCGTAAAGCTTGAAAGCGACATGGACTTGATTGCCTCAATAGTTTCCAGTCGGAAACATTTAGCAGCGACCTGTTGAGTCCCATTGAATGA
>JAAUQT010000107.1 GCA_012033495.1 Cyanobacteria bacterium RM1_2_2 | reverse complement strand
TCATTGCAAAAGTGGGATGCACCCCCTCTGGTTGCATCTCGCTGTAGCCATCAGGTTTAGTCCCGGCTGGCTGCCATGCCCCCATATCAGCCCTAGTCTCTCTGCCTTTCTACCCTCCCTTCTGCCTGATCACACAACAAAACCCCGCTGAGGGCAGGGTTCTGAAGGCTGGGAAAGCGATTCTAGGGGCTATGCTCCATTCCAGCCATAACCCTGACGATGGCAAAGCAACAACCCCTAACCTATTTTTGAGGGCGGGCACGATTAGTTTGAGGGCGGACACGATTAGGCGGGTGTCACCGTGCGATATTTTCAACGGTTGACCATCCATGGATGACGCGCCCTAGGTGAGGGGAACTCGATTAAACTTGCCCTAACCAACTTTGCACATCAATTGCTAGCCGTTGGCCTAATTTTAAGAACTGCCGAATCTGGATCAAACTCCATTCCGGCTTGGCAATCGGAGCAGGGCACTCATGAGGCGGCATCGACTGCTGCGCTAATTGGGGCAACACCTGACGATGCAACCCTTTGAAGTAGACCTCCTGCGCCCGATCCATTGCTAGATGCAAATGCAGCCGTTCTGATAGGGTGAGGAGTCGCTCAATCCACTGAATATCTGCTTCAGCCGTCTCTGGATTGAAGCTGTGAAGTAAATGCCAGAGCGAGCGCAGAATCATCCGCTCTAAGGTTTGCTGAATCTGAGGCAATTTAAGCTGACAGCGCAGGTGATCTGCTTCTGCTGCCACTGCTTCTAACTCGCTCAAGTAGCTGAGGCAAAGTTGAGGGTTGGTCGGCGGAAAATCGCTGCTTTCTCGGTCGAGCGCCTGAAGCGCCACCGTCGCTCGATGGCTAATCGCAATCTCAGCCGCCACTTGTAGTTCTTGCGGCACATCTAACTCATCTCGATGAAACGCCACCAACACCCCGTAATTATCTCGATACACCTGCGAATAAAGCTGATCCAACCGCGTCAAGGTTTCCTGACTCAGCAGCCGCATAATTTTATGGCGCTCTTCGGCAAACAGATCCCGCAGGCTATAGGACTGATCGCCAAAATAACGGTTCATTGCCAGAATTGTTTGGGCAGCGCTGGCTTGTTTCAACGCCTCAAACAGGCTTTCTTTCATTTGGCTGTAGGCTCGCCGTCCGGTAAAGGGTTGAATGCAGCAGTGGAAATCCCAGCCGCCTAAGTGCAGCACCGCAAAACGAGCAGCTTTCCTTCTCTGGTTAGCTCTGACGTTAGCTGAATTTGCCCGACTGCTAGCGTTAGCGCCCCCAGCCGCTGAAGCTGATAGTCTAGCTGATGCACGGCATAACAGTAAGCCCGTTGATCTTGGGCGTAGGTGGTAAACAGCGACGTGATGGCGTAGTGGGCTGCCACCTGCTCCAGGCTAATCTGCGCTGGGATCACCAACTGCCGATAGACCTCTGCTCCATTCGGGAAAAAATCGACATTGCTGGGGATCGCTGCTAGGCGTTTAATAAAGCCCTTCTCCAACTGCACTCCTGCCACATCGCCTGCGAGTTCTAGAGCGCGAGCCGCATAGCGCAAAATTTGAGTTCCTTCAGGGCGTGAAACTTCATCAAAAAACCAGCCGCAGCTTGTGTACATCAACAGCATATGGCGCTGCATTTCGAGCAGGCGCAGGGCATCAATCCGTTCGGCTGCGCTGAGCTTGTGGTTTTGATGTTGGGCAAAAAAACGGTTCATGTTCACCGGGCTGCGATCCAATATCACCTGGATGTAGCTATCCCGCGCTTGCCAGGGATCAACAAACAGCGACCCACCCGCCTCTTCGTAAACCTCCACAAGCTGATCGCGCAGCCAATCTAGGCTATCTCGTAGCGGTCTGCGCCATTTTTGATGCCAACCGCCACCGCCGCCACAGCCGCAGTCTTCCTGCCAGCGATCCACCCCATGGGAACAACTCCAGGCCGTCACGGGTTTAAGCTCTACTTCCCAGGTGGGGGTGCTCAAACTGAGGTAGTGGGCAAAGTTGGTTACTGTCCAGCCGCGCTGCGGAAATTCTTGAGTGAAGGCGTAGGCCAGCGCTTTTTCCGTGCCGCCTTTGTGATGCCCGAAGGTCTCGCCATCGGTGGCCACTGAGATTAACTGCGCGGCTCGGTGATCGCCTCGGACAGCTTGCCCAATCCGCCCGACAAAGTGGCTGGCGTTGCTCAGCACGTCATTGAAGCCCATATCGCGGGAGATCGGGCCGTCGTAGAAGAAAATATCGATATAAGGTCGCTCACCCTCTGCCGGCAAAGACAAGTGATCTTGAAGGTGAGGACTCAATTCTGCCTGATCTTTTTTCAGATAACAGCGGTAAGGCTGAATGGGATCAATCTGACTGCCGCCCACCTCTAGCCATTGGGGATCGGGCTGATCTGAGTTAGGCAGCGGACGACACCGCTGAGCTTGAGAAGGCGCTAGGACAATAAATTTGATCCCTTCTGAAATCAGGGCGGCCAGCGTAGCGTAGTCAACTGCCGTTTCAGCCAACCACATCCCTTCAGGATCGCGCCCAAACCTAGCTCGAAAGTCGGCTTTGCCCCAGCGAATCTGAGTGTATTTGTCACGCTCGTTTGCCAACGGCATAATGATGTGGTTATACACCTGAGCGATCGCATTACCGTGTCCGTTCAGTCGCTCACAGCTTTTTCGATCGGCTTCCAGAATGCGCTGATAGGTTTCCACATCGTATCGCTCTAGCCAACTCATCAACGTTGCGCCAATGTTGAAGCTGAGATACTCAAAATTGTTAACGATCCCCAGCAGTTCTTCTTGCTCATTCAAAACGCGGGCAAAGGCATTAGGGCGATAGCATTCATGATGAATCCGCTCATTCCAATCGTGAAACGGTGCAGCACTGGGCTGACGTTCGATCGCGTTCAGGTAGGGATTTTCGCGAGGAGGTTGGTAAAAGTGCCCGTGTACTGTGACATAAACGCCGTGGGCTGTGCAACGGGGATCGACCGTACTTTCAAATCGCTTCAGACTGAGATCAGTGCCGTGTGGCTCTCCACCGAGTTGGGGATCAAAGTTTTGGTCTAGGTTAGCGGGAGATTCAATGGTTTGTGCGGTGGTGTGAGAGTCTGGATCTAAATGATCGAAAGGTGTCATGAATTTTTAGTCCAATTGGGGTAGGAAGCAAACAAAATTCTGGAGGATAAATAAATTCCAGCCAGGAAAAGAAACTCAGCTACATCAGCAGAGAAAACCGCTATGAATTCAACAAAAAAGCTGCTTTGATTTTGGTGTTTAGCTGATTCGAGAGGGAATAGACAAAGGTTCAACTCATCAACTGAAACGCATCAACCGCCGAAACTCGATCCAGCCTTCCCAACGTTCTCCTCCTGTTGGAGACTCCATGCCGATTTCGACGTTCTAATTTCTCAAACTACGACCAGGCTAGGAGGTTTTCACAATAAACCCGAAAACCCACATCACAGTTTTTACGGTGCAGACAAGTTTTACTATGCAGACAAGCTATGCTAATCACTAACTCTTTCAATTTCAATGTTTCCATCACAAGGATTTCAACAATTCAGTCTTGATAATCCTGCCTAACTATTAAGTCTTAAGTCTAGGCGTATCCTAAACCAAACTAAAAAATCCTTCTCAAAATTAAAGATTTGAGATGAAAGTACAACAAATCACATAAGACGGCAAAAAACGCAATCTCGCCCTCAGCTTATCTGCTAGGGAATGGGAATTCAATCCGTTCGATCGTGGGTACGGGCGGGTTCTGCGGTCAAATCGATTGCCGGATGCCGATTGATCTGCTCAACCCGCGCCCGTCCAGGTTACAGATTGATTCAATCCACGATCCTTAGCATTTTGCCTGATCACCAGAAGCAGCGCTATTCGTTTTGAGCCGCGTTTTGAGTTGCGTTTTGAAGTGCCTGTCGGATGCTCTCTAGACTCAGCCCTGTCCGCTCTGCAATCTGCTCAACGGTCATACCCATATCTTGAAGCAAAGGGACAAGCTGTAATTTTCCCAGACGTTCGCCTTCTTGTCGCCCTTCTTCCTTCGCTTCTCGGTATACTCTTGTTTCTTCCAAGTTAACGCCTAGCATTGCTTCTACCTCCACACGGCTTAGGTTTGAGAACTTGTACACCACAATCGTCGTGATGACTTCTATTATCTCCTGTCTCGACAGATTCCCGGTTTGTGATTCAGCTTGCTCCAGCAAACGCCTTGCTTGTTCCACCATTTCCTGTTCCGGCGCCAGGGTAAGCTGCATGAGTTGAATGCCAAGCGGCTGCGGCTCTGCGCTATCTGATCCCAACTCATCGAGGTAAATGCGCTGTATTTGCGGGCTGTTGAGCAGCGATCGGTGGGTGGTTTGATCGGCGGGTTCCAGGTTGCGGGAAGCAAAGAGAAGCACACCCGCCCAATCGTCGTAGTGTGAGGGGTTGCGGTAGAGATAGAGCAGCGATTCTGCAAAAAAGCGATGATAGAGCAGATTATCTTTTTGGAACTGCACCTCGGCAAAGAAAATGACGCGAGGAGAGGCATCTTTGGGCGGCAGGAAGACTCCATCAATCCGAAACGACGGTTCTTTAACTTCAACCGACTCAAAGCGATAGTTTCTGGCGCCCGGCGGAGTAGGGGCAACCAATTCAAACAGTAGGCTGGGTGAGTGCTTGAAGAGCTGATAGAAAATTGCGTCGCGTCTCACAGGAAGAAGAGAGAAGGGGAAAGGAAAGCGAGATCAGTTAGGGATCGAGTCGAGAAGTTGGTGAAGTGATAAAAGACGACAAAAAAGGTGGGATAGAACCCACCTCAACCGATATACAATCAAAGCTCTATTTGAGCAAACTCTATCTTAGCAGTCATAGTAGAGCGCAAACTCATAGGGGTGAGGACGCAGACGCATCGGGTTCACCTCGTTGTCGAGCTTGTACTGAATCCAGGTGTTAATCAGGTCTTCGGTGAAAACACCGCCTGCCGTCAAGAACTCGTGGTCTTTTTCCAGCGATTCCAGCGCATCTTCCAAAGAGCCAGGTGTAGACGGAATCTTGGCTAGTTCTTCGGGGCTGAGGTCATAGATGTCTACATCCAGCGGTTCACCCGGATCGATCTGGTTCTTGATCCCGTCGATGCCAGCGCACAGCATAGCTGCAAAGGCAATGTAGGGGTTAGAAGTTGCATCTGGGCAGCGGAACTCTAGACGCTTGGCTTTCGGGTTATTGCCAGAGAGCGGAATCCGCACCGAAGCAGAACGGTTGCCCTGAGAATAAGCCAGGTTCACCGGAGCTTCGTAGCCCGGAACCAGCCGCTTGTAGGAGTTGGTGGTCGGATTGGTAAACGCCAACAGCGCCGGAGCGTGCTTCAAAATGCCGCCAATGTACCACAGCCCCAATTGGCTCAGTCCGGCATACCTATCGCCCGCCATCAGCGGCTGACCATCTTTCCAGATCGACTGATGGGTATGCATTCCAGAGCCATTGTCGCTAAACACAGGCTTGGGCATGAAGGTAACGGTTTTGCCGTACTTGCGAGCTACGTTTTTGATCACATACTTGTAGATCATCAGGTTGTCAGCCGACTGCACCAGCGTATCGAACCGGATGCCAAGCTCGCACTGACCGCCCGTTGCCACCTCATGGTGATGCTTTTCGATCGGCACACCGCAATTGGCCATCGTCAGCAGCATCTCACTCCGCATATCTTGGGAGGTGTCGGTAGGCGCAACCGGGAAGTAACCTTCCTTGTAGCGAGGCTTGTAGCCCAAGTTGCCGCCTTCTTCCTTACGTCCAGAGTTCCAGCGCCCTTCGATCGAATCGACGTAATAGTAGCCTTCGTGCTGGTTTTGGTCGAACCGAACATCGTCAAAAATAAAGAACTCGGCTTCTGGGCCAAAGAATGCCGTGTCGCCGATGCCGGTTGCAGTGAGGTAATCAACGGCTTTCTGGGCAATCACGCGCGGGCAACGAGCATAGGGTTCACCCGTGCGGGGTTCTTGGATGCTACAAATAATGCTCAGCGTCGGCTCAGCCATGAAGGGGTCGATCCAGGCTGTGTTGGGATCAAGCACCATCGCCATATCCGACTCATTGATGGCTTTCCAACCCCGAATACTCGACCCGTCAAACGGTACGCCCTCGGTAAAGCTGCTTTCATCAATTTGGTTTTCGTATACAGTTAGGTGCTGCCAAATTCCGGGCAAATCAATAAATTTGAGGTCAATCAGCTTGATGCCTTGATCTTTGATCATGCTCAAGACTTCTTGGGGGGTTGTCATGAACTACTCCTTAACAAACTTCCTTACAAACTCGTAGGCGGGTCTTCTTAACTGGATAAGTTTACACGTTGATGAGTAAACATTCAGGTTCACGTTGAGCCATTTGGAACATTTATTTAATGCCATTCAATTAAATGCCATGCTGCCCCGTTGAAGGGTGATTCGGGTGGGTTCTGGAATTAGAATGACCTTACAATGACCTCCCTTAGACCAGAGACGGCATCCTAAAGCACCTGCCTCGAATACACCTGAATCATCGTAGGAATAGGACTCCAGAGAATTTGTATCTGAAATTACAAATCCGCCTTTCAACCTTGTTAAAAATTACATAATTGCCCTAAAGATGCTAGTCCGTCATCCATTCTCAGCTAGACCCCTGACGATGGCAAGGCTACAGCCCCTAGCCTGGTTTTGAGGGTGGGTGCGATCAGGCTAATCCTAGCCAACAACTTGATCTCAAATTGATCTCAAACAAGCTTGATCTCATCAGGAGCGATGCGCCCATTCGAGGTGAATCAGGCATCAGCAAGAGCAGTCCCATATCACCTGATCTTTCCAAGCTGCCGGTTGATTTGCAGACATGAATCTTAACACTGGTGGGGTTTCGCTGACTGGCTTTGAGCGAATTCTGATTATACGTTGCGTGATAAACTAAATTGCGATCGCCAGTCTCGTCATTGATAGGATAATCCGCTGATGGAGATGACAGTCCGAGCTAGGTCTAGACAGTCTAGTGACAGCTTAGGATAGCTATTAGGGAGCCATACCTCTTGGGTTAAAGCTGCACTCCTCTGGTGTCCATCACAGTTGACTGGTTGCCTTCAACCGAAGCCGCTTTCCAGTGTTGAGCAGGCAAAGGGAAAGCAGGTAAAACATAGTAAACAGACTACTGATAACAAAATTTGGGAGACGAACTCTGATGCGGGACGCGGTGACCAGTCTGATTAAAAACTATGACAATACAGGTCGATATCTCGATCGCAACGCCTTGGATACTTTAAAGTCCTACTTTGCCAGTGGTACAGCCCGCGTGCAGGCTGCTGCCGTGATTAATGGTAATGCGGCGGCGATTGTCAAGCAAGCCGGCTTACGTTTGTTTGAAGATATCCCCGAACTGATTCGTCCGGGTGGCAATGCCTACACCACTCGGCGCTATGCCGCCTGTCTGCGGGATATGGACTACTATTTGCGCTACGCCACCTACGCCCTAGTTGCTGGTAGCACCGATGTGCTAGATGAACGAGTGCTCTATGGTCTACGAGAAACCTACAACTCTCTCGGCGTACCAATTGCCCCTACGGTGATTGGCGTTCAAATCATGAAAGAAATCGTCAAAGAGCAGGTCGCCGCCGCCGGAGTTGAAACAGGCGCGTTCTTAGACCAACCCTTCGACTACATCACCCGCGAGCTAAGCGAAACCGATGTTTAGCGTCGAATCTAGAAGGGCAGTTGGCAGCTAGGCAACCCATAGAAGGGGCAACAGCAAAAAACTCGAAAGCAAAAGCGCACGAAAACTGGGAAGCAGCCTCTCATTGCTCGCTTCTAATCTAAAGGGACACAGTCTGTCGTGTCCTTTTTTGTTGGCTAGTTTTGTTGGCTAACTTTATTCGTGATGTCGGCATTGCTGACTAAATTACTGACTAAATTACTGACTAAATTGCTGACCAAGAGGATGATTCTGTTGTTTTTTCAGACCTCAGAATCAGCAACCCCATGATTTCTTTTAGGTAATTCTGCTAGACAAATTCAATCAGGTATTCAATCAGGGCGCGCTCCTGCTGATGCCGTCAACGGTTGACCAATCCACTGATGCCGCGCCCTCAGCTATTCCACCCACGAAAGGCAAAATCTTTACAGAAACTTTATGTAGCCCAAAGTGCCAACCGAGACAAAAAACAGCATCTACTCGGATCTTCGGTAATCTTTACCAAAGAGACCTGTCACCGCACAGTATTTTTTTCATAAATCGAATCAGCGGAACTTTGCTTCTGAATAGAGAACGGATACAAAGGAGCAAGCTATGCTTTCCTACCGCTGCTTCAGCCTCAATGATATTCAACTCTCTTGAATTTCTGTTTTTTCTTCTAATTGTTTACACCGCTTACCGAATTTTGCCTTTTCGGGCACAAAATACCTTACTGCTAATCGCCAGCTATGTTTTCTACGGTTGGTGGAATGAGCGCTTGCTTTTCCTCATTCTGCTGACCACAACAGTAGACTTTTGCTGTAGTTTGATGATCGACAAAGGACAACTGACTCGAACAGAGCGGTTGATTCCATCCCTCTGGATCACGCTTGCCGCATTCCTGTTTGTAACGGTCAACTGGGATGCTGTACACCTGACGAAAGGCGTTGTCGAATGGTCGCAATTGTTGCCGATCTCTTGGCTAGGATGGCTGGTTTTTGCGGGAACTCTTCTCTTCGTTACGGTTGCCAACTGGCTCTATCCCAAGTCTGCAACGCTGGCTCCCCAGCAGCGCAAAAAGGTGTTCCTAATTGCCAGTATTGCCATCAATTTAGGCATTCTTTGCGTTTTTAAATACTTCAATTTTTTCATCAGCAGCGCCGAAGCCGCCTTAAGTGCTGCCGGGTTGCAAACTGATTTTTGGAGCCTGAATATTTTGCTGCCGGTTGGCATCTCGTTTTACACTTTCCAAACGATGAGTTACACCATCGACGTGTATCGAGGTGATCTCAAATCAACCCATCGCTTCTTTGATTTCGCTCTATTTGTCTCGTTTTTTCCACAGCTTGTCGCTGGCCCAATTGTCCGTGCTTCTGAACTACTACCCCAGCTATTGCAGCCGCGTTCTCTAACTTTTGATCAAACCATTCGCGGACTCTATCTAATTCTTTTCGGCTTATTTAAAAAAGTCGCAATTGCAGATGGCTTAGCTGGCTCAGTGAATGCGGTTTATGGTGCAAACAGCGCATCCTGGATTGATATTGTCGCAGCAACGTTGCTGTTTACCTTTCAAATCTACTGCGATTTTTCCGGCTATTCAGACATCGCTAGAGGGGTGGCTAAACTGTTTGGCATCGAGTTGATGGTGAACTTCAACCTGCCCTATTTCTCCAAAACACCGAGCGAATTTTGGCGACGTTGGCACATCAGCCTTTCAACTTGGCTACGCGATTATCTTTACATTTCGCTGGGCGGCAACCGCAAAGGCAATGCCCGCACCTACCAAAATCTGATGACTACCATGGCCCTTGGCGGACTGTGGCATGGAGCCGCCTGGAACTACGTGTTTTGGGGAATTTATCAAGGAACGCTGCTTTGCGTTTACCGCATGTTGGGGCTTGAAGCTGGCAAAAAATCTGCTGCAACAAACCCGCCCCTGTTGCGTTCCCTAGCCATGATGGCAATTTTCTTTGGGCTGACTGGCTATGGCTGGCTGCTGTTCCGGGCGAGTTCCTTTGGGCAGATTGCCGAATTTACCCGAATTCTGCTCACCGACATCGGCAACTTCTCGCTGTCCATGCCAAAACCAACCCTACCTGCCCTTTTGGGATTGCCGCTGCTGATGCTTTACGAATTGCTCGAATACCGAGCCGCAACAGCCCATTTTTATTACCGCTACTCAGCCTTGATTCGGGGCGCTTTCTACGCCGCCTTAACGATGTTAATTGTCATGGGGACAAGCAATGCACCTGCGCAATTTATTTACTTCCAGTTCTAAACAGTCAGTTGAAGCGGGATCTACACGCCAGCTAAAATCAGAAAAGCACAAGCTGCGAGATGCCGCGATGACAGGGCTATGCTTTCTCTCGTCGCTCGTGGCTTTTGATGCTGCAATTAATGTCCTCTTTCCCTATCCCACCGATCCACTCAACGTTTCACCCGGATCGTTCAACCTGTATTTTGACTACGGCCGCTCGCTAGAAGGAAAAATCACCCGCCAAATTGGCCCCACCGATGCAACGAGCGCCCCCATTGTCAGAGCCGGCTGGTTAGATGAACTTCCCCCTCCCGAAGAGCCGGAAAAGCCGACTGCACCCAACAAACACTTGATGGCGATGTATGGCATGTCTTTTACGGGCAATGTAGGGGAAGCCATGGCCGAGATGGACTCATCGCTGGAAACTCGCATGGTACTTGGGCCAGCGGCTCCACCCAACCATTCCTTCGCAGCCTATCAACAAGATCGCGGACAACACCAAGCAGATGTTGTGGTGTTTGGCATTCTCGCTTCGAGCATTAAAGCGCTGGATGCTATGAGCGGCATGACTTGGGCCACCGATTTGCCGGCTGCTTTTACGTTCCCTAGGTATGAGATGGCAGATGGGCGACTTCAGGAAATTTCGCCACAGGTTCGGTCTTTACAACAGCTACGCCAAGTTTGCCAAAATCCCCAACAGTGGCAGGCATTTGTGACGCAGTTACAGCAGCACGACCGCTTTTTTGACGCAATTACGTTTGAGCAAAACTGGTTCGATAATTCTGCGACCCTACGGATGCTGCGACGAGCCTGGGCCAAAGGACATCAAGAACGAGTAGTGCAGCAAATCTACACCCAAGATGGCTTCAACCCAGAATGGGCACAAACGCCTGTGCTGCAAGCAATGGTTGCAGAATTCGCGGCAACTGCCAAAGCTGATGGCAAAGTGCCCATCGTGATCCTGTTTAACGATCGCGGCTATGAAGACCATCTTTATCAAATGCTGCACCCAACCCTAGACGCGAAACAAATTCCCTACTTCAGCACCCACGCGGTTGCACCTGCCACAGATGGTACGAATTTTGTTGGAGACGGGCATTTCACCGAGGAAGCCAACCAAAAAATCTCAGCCCAAGTTTTGAGCTTAGTGCGCCAAGAACTGAAGCGCCTGAATCCAAAAGCATCTCAGGTGAAACAGTCTGCTCGCTCTTAAGGCGAATCAGAAAAGTGCTCAGGCAGGTAGCCTCATTAAACCTCAAACTGCTATACTGTCTAAGCATTAATTGCCGGTGTAGCTCAGTGGTAGAGCACTCGATTCGTAATCGAGCGGTCGTGAGTTCAAATCTCATCACCGGCTTCTCAGTATTACCCTATTCATCCTCATTATGACGCTGCCTGCTTGAGAACGGATTTCATGGCATCTCGTAAACTGGGAGGTTTGGGTAACAGCTTGCGAATCTGGCTTTTCAACCCTGCCTAACACTTTTCAATTTGCTTGAAGTTTGGTGAGTAGAGAGGTAAATATGAGAGAGGACAGTTTGATTCTTCACTGAGGCTCTAACCCCATCACTTCTCGATAGCGAGCTTCAGTCGAATACATGGTTTTGGAGTGGCGGGAAGAGTGCCATTGGCTGCGGTCGAACAGTTCTTTGCGCAACTGCGCCACGTTAACGGCGGTTATCTCTCCATCGCTGACAATCTGCTTGCCGTTCACCCAAACGCTATCGACTGCTTGGGTCGGGCGACCTAGCACCAGTAAGCCGATTGGATCAGTGCGCGGCAACAGCGACAAACTCGTCAGGTCATACAGCACCAGATCAGCTTTTTTGCCAACCGTCAGGGAACCAAACTGATCGGCTGCATTCAGCCCGGTTGCGCCCCCCAACGATGCCATTTGAATTGCCTGACGCGGTGCAATCCAGTTGCGGTAGTCAAAATCGGTGACGTTGTGCAAAATCGAGCCAATTTTGATCGCTTCTAGCAAATCCTGAGAATCGTTGCTGGCAGCGCCATCACAGCCAAAGGTGACATTTACTCCCGCCTGAAGATATTTCAAAATCGGGGCAATGCCGCTGCCCAAACGCAGGTTGCTAAGCGGATTATGCACTACCGTCGATTGGGTTTCTGCCAAAATTTCGATATCCGCGTTGCCCAGCCAAACGCAGTGGGCCAAAGAAGTTTGCGAACCTAGGTAGCCGATGCGCTTCAGGTGCTCAACGGCGCTACACCCATACTTTTCGTGGGAGAGCAGCTTTTGAGCTTTGGTTTCGAGTAAGTGCGTATGCCGACACAGATCATAGCGCTCGCTTAGCTCAATACAGCCTGTTAATAGGGCATCCGTGCTGAGGTGAACGCCCGTCGGAGCCGCCACTAAGTTAATCCCTGCTTCTGGGCAATGAAAGCGAGTCACTGCCTCTTGCAGCAAATCGAGCGTTGCCTGAGTGCTGCGAAAAAACGGTTCGAGTGTCACATTAGAACTATTGGTCGGCAATCCAGCACTCATGGCTTCATCTTGAATCAAAGGCGCAACATAGGCTCGAATTCCGACGGCGCGATAGGCTTGCACTGCGGCTTCGATGGTTTCAGTTTCTTTGCCAGGAATCAGCACCAAATGATCAACCACGCAAGTTCCACCCGAAAGCAGGGTTTCCACGGCTGTGCCAACGGCGCTGAGGTAAATTTGCTCTGGATCAAGCGGGGCAAAATCGTAGAGTTCTGCCAGCCAAAGCTCTAGCGGAACGGGGGGAATTAATCCGCGCTGCCACATTTCAGAAGAGTGCGTGTGTGCATTGACAAACCCCGGCAGCAGCAGCTTATCGTGTCCATCGATAATCGTACCAACTGGCTCAAGATCGGGTGCAATCGCAGTGATCCGACCATCAGTAATTTGGACATCGACGGTTTTGTAATCTTGCTCAGTGGGGATCAGCGTGTTCTGAATTGTGTAAGTCACAGAATATCCTCAAGCTGAAATAACAATTGCGGAGACAACTCGCTGCCAAGATAGATTTTACCTGTTTAGGGGCAGTTTCATGGTGGGTGTGCCCTCCTGAGAAGATGCGAAATTAAAGCGTCTGAACAACAAAAGAGGGCGAGCTTTCACCCACCCTTCCTATGCCTAGGATCTTCCTGGGTTGTTCCATAGCGTTACGCATTGAGCTTAGAACCTAGGGGGTGTAGGGGTTCCACCCCTACACCCCGTCCTAACCGTAGGCAGTACTGCTATACCATTAGAACCTGTTGGAAAAGAAGACTGCTGTTGAGTTTTAGGCTCTTGTTGATATCCCCCTAGTCCCCCTTCTGCCAGCTACCGTATACACACCCGTTGAGATTCGCTTCGTTGCAGATTTCGCCTCCTAAATCCCCCATTCTGGGGGACTTCTCCGAGCCGATTTGTCTTCAAAGTCCCCCACTGACGGGAGATTCAGGGGGCTGAGAGGAGTTGTGTGTACACAGTAGCTTCCGAAAAGGGGGAACCGTTCATAGAGCGTGGACACCCAGACCCGAAACGGGTTTGAAGCCTCCTTTTGCTACGGAGGATGGAGGGGGATCAGACCGGAGTTTGAATTTCCGCACGGCAAGATGGGTGTACACAGCAGATAGGTTCTGCGGATGCGCTAGGAGGCACTAGCGACCAGCGGCGGCGGGCATTCCCAGGATGTCTTCGATACGGGGCATTTCTTCCAGCGGAATCACGCGCCCTTCATCTTCAAAGCCTGGAATTTCGTTGAAGTTGAGGTAGCGATAGAGGTCAGCAGCAAACGGATCGATCTTGTTTTGCACGATGTTCATGTACTCTTCCACGGTCGGAATTTTGCCCAGCAGCGCACAAACCGCCGCCAGTTCTGCCGAGCCGAGGTAGACTTTGGCATCTTTGCCCATGCGGTTGTTGAAGTTGCGGGTTGAAGTCGAGAACACCGTCACACCATCGGCAACGCGGGCTTGGTTGCCCATACACAGCGAGCATCCTGGCATTTCGGTTCTGGCTCCCGATGCGGCAAAAATGCCATACATACCTTCTTCGCGCAACTGCTTTTCGTCCATGCGGGTCGGCGGACAGATCCACAGCCTGCCTTTGACGGGGCCGGCTCCTTCCAGAATTTTGGCGGCGGCGCGGTAATGCCCGATGTTGGTCATGCAAGAGCCGATGAACACCTCATGGATCGGATCGCCCGCGCATTCCGACATTAGTTTAATGTTATCGGGGTCGTTGGGCGCAGCGACGAGCGGCTCTTTGATTTCGTCTAAGTTGACTTCGATCGTTTCGACATATTCCGCATCCGGGTCGGCTGCCATCAGCGACGGGTTGGCTAACCACTGCTCCATTTTGGCGACTCGACGCAGAATCGTGCGGGCATCGCCGTAGCCGCGAGCCACCATGTTTTTCAGCAGCGCCACGTTGGAACGCAAATATTCTGCCGTGGTTTCAACGCTGAGTTTAATCGTGCTGCCCGCACAGGAACGCTCTGCCGTGGCGTCAGTTAGCTCAAAGGCCTGCTCTAGCTTCAGGTCGGGCAAACCTTCCATTTCCATAATTCGCCCAGAGAAGACATTCTTTTTGTTTTGCTTCTCGACCGTCAGCAAGCCGCGCTGCATCGCCGCATAGGGAATCGCGTTGACAATATCGCGCAAAGTCACACCGGGCTGCAATTTGCCGGTAAACTTCACCAGCACCGATTCCGGCATATCCAACGGCATCACGCCCAACGCCGCTGCAAACGCCACCAAGCCTGAGCCAGCCGGGAAGGAAATCCCCAGCGGGAATCGGGTATGAGAGTCGCCGCCCGTCCCGACCGTATCGGGCATCAGCATTCGGTTCAGCCACGAGTGAATAATGCCGTCGCCCGGGCGCAGGGAAACGCCGCCGCGCGAGTTAATGAAATCGGGTAGATCGTGATGGGTCTTGATGTCTACGGGTTTGGGGTAGGCAGCCGTGTGGCAAAAGCTCTGCATCACCAAATCAGCGCTGAAGCCGAGGCAGGCAAGCTCTTTTAGCTCATCGCGGGTCATCGGGCCGGTGGTGTCTTGGGAACCCACGGTCGTCATCAGCGGTTCGCAGGAAGTTCCCGGCCGCACTCCGGGCAATCCACAGGCTTTGCCGACCATTTTTTGCGCCAGCGTGTAGCCCTTACCCGTATCGGCAGGCAGTTTGGGGCGAATAAACAGCGGACTCGGCTCCAAGCCCATTGCTGTGCGGGTTTTGTCAGTCAGGGTGCGCCCAATCAATAGCGGAATTCGGCCGCCGGCCCGCACTTCGTCCAGAATCGTGTCGGGTTTGAGGCTGAAGGTAGAAATGACTTCCCCTGCGGCATTTGTAATTTCGCCTTTGTAGGGGTGAATCGTGATTACGTCGCCTGTTTCCATCTGGGTGACATCGCACTCGATCGGCAGAGCGCCCGAATCTTCGGCAGTGTTGAAGAAAATCGGGGCAATTTTGCTGCCCAGAATGTAGCCGCCCGATCGCTTGTTGGGCACAAACGGAATATCGTCGCCAATGTGCCACAGCACTGAGTTAATTGCGGATTTGCGCGAAGATCCGGTTCCCACTACATCGCCGACATAGGCCACCGGATGCCCTTTTTGCTTCAGGTTTACGATGGTTTCCAAACTGCCAGGCTGCCGCGATTCCAACATCACCAGCGCGTGCAGCGGAATGTCGGGGCGGGTGGTGGCATGAGGAGCCGGAGACAGATCATCAGTGTTGGTTTCGCCCGGAACTTTAAACACCGTCACCGTAATCGAGTCGGGCAGTTGGAGGCGGTTGGTGAACCATGCGGCATTTGCCCAAGCGTCCATCACCTGCTTGGCATAAGGATTACCATTTTCTGCCAACTCCTGCACATCATGAAAGGCATCATAGACGAGCAGGGTTTTGCTGAGGGCTGCGGTTGCATTGGCGGCAATTTCGGCAGATTCGACTTGCAGCAAATCAATCAACGAATGGACGTTATAGCCGCCCATCATCGTGCCCAAAAGCTCAACGGCATATTTGGGAGAAACCAGCGGACTCGTAATATTCCCTTTGGCAATGCCCGTCAGAAAGCCCGCTTTCACATAGGCAGCTTGATCCACTCCCGGCGGCACTCGGTCACGCAGCAATTCTAGTAAAGTTTCTTCCTCGCCTGCCGGAGGCTGTTTCAGCAATTCACACAGTTCTGAGGTTTGTTCAGCCGACAGAGGCAAAGGCGGAATTCCTAGCGCTGCCCGCTCTGCAACATGTTTACGGTAAGTCTCTAACATTCTTTTCTTTTCACCTCACTCAGGCAGCAGGACAATGGCGATTTTGGATTTGCGATTTTGGATTTGCGATTTCGCAGGCTCATTTTCTCTGTGACTGTGCTCTTTCATGCCGTGACGCCGATATCGTGACGCCCATATCGTGATGCCCATATCGTGATGTCAAGCAAGGCTGAATGGTTGGGCAGCAGAAAATCTCAAATCCAAAATATCAAACGTGCCACAAAACAATTATCTAACCTGATGTTGCTATCTCTACGGTAGCAAGTTGCACAATTGCTTGTTGGGCTGCTTTGTTTTGTCTTGTTGACAGTCGCTTGAATTAATTCGTCGGTATTCAAAATTCTGTCACTAAAGTTTTGATATGTCGCTGCACAAGATATCGTTGTTGTTCCGCACTGAACTGCTTCGGGTTAATCACCACTCCAGTACCGATACCATCTACTAAAGCGATCAGCGCATGGGCTTCTAGTGTCAAATCCAGATCGTTGCGAATTAGCTTCGCTGCCTGCAAGTCAGCTAGTTCTTGACAAATCAACTGCCGTAAAGAGTCATAGCGTTTTTGGTGTTCCTGGATCAGGGGTTCACGTCCGATCGCATAGCCTAAAAATGCGACCCAAACTTGCCAGCCAGGTATACCGTTGGCTTCAAGCGGTAGAGCCGAAAGCAACATCTGTTCTAGCCGATAAATTCCCTGCTGTCCTTGAGTAGCTGCTTTCATATCTGTGAAGAGTTTGCCAAACACTTGTTCTAAGGCAAAGAGGGTAAGTTCATCTTTATTTCGGAAGTAGTGAGTCACCACTCCGGTCGAGGAACCAAGCTCTTGCGCGATTGCCCGCATACTCGCACGATCCAATCCTTCGCGAATAATCACTCGCCATGTCGCTTCCGTCACTTCTATCCGGCGCTCGTCATAACTCATAGCTCTCTGGGTTTGCCCCACTCTAAAACACGGTAATTGACATTGTATCACAACAGTTGTTATGCTGAAAAATACATAACAACTGTTGTCATAATTAAGTGAGACTGCCAGAATTCAGCATTAGGAGAAATGGATATGACGCATTCAATCTGGTATGCCTGGATGTTACTGGGGGCTTTCTGCTGCTGGTACTTGTGCAGGAAATCTTTTGCTCAAACAAGCAACCTTGGCGGCATCTCATCCTGGGATACAAACGATCGCAACTTCGCCCTGGTTTTTTAGGTGCGATCGCTTGTTATGTCTTTGATTTAGTCCTATTTACTCAAACACTACAACAGTTACCTGTATCCTTAGCTGTTCCAGTGGTCTCAGGCATTCGGATCGCGGCAACTGCGATTTTGGCTTACGCCTTTTTCGGTGAGCATCTCACGGGCAGTCAATGGTTTGCATCTGCTGTAATCACTGTCGGGATCGTCATAATGTCACGCACTTAATCAGGAGAAGTAAATAATGCTGCAACTCTACTACGCTTCGGAGTCGCTCTGTTCTCAAAAAGTAAAGCTGGTGTTAGCTGAAAAACAGCTTGACTGGAAGGGGCATTTATTGAACCTGCTGACCTTTGAGAATTTGAATCCCAGTTACCTAGCGTTGAACCCAAAAGGTGTTGTGCCAACCCTCGTTCATGATGAACGGGTGATTACCGATTCAATCAGAATTATCCAATATCTCGATGAAACATTTCCCCATCCTCCCTTGACTCCTACTGCACCGGAGCTACAAGAACTTATGCAGAGATGGATGACGCTGCAAAACCAATTTCCGATGCGAGAGGTGATGTACGGCAACTATCAAGGATTGGAAGGATGGATCTTGAGACGATCCGTTCAAATCAAACAGAAACTATTGCCTCAACTCATGCAGGCACACCCTGAATTCCTAGCATCCTATAAAGCAAAGTTAAAGGACGTAAAGCAGTGGAGTTCTACTATTCAGGATCGCCAAGTGATCGCCAGCATTAACAGAAAAATTGAGCCAATGTTAACTCAATTGGAAACACAACTAATCCAGACAGAATGGCTATGTGGGACGGCTTATTCTTTAGCGGATGTTGTGTGGACAGCAGTTCTCAATCGGTTAGAGGAATTAAAATTTGGTGATCTATGGGCGGAAGGTAATTGCCCTGCTTTAGCTGCATATTTCCAGCGTCTGAAAGCGCGTCCGAATTTCAAAGCCGCAATTCAGAGCGATGAAATGCCTTTACCTATGCTTCTAGCAGGCTTGTGTAGAACATTTCTAGGTGTCTAAGCTGCTAGCAGTCCAACAATCCGCTTGCACACCGACCGTATCAAGTCTGTTCGTTGAGTCGGAGAGGTTACTAGCGGCGCGTGAACGGGAACGTTGTACTGCTTCGGTTACAGGCTTTGACATGAGGTTACTGGCTGTTGTCATGAAGTCGCTAAAGCCACCGTGTACACCCATCTTGCCGTGTGAATTCAAGCCCCGATCTGATCCCCTCCATCCTCTGTAGCAAAAGGGGAACTTCCATCCAGTTTCGGTAGGTGCTCTGTGCAGTTTCTCTTGGATTGTTTGGCCTTCCCGCAAAATTAGAGACGAAGGCATGGGAAACCTAGCGGATTGAATTTTAGGTTTGTAAATTCAGGTTTTGTAAATTTATACCAATTTGATTTGTGAACCTGTCAGATCAGATCCCTCGCCTCCGGCATCCCCCTTAATAAGGGGGACTGGAGGGGATCG
>JAAUQT010000106.1 GCA_012033495.1 Cyanobacteria bacterium RM1_2_2 | reverse complement strand
GTGATCGCACTTTGAGCAAAGTTACCGCCCGTAATGTGAGACACCGAGCCATCTGCGCCAACCGTACCCCACACATCCGACTGCATCTTCCAGCTAAAGTGGAAATCGCCACCGAGAGAGCGTTGTACATCCAGAACAGACCGAGGAAAACGTGATCCCAGCCAGAAACCTGGCAGGTGCCGCCCCGACCGGGACCATCGCAAGGGAAGCGGAAGCCCAAGTTTGCCTTATCTGGAATCAGACGCGAGCTACGGGCATAGAGCACACCCTTGAGCAGAATCAACACCGTCACATGGATCGTGAAAGCGTGGATGTGGTGCACCATGAAGTCCGCCGTGCCTAAAGCCATCGGCATCATGGCAACCTTGCCGCCAACGGCAACAATGCCACCGCCAAACACATAGCTCACAGGTTCAATTGCGTTAGGAGCCGTGTTACCAGGAGCCAGCGTGTGGATGTTTTGAATCCATTGAGCAAACACCGGCTGAAGCTGGATTGCCGTATCCGAGAACATGTCTTGAGGACGGCCCAGTGCCCGCATGGTGTCGTTGTGGATGTATAGCCCGAAGCTATGGAAGCCGAGGAAAATACACACCCAGTTGAGGTGAGAGATGATCGCATCACGGTGACGGATCATTCGGTCAAGTAGGTTGTTAACGTTCTTAGCTGGATCGTAATCCCGCACCATGAAGATCGCGCCATGTGCCCCCGCCCCGACGATCAGGAAGCCGCCAATCCACATATGGTGAGTGAAGATTGATAGCTGGGTCGCGTAATCTGTTGCCAGATAAGGGTAAGGCGGCATCGCGTACATGTGCTGCGCCACGATGATGGTCAACGAACCCAACAGAGCCAGGTTAATCGCCAATTGGGCGTGCCAAGAAGTTGTCAGAATCTCATACAGTCCCTTATGACCTTCGCCAGTAAAGGGGCCTTTGTGAGCTTCCAGAATTTCCTTCATGCTGTGACCGATGCCCCAGTTAGTGCGGTACATATGACCCGCAATCAGGAACAGGACAGCGATCGCCAGGTGGTGGTGAGCCGTATCCGACAGCCAGAGGCCGCCTGTCACCGGGTTCAAGCCACCTTTGAAGGTCAGGAAGTCTGCATACTCACCCCAGTTCAGCGTAAAGAAGGGGGTTAAGCCCTGCGCAAAGCTGGGATAGAGATCCGACATTAACTCACGATTTAGGATGAATTCGTGCGGCAAAGGAATGTCCTTCACAGCGACGCCTGCATCCAGCATTTTATTAATGGGCAGCGCAACGTGAATCTGGTGGCCTGCCCAAGACAGGGAACCCAGACCCAGCAAACCTGCCAATGGTGGTTCATCATCGATTCCACATTCTGGAACCACTCCAGCTTAGGAGCGCGTTTGTGGTAGTGGAACCAGCCTGCAAACAACATCAGGGCAGCCATAACCAAGCCACCAATCGCTGTGCAGTAAAGTTGGAATTCATTTGTAATACCGGAAGCTCGCCAAAGCTGGAAGAAACCGGAGGTGATTTGGATGCCGTGGAAGCCACCGCCCACATCGCCATTCAGAATTTCTTGTCCAACGATTGGCCAGACCACCTGAGCACTCGGTTTGATGTGCAAGGGGTCTGACAGCCAAGCTTCGTAGTTTGAAAACTTAGCGCCGTGAAAATACATGCCGCTTAGCCAGACAAAAACAACGGCTAAGTGACCGAAGTGAGCGCTGAAGATCTTACGGGATATATCTTCTAGGTCACTGGTATGACTATCAAAATCGTGAGCGTCAGCATGAAGGTTCCAGATCCAGGTCGTCGTTTTCGGCCCTTTTGCCAGCGTCCGGTCAAAGTGACCGGGCTGTGCCCACTTCTCAAATGAAGTAGGAACGGGGTCTTTATCAACAACCACTTTCACCTTTTTTGCGTCTCGCTCCCGTGGGGTAGTTGTCATTAGAGACTCTCCTCTCTCTAGACAAGGAAACGAGTATTCAACAAGCGAGCAATCCCTCAAAGCACGTCAGCCATATAGATATAACTGACCATAACGAGACGGATGGAGCTTAGATTAGGAGCGTCTAAATAACCCAAATTTCATCCGATCGTGCCCCAAGGAAATTACTAAAACGACCGACTAGCCTGAGCTAGAACAATCTGTTCAGCTTGGTGAGGTACTCCGAGCATTATAGAACTGTATTTGCAGCATTCTTTAACGAGGTTAACAATAATTAAAGTGAGAAAAGCTTGATGGGACAGCTTTTCAAGCACATGATTAGAAAAAACCATGCAAATCATTGAGGATCATTTACAAATCGCAATGGTTTCTTGCTTTCATAGAAAAATCTCTAAACTAAGCATTCATTTATTCATGTCCAATAAATTTAATAAAACTTAAATTTCGGATGTATATCGAAGTGTCGAGACTGGGACATTGGAATCCCATCACTTATTCAAACGACTTTGTCTAAGCGACAAAATTTGTTGAACAAGCGACTGATGAAACTGAATCAATGCAGCGATCCGGGCTGGAATCCGATATAGTGCCCTAGGAGCAGATTTTTAACGGTTGAGTAGACACTAACCCAGGAGTGTGTAACGTGTTGGGGATGAACTGGCAGCAAAAATGGCAGCAAAAGCGACCGAAACAGCTATTCATACTTTTATTAGTGGCTCTGTTGGGGTGGAGTATCGCAAGCTGTAGCAAACCGCCCGATGGTAACGGTATTGCTAGTAGATTGCCGAAAGCGGCTCGCAGCAAACTAGCTGAAGTTTCCCCACCCTTTGTGATCCAAAATCTCAAGCCAGCGCTAGAAGGATACCAACCTCAAGTGCAGGTTTTAAGCCCCCGCTTAAATCAGGTGGTAGACGACACCGAGGTGAGCGTAAAACTGCAAATCAGGGATTTGCCCCTATATAAGGATGAAGAGTTCGAGCTAGGGCCCTACCTGCAAGTGGTGCTCGACAACCAGCCCTACACGCAAGTTTACGATGCTGACGAACCGTTAACCCTCAGCGATCTCACACCCGGAACTCATACACTGCGGGTGTTTGCCGTGCGGCCGTGGCACGAAAGCTTCAAAAATGACGGCGCATTTGCCCAAACGACCTTTCATGTCTTCGCTAAAACTGCCGAGAACCAGCCCGATCCGACTCAACCGCTGCTCACCTACAACGCCCCTCAAGGCACAATTGGCGCAGAACCAGTTTTACTAGACTTTTACCTCACCAACGCTCCGTTACATTTAGTCGCGCAAGAGGACTCGGAAGACGCAATTCCCGATTGGCAGGTGCGCTGCACAATTAACGGCGAAAGCTTTACATTTGATCGCTGGGAGCCGATTTATCTCAAGGGTTTGAAGCCCGGTCGAAACTGGGTACAGCTTGAGTTGTTAGATGATAAAGGCGAACCCTTAGCGAACACCTTCAACAATGTGGTGCAGCTAATGACCTACGAACCGGGTGGCAACGATACGCTCGCCCGCATCACCCGTGGCGAACTAACTGCCGAAGCTGTGCGAAAAATCGTTGATCCAAACTATGTGCCGCCTGCATCAGAACCAGAGCCAGAAGTCATCTCAGAACCTGATCTGTTAGAACCCGACCTGATGCAAGAGCCTGTACCGGAGGAGATGCCGCCGGAAGTGATTGCGCCTGTGGAGAAGGAGCCGCTGAAAGTGATTCCTGATGCCCCTGAGCCGGAATTTACTGCACCTGAAGTTGAACCTGAATCAGAGCAGCCAGCAGACGCAGATTTCGAGGAGTTTGTAGAAGCAGAGGAAGAGCCGTCAGCCCCGCTTGCGCCCATCGTGGCTCCAGCCAAAGTAAATCCGGAGGCTTCGCCGTTTCAGATCATTATTGCTCCTGAAGGAAATGCCGCGCCTGTTGAGGTAAAACCTGTAACGCATCCGGTTGAGCCTCAGCAACTCGAATCAAAGCCGCCCATAGAACCAGACATGCCTGAGTTGAGCCGTGAGCCGATTTCTGACAAAACCTTGCCTGTCACCGAACCAGACTCTTTGGAGGCAGTGAAATCCAGGTTAGAGCAAATTTTTCAATCTAATTCCCTAGAACAACCTGAAGCCATTCCGCTTCCAGAGCAGCTAGAAACTACTGAGCCAGTGCAGTCGCTCGAAGACTTGTCTCCGGCGTCGCCGCCCTCGTTCAACTCGTTGCTCCAACCGTTAGAATCACCCCTTACACCAACTGCTTCTCCTCTAGAAGACGTGGCTCCTGTGCCGTCATCGCCTGAGTTTTCATTTCAGTCACCCGAAATTCCTGATATGATGAGCGCCCTCGATCGCGTGAAGGGCTTCTTCGAGAACTTACGCAAACGACCAGACGAGCCAGCCCTGCCTTTGCTGTTGGAGGATGTACCCACTGACTCTGGCAATAGTCATGTGATCAATTGAAAGCGGAGCAAAACGAAGGAATGGGAATGAAACCCGTTCGATCGTGGGTAGGGCAGGTTTTGCGGTCAGATCGATTGCCGGCTGCCCATTGATTTACTCAACCCGCCCATCCAGTTGACGGATTGATTCAATCCCCGATCCTGAGAGACGTTCGACGCCTAATTACCGCCAGTCTTCCCAGTCTAGGTTGAAGATAGAGGTGTCAGGAAAGGCGATCGGGTTGCCTTGAGCCCGAATTGAGCGCTGGAGGGCTTCCAGTTCTGGGTCAACACGAGGCAGGTCATCCACCAGTTCATAGGGGGCAATACCTCGATTAAGGGCAAAATCGACCAGAATTCCGGCAGCGGCTCCGGCAGACCACTCAAACGAATGCACCCGATAGGCAGCGGCAGCGATTTGACTGGTGGCAATGCTTTTTCCGGCAATTAAAAAATTGTCGATGCGTTGGGGAATCATCGCCCGCAGCGGAATTTGAAACGGATAGGTTTCGCCTTGCCCTTGCCGCACCCCCGGATACTCATAGTTACCAGGGGCTTCCGGAGGGCTAAGCGCCATGCAGGGATGGAAGTCGATATTGTAGTGACCGATGCCACTGAGTCGGATAATCCGCGAGCGGTTCTGAGACGCACAGGGTCAGGTCGTTCATCGCTGCGAATGCGGGCAATGGCATCTAAACCGCTGAGAGAGACGCCTAAATTCCGGTAGGTTTCCGGTGCAAGGCTTTGATAATATTCGTCAGTGAAATCGCTGCGAGTCACATCCGTTTCGCCAATCGTGAAGCCAGCCCCATAGCCCCGGCTGGGTCGTCCGATGATCCGCCGCACTTCTCGCATGTAGGGATACTTCGACAAACCGTGAGCCGTCCCCATCGGCGAATCCAGCCCAGTAAGCAAGCGGTTATTGAGATATTGGTTTTTCACACCATCGCCCAACTGCGAATCGGTCGTGCCTGCCACCAGCCAGTAATAAAATCCCAAAGCCGATTCTTCTGCGCGTCGCAAGCTCTCGACCCGCAAGCCGCCCATCCAACCGTTCGGTTCCAATTGCCCGGTTTGCTGAAGCTGATCGGGCGTCAAAATCAAGTTATCCACGGCTGTACCCGGACGGTAATCGTTGCCCCACGTCCAGTTCTGCATGGAAATGTCGCCGGGATGGGGAAGGGATACACCAAACACCAATTGTTCGGGGCGCGGCTCTGGACTAAAAATGCGGCGATAGGTAAATAGAATATCGAAGCTAGCCAGGTTTTCCCGCTCGTAGCTGTAATAAGGGGCATACTGCGGGTAATAGTCTGGCATGGTCTGGATTTGCGGCTCGGCGGTAGCCTCCATCGCAAATGTGTAGGTGTAGCCTTGCGTACAGTAAGGATCGCCCTCAGCGCTGGCAGAAGAAGGATCGTAGTGCGTCAGCGGATCAATGCCGACTCGGTAAGGCACATCGGCTAGAGCCACCAGTTCACCAGTTTCGGTAGCGTCGATGACATACCAATTGGGCGCAGCGGCTGGCTCTGATCCCGATGGCACAAACTGAATCACCGTTTTCGTGAAGCGCTCGCTCTCCTCATACCGATAGGCATCTTCAATCGTTTGAGACAGTGGCTCAGTGTTGAGCGGCGGCGCACCGGGAGCAGGCTGGTGCTGGATGGCAGTTACGGTCTGAATTTGGGTCTCAGAAGCGTCTAAACTCAGGTCTTTGACTACCGTGTTGGGAAACCATTTCAGCGTACCGTCGCCCTGCCGTTCTGCGTCTTTCAGCATGTCAAACAAGATCGCATGGCCGTCGCTCGGCAAAAAGCAGAACACGCTCACCCAACAGTCGCCCGGATCTTCTTGCTGATAGGATTCGCGTAGCCGTTTTGTGAACTCAATGTAGCCCTTCGGAAAGAAATCTCGCTCTCGCTGGGTGGTGCGTTCATCCAGGGCAGAAGTGCCTTGAGAGGAAATTTGTCCCCCAACCCAATCGGTAATTTCCGTCAGGCAAACCGTGCGCCCTGTCAGCAAACTTTCGTAGGCCGTTGCGGCTCCCGCCAGCCCACCTCCAGCAATCAGCAGGTCACATTCAACGGTTTGATCAATTCCCGGATTGCTAGGCTGAATCTGCCCCCATGCCACTTTGGGCAGCAGGAACCCAGCCATCATCAGAATTGCGAGCGAGCGACTCAGTTTTGTTGCCATCCTTTTCAAGCCAACCACACCAACAAAACATCATAGCCTTGTCAGGGCTTTGTCGTGACTTTGACAGGGCAGCGCTTTAACAGGGCAGGGATGGGGCAAGCTCAGGAATTCTGTTTTGCCTCCGGTAGCACCAGCATCGCATCGCCAAATGAGTAGAAGCGATACTGTTCCTCAATCGCGGTTTGGTAGAGTTCTAGCAGGCGTTCTCGACCAATCAACGCACTCACCAGCATCAGCAGACTCGATTTGGGCAAATGGAAGTTGGTGATCAGCCCGTCGATTACATTCCACCGATAGCCGGGATAGATAAACAAATTGGTTTTGCCGCAGTAAGGACGCAATTCGCCAAGCTGAGCCGCTCCTTCCAACGAGCGCACCGATGTCGTTCCCACTGCAATCACCCGACCGCCGCGCGCTTTCGTTTCCTGAATTTTGGCAACCGTTTCCGGGGAGACCTCAATCCATTCGGCGTGCATTTGGTGCTCGGTAATGTCTGCGGCTTCGACGGGGCGAAACGTTCCCACCCCCACATGCAGCGTCACAAAGGTTTGCTCAATGCCTTTTTCAGCCAAGCGATCCAGCAGTTCGGGCGTAAAGTGTAGCCCTGCGGTGGGGGCGGCGGCTGAGCCAGGATGTTTGGCATAGACGGTTTGATATTGCTCTGGATCGGCTTGAGACTCAGTGATGTAGGGCGGCAGAGGCGTTTTACCCAGGTGAGCCAGCATCGACAAAACGGTTTGCCCGGCGGGAGGGGAAAATTGCAGCAACCGTCCGCCGGTGCTTTCGTCAACTGACATCACAATCGCCGTCAGTTCGGGCTGACCATCGGCATCGCTGCCAAACTCAATTTTGGCTCCAGGCTGCAAGCGTTTGCCAGGCTTCACAAGCGCCAACCACCAGCCTGGAATTTGTTCTTCCAGCAGCAAAACTTCGATCGGCGTGCCGTTGGTTTTGCGCCCATACAGCCGAGCCGGAATAACGCGGGTATTATTCAGCACCAGTAAATCGCCGGGTTGTAGCAAATTGGGCAACTCTCGAAAAATTCGATGCTGATAGGTGGGGGCAGCATCGACAACCAGCAGGCGGGATGTATCTCTAGGCACGACTGGATTCTGGGCAATCTGCTCATCGGGCAGATGGTAATCGTAAGCCTCTAGAGTGCAGTCAGGATGCGGTGTCGAGCTAGGCTCTGACAATAGTTCAAAATCTGGTGCGATTGCTGAAGGCAGAGAATCGGTTGGACTTTCGGTTGGATGAGGATGAAAAGTGGTCATGTAAACTGAAAAATTTAAGCGGTCTCCTTCATCACCTTAAAGCTACTGACAGGTTTACGCAAATTGGGTGGAATTCCCCATATCAGGTCGCGGGCTTCTCCCCTAGTGAATTCAGCGAGTCTTGATGACAATAAAAGAGTAGCATTTGCCAGTGATGGTTCCTGATGGAGTATTTGTATTACCTCGCGAATGCCAGCCTGACGCTGAGGATTGTTGAGCACTTCCATGCAATGCCCTGGCTTCCAGTTCGCTTTGTCACAGTCATTCATCAAATTGACGGTTGGGTAGTCAAGGTCAAGCTTTTCCGCGCTCTTGATCCACAGGAAGATAAAGACTTCCGAGCGTTTTTGAATGAGCTAGGCATTCCCTACGAGCCTGAGATTCGAGTTCAAATGGCACTCTGGGGCTTAGAAACTGGACAGTCTCCGGTGGAAGTCATGCGCCGCTATCAGGTCGCGGTGGTCTCTCACGGAATGCCCGATCGCACCGAAATCGAGGAGTTCCGTCGGCAGTTTGTGCAGGGGTTAGGCTATTGCCCTGAAACCTTGGCATAGGCGTTTAGTTTTAGATAGAGGAGGTTGAATCGGGTGTGGCAGACTGGGCTGTGATTGGCTCAACCTGTCGAAGAGAGTCAGCTTGAGATTCGGTGCCAGTTTGGAGATTCACAGTAAACCGATTCAAGTCATTCAAGTTTGGGTGGTGAACGGAGGGCGCGAATTATGCGCCCTTTTCTCATTGGATTTTTTATTACTAATCAAATACTAATCAAAAGCACCAGGAATGTAGTGCTGTAACGTCAGATGGTAAGCTCCTACTGCCACAGGCTGCCCTAGCTGAATCAGGTTTGAACTCAGGTTTAGACTCAAGTTTAGGCTCACAGGGACAGTAGGCGGACAAGATCGAGCATGGACAAGCGCAACATCAAATCGGCAAGGTAAGTTCGCCCATTGTGGGTGAGCCGACAGAAAAGCCTGCGCCGCCCGCACCAGCTTCTCTCGTTTAGTTACCGTCATTGCTAGCAACCCGTCGCCATCCCAGTTGCCTTTGCTGCGAGCTTTCACTTCAACAAATGCCAGTTCTGAATTGGCTAATCCTGAAGCAAGCGACAGCATGACCAGATCCAGTTCACCCCAGCGGCAATGCCAGCGTTGCTCAATGACCTGCCAGCCTTGCTCTGTCAGCCACTGCGCGACAAAGTTTTCTGCTAATTGACCCATCTCTGCGGCTTGAGCCGACTTTGGGCGGCGCGGCTGAGCCGAATCAGACTGCGAAGATGACACAAGGCTAACCAAAGAACAACAGCCTCTAGAGTACCCAAAGGCAGTGCAGGTCATGGCGCAGGGTGATGGTGCAAGATAATGGCCAAGATCACGGCGCAGATGGAGTGAGATAAAAAAGTGGCACAGAAAAGTGGCATAAAGTCCCTGCCGGCACTCGGCTCATGTTCTCAACCATTTCCTCGACCCACTTCAGAGTAGGATCAAAAAAGAAATAGGATTGTGACACCGATTTAAACAGAGGGCGCAGCAGTTCGCAAACAAAAACCATTGCTACGCAAAGCCTCCAAAATCCAAAAGTTGCTAGCGCAACGCTGCGCGAACGCAAATCCAAAATCCAAAATGGTATGACTTGAGTAGAAATGACTAGCAGAGGATCAACCCCCATTTCGCAGCACCAATCGCGGCCCAGAGGCAGAATTTGCCTAAAATTAGCTTTACAAATGCTTTTCGTTGTTATCGTGGCGCTGATGGGGCTAAACGGACTAGCGCGACCAGCCGCCGCCGAAGATTTTAATCGAGCTTTCTTAGTCAACGCAGATTTTTCTGGCAAAGTGTTAACCGATGCCAGCTTCACAAAAGCCAATCTCCGAGGCGCAAATCTCAGCAGTTCCGAGTTGCAGGGAGTCAGCTTTTTTGGCGCAAATTTGGAAGATGCGACGCTAGAATCAGCGAACCTTAGCTTTGCCACATTGGATTCGGCTCGGCTCGTCAACGCCAACCTCAAAAATGCCGTTTTAGAAGGAGCTTTTGCCTTCAATGCTGCGTTTAACGGAGCCACAATCGACGGAGCCGACTTCACCGATGTTTTAATCCGAGACGATACGCAAGAAATGCTGTGTCGAGTGGCGCAAGGGGTCAACCCAATCACCGGACGCAGCACTCGTGAATCGTTAATGTGCGACTAAAGTTAATGTGCGACTAGCCTAGGGCGCGGCATCCATGAGTGGTCGGTTGTTAGACGGCTTAATGAGAGTGCTATAAAGGAAAGACTGCTTTACCAAGTATGAATTTTAAGAGGATTTGTGGGCGAAGAACTCCGGCGGCTCAATATAGCTTTTTTCAGGCAAGTGAGGTACAAGCTAGAGTAGTGAAAATGTCATGTTCAATCTGCCTGTCATGAAAGCTTACTCGTCCGACCTGCGTCAAAAAATCGTCAACCGATATGAGGAGGGTAACATTTCCCAGCGCGAACTCGCGCTCCAATTTCAAGTCGCCGTCAGTTTTGTGGAAACGTTGCTCAAACGGTACCGAGAGACCGGCAGTGTCCAACCTAAAGTTCGTACCCAACAGACACCGACGAAGCTGAATGTTGAGCAGATAAGCGTTCTAGAACAACTCGTCGAGGCACAAAACGACGCGACGCTCCAGGAACTGCGGGATCGTTTAGCTCAAAAGACCGGTGTCAGCGTCAGTAGTACGACCATTCATCGGATGCTGGTCAAGCTGAACTTAAGCGTCAAAAAAAACGTTTCACGCCAGCGAAAAGGAAACTGAACGAGTGCAACAGCAACGGGTTGAGTTCTGGCAATTGGTGCGAGGAATATTGGCAAAAGATTTAATCTTTATTGACGAGGCAGGGGTGAATCTGGCAATGGCGCGCACTAGGGCACGATCTCGCAAAGGGCAAAGGGCACATGGAAAACGTCCGCAACAACGAGGTAAAAACGTCTCGATGATCGGAGCCATTGGACTCTCGGAGGTGATTGCTCAAATGCCCCTGCTCGGTGCTGTAGATGGTCTGTTGTTTGAAGCCTTCATTGCCCAAAAACTCGTGCCCAAGCTGTGGAAAGGGGCTTGTGTGATTCTGGATAACTGCTCGATTCACAAGGGCAATCCGGTAATTGAATTAATTCAACAAGCAGGCGCAAGGGTTATCTTCTTACCGCCTTACTCCCCGGAGTTCTCCCCGATTGAGAATTGCTGGTCAAAGATCAAAATTTTGTTGCGTTCGTTGAGTGCTAGAACGTATCCGGCTTTGGTTAAAGCGATTGAGCAAGCATTCGCTCAAGTCTCAACCGCTGATCTGCAAGGCTGGTTCACTCATTGCTGTTACTGTACCTGACTAGATTGAAAAAGGCTGTAGTGCTGAATTAAGGAGTTTTGTTCTGTGCGGTTTGCATTCTTCGCCCTCATCCCTTCCCTTTTGTCCGGCGTCCTGCTATCGGGACAAGTTGCCGTCGCTCAGTCTGAGATTCGCAGTGGTGTGTTGCCGATCAGCCGCTTTGAAGACTGGGCTACCGAATCTGATGCCACCCTTTCGACCGGAGTTTTGGCAGATTTGGAAACTGATCCGAATTTCTCTGGCGACTTTCCGTTGGTTTACGATACGGCAGCCAACATTTTGGACGGCTACACGATTGTGACGCGAGGCGGCTACTTTCCCGAAAATGCAGGCGTTCCGCGTGAACAGCAGTTGTCCTATGCTCAGGCGGTGTATTACTTTTATTTGCTGCCTAACCGCAACGGTTTGATTTTGTATCGCTCTCCGGCAGAAAACACGTCCCGCTACATGATTCGCCGACCCGGAGCGGGGTTTTTGCTACCTTAGATGGCTAGTTTGTTTGTTAGCTTGCTCTCTAACTAGATCTTGCACTCGTTCTTACAGCCATCTGCTCTGCTTAACAATTCACATGAGAATAGCTCAAGTTTGTCAACAGTGTTACAAAGGCAGTGAGAAATAATTTTGTTTAAAATTTATATACTGGTGAAACATCTCATGGAAATTCAACCATGACACTTGAGGAAAGATTCACAGAGTTTGTACGCAATCTGCAAAGTGCTGAGATTGTTGACGAGTTGAAGTTAAGCCAAGAGCAAGAAACGTTCTAAGAAACCCGATTTCTTCTTTTTTGAAAGACAATTTATTGGAGAAATGAAGTCTATCAAGAAAAATATGGAACCCAAAGCTCAAGAGATCTTAGGTAAGCATAAAGATAGACCCGAATATCCAGTTTTCTTTTGTCAATGGAGTTTAGACAAAATATTGAAACATTTACCCGATGGAGAGAGTATTAATGAGGAAATATTTTATTCAATAACATCTGCACTTGAAGATAGTGTAGAAAGAGCCAATAGACAAAATCAGGGAAACGAAGAAGGTTTTGAAATTAGTGACTCTCAAGGTATGTTAATAATTCTCAATGATTTTGTTGAAATTCTATCGCCTGACCTAATAGCTCATAGAGTTCACCAATTACTTAACAAGAAGTCATCATCGGGAGATGCAAGATATCCTCATATATCCGTCGTTTGGATTGTTAGTGCGATTCATATCATAAAAACAGAGATAGGGCAAAAACTTCTACCAAGCATTGTTCTTGTGAGCGATTACTCACATAACCATCAAGAAGCCAGCGATTATGTGAACTGGCTTCAGAGAAAATGGGCTTCATTTAATAATATGCCATTCGTTGAAGTTCACTTGGATTTCAAGGATATTCAGTTCTCAAAACAAGAGACTGATTCTCCTGAAATGATTCCACGAAGCGAGATGTGGAGAAAGCAATATTCTCAAACGCCCTATTTGAGACATTTGAGCAGAGAGCAGTTACTTGAGTATAGTCAGCAATTATGGTTTGAAACACTTCCCGCATTCATTAGAGGATCACATGAAAAACCTGCACAAGAAACAGTTTTTAAACTGATGGAGAAACAAACACACTTGATGGAAGAAATAAATTTTCGAGGAATTGATTTTCGTGAGTTTTCACCAAAGCTGCATGAAGCTTTCAATGGATTGCAGCAGGAGGGGAAACTCAAAATCCAAGATTTATATGTTGGTGAGGGCGATCAAGCTAGCAATTCGGATGCAGTGGATTGACCGAAGCCGCTTGGGTGGGCTGCAAAGATATCGGCAACCACAAACCTGGGGCAGGCTTCCTGTTGCCGTAGGCTTGAGAGGCACGGTGAAATTACTGCTGTTCCGTCATTTCAATCACATAAGGGTGATAGGTGTTTTGCTCAAAGGAGCCGATCCAAATCTCGTAGGTTCCCGATAGCCACTGCCCGGACATCCCCGGATTCTTGCCGGAATAGTCGTCGTTGCACCAGGTTCCGCCAGGGCCGCGTATCACCAGCGTTGTGTTTTCGGTGCTCTGGATTTGCAGGCTGAGATAATTAAAAAACTGCGTCAGCACCATGCGGTGATCGGGCTGCTGATCGATGAAGCCAGCACAAGCGCCAGTAATCGTTTCGGCTCTTCCGGCCAGTTCGTTCGCCGGAACTTCGCCCCCGCTGATGCCACGCACCGTTGCTGGAGCCGGAGTAAACGCCGGAGAAAGGGTGACATTTTCAAAAATTGTTGCCGCCGAGGCTGGGAAGGGACGAGGCGCGACTGTGGGCAGTGGGGAAGGAAGGGGCGAGGGTGAAGTGACGGACGGGAGAATGGGAGAGGGGATAGGACGAGGTGGCGTACTTTCCAGATCAAGCGGTTCCGACTCAAGCAATTCCGGCTGGGATTCAAGCTCGGAAGCCTCTGAAGGTGCGTCGGAGGGTGAGCCTGACGGGGAATCAGACGGCAGCGGCTGCAACGGCGGAAACTGCGCGAGCGTCGGCACACTAACTCCAACCCATGCCAAACTCAGGAGCATTACAGCGAATCCTTGATTCATCATCGACCTTCCCATCCGATTTGCATTCCCTTCGATCGCCTGTCTCTAAGCCTTCGATTCTGCCACGGCTAACGCCTGCCGTAAACGCGGCAAATCCATCTGATGTTGGTTCAACAGCAGCCAAGACTGCACCAGATCTGGCCCTTGCAGATCGCCTGTGAGAGCCGCCCGCAGCGACTTCATCACCACGCCTTTTTTGACGTTTGCCGCCTTCATGCCTGCCTGGATCACGTCCTGCACGTTTTCGGCAGTCAGGCTAGGAGTCGCTTCTAGAGCCGTAATGATGCCTTGCAGCGCCGTCGCCACATTATCTAACTGAAGCTGAGCGGTGGCTGCCTCGGTGAAACCCACATCTGCCACAAACAAATAGCGCGTCATCGGCACGGCTTCTTCGAGTCGGGCGAGGCTAGGAGCCACCAACGCGGTCAACTGTTCCAACCACGCTTGATCGGTGGGGGCAACCTCATAGCCAGCCGCTTGCCAAACGGGAATCAACCGATCGGTGAGTTGGTCAATCGGCATGTGATGCAAATATTGGCTATTAATCCAGTTGAGCTTATCCCAATCAAACTTGGCTCCGGCTTTGTTAACCCGCTCAAACCCGAACTGTTGCGCGGCTTCCTCCAGGCTAAAAATCTCGTTCATGCCTTCGGGCGGCGACCAGCCCAGCAGCGTCATGTAGTTGACCAGCCCTTCAGCCGTGTAGCCCATGTTTTGAAAATCTGAAATCGAAGTGACACCATCTCGCTTCGAGAGTTTTGCGCCTGCCTGGTTCAAAATCAACGGCGTATGCCCGAACTCCGGTACAGATGCCCCCAGCGCTTCGTAGAGCAAAATCTGCTTCGGGGTATTGCCGATGTGGTCTTCGCCGCGAATCACATGGCTGATTTGCATATCGATATCATCAACCACCACCACAAAGTTGTAGAGCGGTTGACCGACCTGATCGGATTCGGCAGCACGAGCAATCACCATGTCGCCGCCTAAGTCGCGCCCTTTCCAACTCACCGTGCCGCGCACCAAATCGTTCCAAGCAATTTCTCGATCGTTGTCGATTTTGAACCGGATCACCGGCTTGCGTCCTTCTGCCAAAAATGCGGCTTCCTGTTCGGGAGTCAAATCGCGGTGGCGGTTGTCATAGCGAGGCGCTTGATTATTCGCTTTTTGGGCTTCCCGCATCGCGTCGAGTTCTTCTGGCGTGTCGTAGGCGCGGTAAGCCAAACCTTGGTCGAGCAAATCCTGCACTTTCTGCTGATAGAGTTCAAGCCGCTGGCTCTGATAAAACGGCCCTTCATCCCAGGTCAGCCCCAGCCACGTTAAGCCATCCAGGATATTCTGGGTATACTCAGAGCGCGAACGTTCTAGATCGGTGTCTTCAATTCGCAGCACAAACGTACCGCCCTGATGCCGCGCAAACAGCCAGTTAAAGACGGCAGTTCTGGCAGTGCCAATGTGGAGCTTTCCGGTGGGGCTGGGTGCAAGGCGAACGCGAACAGACATAGGAGAATTAGAGCAAAGGATAAGCGCAATCGACTGGAAATCGTGCACTCCTCATTTTAGCGGTTGATGGCTCAAACTCGCGGTTTACCTAGATCGATTGGCTCGATAAAATTTGCTGTAACCGCTCAACGGTGCGCTGATTTTCTTCCGGGGTGCCGACCGAAATCCGTAAGCCGCCGCTGGTGTGCCGCACGAGGGTTCCTGCTGACTTGAGGCGTTCAAACAAGTTCGCTGCGGTGGTGGAAGTCGGCAACACAAACAGAAAGTTGGCATCCGAGGGATAAACGCGCAGTTCCGCTATCTGGCTCAAAGCCTGAAACAACTGATCCCGTTCTGCCAGCAGTGTCGGAATCACAGCTAAAAGCTGAGTGCGATATGCCAACGCCACTAGAGCCGCCGTTTGAGTTGTGGCAGGCAAATTGTAGGGCAGACGCACTTTTTCCAGAACCGCCGCCAGTTCGGGATGAGCGACCGCATAGCCCACCCGATGAGCCGCCAACCGAAACGCCTTCGAGAAAGTTCGCAAAATCACCCAGTTCGGACGCTGCTGCAATTCCGCTAAAACCGTCGCCCGACTAAACTCGAAATAAGCTTCGTCAATCACAACTAAAATCTGCTCTGGCAAGGTTCGCAGCCACTCCAGTTCCGCCGCAGTCAGGGCGTTGGCAGTGGGCGAGTTGGGATGCACCATGAACACCACCCGCACCGGAGGATTGCCTGTTTGCTGGGTTGCCTGCTGGATAACTTGCTGAGCCGCCGCCAAATCAAGCTCGAAGCTAGACGAACGCTGCACCGTCACCACCGGAATGCCAAGCGTCTGGGCTAGAATGCCATACATCGAAAAGGTGGGCTGAGCCACCAAAATTGAACCATTTTCGCCCACACAGGTCGCAATCAGCAGCGAGCGGATCAATTCATCCGAGCCATTCCCCACCGAAAGATCAGCCGCCGTGACAAAATCTACGCCTGCCGACTGATTCACATACGCTGCAATTGCGGTTTTGAGATTAGCCAAACTGCCGTCTGGATAGCGATTCGCCTCAATTTCCTGCTGATATGCCCAAGCGAGCTTCTGCTTCAAATCAGCGGGCAAGTCGTAAGGGTTCTCATTTGTATCCAGCCGATCGAGAAGCTGTTCTGCTGAACTGCCGCCTGGATGAGGGGTGTAGGTGTTGAGTTGAGCCAGAGCGGGGCGGAGGAAGGGAAGCATGGGGGAGATGGGGAGGATGGGGGGATCGTAGGGGGCAGTTTCCAATCTGCTCCTCTAAATTTCTTAAGTTAGAGGTTGTGGTGTCTCATTAATTCTAGTCATGACAGATCATTTCTCACGAACAGTTGATTTATATCTCGGTGGAGACTTAGGAGTCTGGGTACTGCAACAAATTCCAACTGATTCTATCTGCCAAGTGCTTACGCTAGATTCCAATATTGCCCAACTTGCCCAAAATCGGGGCTTGCAGGTTCATTTAACAAATGCCAATGAAGTTGATTTTTCTCCAGGAACGATCGGCTTTTCGGTGCATTACCCACGAATTCTGCGGGAAGCGCTAATTAGTAAATATCAAAAGATGTATAATTTGCATCCTGGATATCTTCCATGGGGACGCGGCTATTATCCTGTCTTTTGGGCACTTTGGGAAGGAACTCCGGCAGGAGCAACCCTACATGAAATTACAGCCGGAATTGACGAGGGAGCAATTGTGGCTCAAAGCCAAGTTGTTTACGATCACAGCGACACAGGCGGTTCTCTATGGTATCGGGTTAGAGAAGCTGAGAAGATGCTTTTTCAAACCTATTGGGAGAAAATTAGTAGCGGTCATTACCCTACTGCTGTTTCACAAATCCAAGGTGGAACTTACCATTCAAAGAAGGAGTTTTTTCACCTCAAAAAGGAGACAGATTGGCGTAAAATGAGCGGGCATGACCTCATGAAGCTAATTCGTTGTCTTTCTTTTCCTGGATATTCTGGGTTGGAGATTCTCCTGGAAAACAAAAGATTTGCCGTTCATTTAGAGTCGCTAACCAAAGAAGAGTTTGTCAATGAAAAAACGGATGAGTGAATTGGCTGTCTTTGGCGGGGCGTCTGCCTTTCAGGAAAAACTTCACGTGGGTCGCCCCAACATTGGCAATCGAGAGCAGGTTTTGCAGCGGATTGCTGATATGTTAGATCGCCGCTGGCTATCTAATCATGGCTGTTATGTGCAGGAGCTAGAGCGACGCATTGCTGATTTGCTTGGAGTCAAGCATTGTATTGCGATGTGTAATGCGACTGTGGCCCTAGAGATTGCCTCCAGAGCACTGGATTTAAGGGGCGAGGTGATTGTGCCATCTTTTACCTTCATTGCAACCGCTCACGCACTTCAGTGGCAGGAAATTACTCCCGTTTTCTGTGACGTTGACCCAGTGACACAATGCTTGAACCCATGGCGAATTGAGAGCATAAATCAGTTCTGCGAAATGCTGCTTGAGGCTTACAAGAAGGAAAAGCCATTTCCTATTCACTCTGTCCCTGAAAAATTAGCGAGTTCTCCTATGAAGCAAGACGAAGAACAATATTACTTAGCACAACATCAGGATTCAGCAGTAGAGGCAAAACTCAACTTTGTGTCACAGCCTTCAAGAGGCAAAGCTTACGTAATTTATGATTCTTGCGAAACCCCTATCTCTTTTCCAGAAGGAGACTATGTTTCTCCTGGTTTACAGCAGATTAAGCCCGACCGTTGCTTTCCAGAAATGTTGATTGGCAATCCCTTAGAATGCTCTTGGCCCTTTCTCAGACGAGAGATTCCTCACACTGGTATGTTGATCAACGTTATCCTCATGTCGGCTTTATCAACCGTGATGAGGCTCATATCATCTACAATTCTGCCTTGATGTTTAAGGGCAAACGCGGCTTAGAAGTTGGATGCTGGATGGGTTGGTCAGCTTGCCATGTTGCTCTAGCAGGGGTGGAATTGGATGTGATTGATCCAATTTTGGAACAACCTGAATCCTTTCAAAGTGTGCGAGATTCTCTGAAACGCGCGGGTGTTCTGTCTTCTGTGCGTTTAATTCCTGGTTACAGTCCTGGAAAAGTCGAAGAATTGGCTGAACAAGAGCAGCGTCGCTGGGCTTTTATCTTTATTGATGGAGATCATGAGTCTCCACATCCCTTGAATGATGCTAAAGCTTGTGAACCGTTTGCTGAAGACGATGCACTCATCCTCTTTCACGACCTTGTTAGTCCAGGCGTGGCTGAAGGGCTTGAGTATCTGAAGCGGAAGGGATGGAACGTGATGATTTATCACACCATGCAGATCATGGGTGTAGCATGGCGGGCAATGTTGAACCTGTTATCCATCATCCAGATCCTAGTATTTTTTGGCAGGTTCCTTCTCATCTACGCAATTTTCGCGGAAATTTGGGCCGAGAAGCCTCTGAGATCAATCAGCAAATTGAAGCTGCTTCAGAAGGTTCACAAACAGAACTCGATTGGCTGAGGTTGCAGCTAAAGTCTAGTCAGGAATCTTATTGGCAGATAGCAGGCGAGAAGGCATGGTTTGAGGCGGAGTGGCAAAAGTCTTGTGAGAAAATTCAGCAGATGGAAGCTGATTTATCTCAGAACCGAGGTGATCTAAGCGAAGCGCAAGCTCAAATTGAACAAGCCAAGGCTAGAACTGAACAAGTCACTCAACAA
>JAAUQT010000105.1 GCA_012033495.1 Cyanobacteria bacterium RM1_2_2 | reverse complement strand
AACCCACTGTTCGACTGCGCTCAACCCACTGTTTGACTGCGCTCAACCCACTGTTCGACTGCGCTCAACCGATCGAATGCGGAAGGTTGGCGCGTTGAGCGGAGCCGAAACGCATCTGACCGTTCATTTTGTCCACCTACTTTGTCCCGAAGAACATCAACATGGAAAGCATATGCTTTAACGAACTATGACGCGAAGGGGTATATTTCTCAAGTAGAGCGAGGTTGAACAAAATGATCAACTTCTTAATATTACTATCTTGTCCTTTTACAGTTTGGTTGATTGATTTGTGGTTTAAAAGCCAGAACTCATACCTGATGTGTAGCGGTGCATATCCCAATTTATCTTATGCAAGTCGATCAACACATTATTTTCAAATCTGTATCGTGAATTCAATCACACATCTATTAATTGAAATTCCTGAGCAGATTGAAATTACGAGTCACATCACGGTAATCGATCAACGCTATCGCCCTATCGATTTCGTCACTGATCTCACCTCTACTGATCTAACCATTGAGTTTACTCGACCCATCTTGCCCAGACAGATTCTGTCTATCGCAATTCACGGGATCAGAAGTTCAACTCGTTCGTCGCAAATCTGGGTCTACAGCCTGTACAGTAAAATCGGGAGAATGGCTTCACGCTGTTGGGCATTGCACGCATTGCCATGTATCGGAATACGAATTATCCATACTGATGGTTTAGGGCGCGTCATCCATGAAGGGTTAAACGCTGGCAGCAGCAGCCGGATCGCGCCCGTTCCCCAAACCAGGCTAGGGGCCGTCGCCTTGCCATCATCAGGGTTTTAGATGGAATAGATCACAGCCCCTAGCGCTTCACAAAATGAAAAATGGGCTATTTTCAAAGCTATTCTCGAAGAAACGCCCCAAACAGACGCGCCGACTGCATTTTAGCAAGCTGCGATTGAGGTGAAAAATGTCAGCAAATCTAGACATGAACTTGAAATTATTGGCTATATTTCGTATCTTGATATACAGAAATAAAATGAAATTCGTTCATCCCTTTTAATTGCAGCCAAGCAATCGTCGTTCTTAACGCCGCCCTCTTTTGCCCTGATTGAAGGACGTTTAGAGGTTTTGCCCCCATTTTAGGCATGTTTGCTTTTCTCACAAATTTTTTGGAGGCTGTAGCACCAAGGGACGGAAGTAGGGAAGATTACCCGAAGAAACGCGCTTCATTGTCATGAAAGTATGAATGGAGCGTTTTGTATGAACAAAGAATGGCAAACCTATCGAAAACTAGAGCTGATTACCGATCTTACAGAACCTCAACCGAGCAGGTCAGTCCTTGTGTCCCAACTGAACGGCATGTGGCAACAGCGGGCAAATCGTCTGTTACAAAAACGGTCTGTTGAACAGCAGGCACGACACCTAGAGCATTGCTTGGAACTAGAAGGCACATCCAGCAACGGGGATAAACCAGTTAGCTTTTGGCAAAACCTTTGGAGGGTTTTAAATCAACCGATCTTCGAGTCGGCAGGCTGGGCGACTCACGAACCCAAAGTGCAGAGAGTTTCAGATCAGGGTGGACAGATTTGGTGGCATGTCTATGATCCGCAGACTAGAGAAAGCGTCTATCTAGAGTCAGAAAATGAAGTGTTGATTTGGCTAGAAGAGCATCTCTCTCGTTGAGCCAGACAGCAACTTTAGCGTCCTGATAATCGTTTGGAATCTGTGATTCTGAACCACGGATTATTCGATATTTTCAAGCCATATTTTCAAGCTATATTTTCAAGAATCTTGTGTTTGCCTAGAGGACAACTCCCTACCCTCATCCTCACGTCCCCTTTGTTGGCTATATTCTGATGTCCATACTTTGATTGCTATACAATGAAGTCAGGCAGACTGTTCTCTGTAAGGTTTACCAGTCTGTATAGGTCAAACTGCGATTGAGCAATGATAACGCATGAGTGCCTCACCTCTTCAACCGATTGCTGATCAGCTTTTGGCGGGCTTGCGTCAAGAAGGTCAATTAATCGATCTGATCATTAAAGGCTGCATTGAGTATCGCTGGGCCATTACTGAAGAGGAACGTAATATTGCTGAAGCAATGGTCTACAACGCTTTTGAAACTTATGCCATCAGTAGCGGCATGACTCAAAAGCAGGCAGAACACTTTTGTGAGCAACATCTCAATCATTTAATTCAAGTCGTTCAGGCAACCTTGGTTTAGGCAACACTTAAGCTAGCTTAAGCTTGAGGGCTAATCTCGTCGAGTGTGACGGGCTTTTGGAAATAGATAATTGATTCCTGCAACGCCCAAAACGCTCAGTGTAAAAACAATTGCAATACTTGTCACGATAGGTAGTGCAAAAGGCATAGCAACGCTGTCCTAGACAACCTCAATGTTTTTAGCCTACCCAATTCATGTGCCAAATCTATGTCCCTTTTGTGTCATTTTTGGATCAAGGCGCAGGACATCATTTATGGTAAGTAGAAGAATTGAATTAAACTGACTTAAAAATTGGGTTTCGACTGCGCTCAACCCACTGTTTGACTGCGCTCAACCGAGCGAATGTTGAAGGTTTGCGTATTGAGGAAGCCGCATCGGACAATTCATTTTGTCCATTTGCTTATCTAGTTAACGGTATTCAGTTCACAATTTCATATCGCGCTAACCTTCTAACATCTTGACGAGAAATTCTCAACTCTTGAGCAATTGCTGCTTCTATCTGGTTAGCATCTACCAATTGAAATTCTAATTCAAATTTTTTAAGCACTGATTCTGTTGTCTGCATATCAACACGAGTCATGCCTTCTTCTCGATCAATCACTGCCCGAATCATAGAAATATTAGCCGACAGATGTACTTCTAAATCAGTATTCGCTTGCAGCTTGTCTCCGGCGGATTGAGGACGGCTCAACACTTGGGCCATGATCAGATCACACCCTAACCAAAACAGTAGCGCTAGTAGGGGCAGCGGTAGCCAAAACTCTAGCCCAATCCCCTGTAACCAATGCTTGTGAACTCGCTTCACGCCTCGCCTCTCTTGATCCTAGTTCGATAAGATCAGATTACTTCTAGCAGCAATTTTATGTCTTGTTTGCATCTTATGGCAATCTGGGACAACTTATGGAGTCACTTTCTGTTCAGTATTTAACTGATGAGTAGAAGAATCCATTCAAGAAGTAGATTAAAATCCGTCGGATGGAAGACGCTGAAAAGTCGTTCGTTCGCTAGTCTAAACATGCATCGCTGGGAGGTGTTGGGAGAATAGGCGATAGATGCAGAGGGACATCGTTTATCAGTAGACGATTTTTTGGTTGTTGTTCGTCGGTTACTTTGTCTCTTTTGAGGAGACGAAAAACTGCACAATATCGCGCAATTTATCTGTTGATAACATTTCAAACACTTGTGCTGTAGCTGTTTTCGAGATGCTTTGTACACCCAGTACAAAAGTTTCTATTGTAAAGCAAGAAGATCAAATATATAGATGAAAATCTTACTTGTGGAAGACGACTCCAAACAACTCATGCCGCTACAAACGGTTCTTTCCCAAGCAGGTCACAATGTTGATGGTGTCAAGGATGGAGAGACTGCTCAATGGCTGTTGCTACAAAAAGAATATGATCTGTTAATTCTAGATTGGATGTTGCCTCATATGAGTGGGCTACATCTCTGTCAGCAATACCGCGCATTGGGCAAAGCGGCTCCTGTATTAATCATTACAGCTAAAGATACAACACCCGATAAGGTGGCTGGCTTAGATGCTGGTGCAGATGATTATTTAGTCAAACCCATCGATATTACAGAATTTATGGCGCGAGTGCGGGCCCTCGGACGCCGTTCTCCCCTATGGCAAGGAGAAACCCTTCGGCTAGGCGATCTGAAACTTCACCTAGACACTCTCACAATAGAGCGGCAAGGGGTCGCGGTTCCTCTGTCTAGCCGCGAATTTCAACTGTTAGAGTATTTTATGCGCCACCCGCGCCAAGTATTGACTCGTAACCAAATCGAGCAAGCCGTCTGGGAATGGGGAACTGAGCCAGAAAGTAATGCCATTACCGTTCTAGTTCGCAAACTTCGCCAACGCTTGCAGGCAGTAGGAGCCGCTTGGATTGAAACTATCTATGGTATGGGATATCGCTTAAGTCCACCCAACTAATGTTCAACCGCAGCAGCCGCAATTTGGCCTATTGGTTTACGCTCTCGATGGGGAGCATTCTTGTTCTGTTTGCAGGAACAATTTACTATCTGCGGGTTGAAGATAAATCAGAAGCCCTAGACCGATTACTGTATGAGAAAACCAAAGTCATAGCAGCTAGCATTCAGTATGAATTGCATCTAGGGAAACCACAGGTCGATCTCAACAACGTTCTGCTGTTGGGCAATAGCTCACAGCCACTTGATGCAGAGTTAGTCTATGTGCGGTGGTATGACGCGCAAGGACAGCTCCAGCGTTTTTTGGCACTCCACCACCAGAACAATTGACCACCTCAGCAGGGTTCCTCACGCTTAGATTGAGCGATCCTTGGAGAGAACATGACCTGATCCGCCAAGTGACGCTGCCCGTTCAAGAGGGCAACATTTTGATTGGTCATCTTCAGGTCGCCGTTCCATTGACCGACACCCAAACCGATCTACGGCAATTCCAACTGATGCTGACACTATCCCTGCCCATTACCCTGCTGTTGATCGAATTCACCGGTTGGCGGCTGGGCGGAATCGCGATGCAACCCATCCGGCAAGCCTACGCCCAACTTCAACGCTTCACGGCCGATGCATCCCACGAACTCCGTTCGCCCCTCTCAGCAATTTTGACCAACGCCCAAGTCGGACAACTGCTAGCAACTGACTATCCTAAAATTCATCCTTCTCTTGAGAATATTGTTGAGAGCACCAAATCGATGCATGTTTTGGTGAATAACTTGCTGCTGTTGGCTCGGCATCAAGGACGCTTGGCTCCAGAGTCACTGAAACTGCTCAATCTTAACGAGTTGTTGCAGAATTTGACGACTCGCTACACCACTGAGGCTGCCAGCCAATCCATTAAGTTAATCAGCCACTTACCAGACCAAGCGATCGAATTGCGGGCTGACCCCGATTTGCTGCGGCAGGCGGTAGAAAATCTGCTCAGCAATGCCTGTAAATATACCCCGGCTGGTGGAACCGTGTGGCTGCGTCTAGAATCCAACTCCTTTGGGGCAATCATTCAGGTGATCGATACCGGTATTGGCATCCCAGCAGCAGATTTACCCTATATTTTTGACCGCTTCTACCGAGTTGATACAGAACGGACTCAGGAAAGCGGCGGTTTTGGATTAGGGTTAGCGATCGTTCAACAAATCGTTCAAGCCCACGATGGGCGCATTCATGTCATGAGCACAGAAGGACAGGGCACAACGTTTCAAATTGAACTACCGCTGTGAAAAGAATCTAGGCGTCTAGCAACCAAAATCCGGCATTACTAAATAGAAGGATGAATTCTTGAGATACTATTTCTCTGGTCGCCCCGAAATCCCTCATCTTGGAGGACTTTGAGCGGCAAATCAATACCATGATTCAGCAACGCCCAAAATCCCTTTCCAGATAGGTGACAAAATCATCACCTCGCAACCCGTATTCCTACAGCCAAGCCTCCCTGTAACCATCAATATGGCGTTACGCATTGAGCTTAGGAGATTTCTAGGAAAAAGTTGTTGCCACGTTGGGGCAGGTTTGGACTCAGTCTCGCGTCGCCTAGAGGATTGATCTGCAAAACCTGCCCGTACTGGGGTAGAAGGTTTCCTAGAAATCTCCTTAGGAATGGGGAGGTGGGGGGGCTACGCCTCCAGCTAGGTCCACCCCCACACCCCGTCTTAACCTTAGGCAGTACTGCTGTAGAACAAGCTCAACGGCTGCAACACCCCATACCGATTTAAACAGAGGATGCGGCAGTTCGCAGACTAAAACCCTTGCTGCGCGAAGCCTCCGTAATCCAAAAGTTGCTAGCGCAACGCTGCGCGAACGCAAATCCAACATCCAAAATGGTATATCAACTATCCCCCCTCTGCCTTCTGCCCTCATCCCCGCAGCAAATCGAGCAGGCTTGAACCGCCCAAAAACAGCGCAAACAGAATAGAAGTCGTGAGCAGAATGCCCATTAGACACAGCACCAAACCTGCTAGACTAGTCGCCCCGTCGTCTTCTAGCAGCCCAAACCCCGTCACAAAGATGCCCATTGCGGGCAGGGTGTTGGTTCCCGGAATTGGAATCATCATCGAAATGCCGCACAAAGCAACCCCTAGCCCAATGATGGTCCGTCCTGCCAAGCTGGTACAAACAGACGTCAGGCGAGGCCGCGACAGAATTTCAATTCGCTTCAGCCAAGGAATGCCTGTTTTCAAAACGCCCTGAACCGTCTTCAGTTCAATCGGATGGTTAACCCACTTGTGCGGAATCCAAGGAGTTTTGTCTCCTTTGATTAATTGCACCGCCAGTAGAAAAATCACTACACCGAACGGGGTGGAATAACCGGGAGCGGGCACAGGCAAAGCAGAGGGGAAGGAGAGAATTACAAACAAAAAGCCGAAGACTCGTTCTCCAGCTAGCAGCAGAATATCAGATAAGGTGACTCGCAGTTGTCTCTCTTCATCAAAGAAAAAGCGCTGTAGCTCTTTAGAAAGTTTAGCCATGGTACGTTTTAGTTTGTCTACCAAAGATTAGCTTGCAGCAATTTCTGATCGCGCATCTGGTCTGGAGCTTAATCAAAACAACACAAAATGTTAGCTCGCGCTTTAACTGGGGACTGCCATCTATTCCGGCTAGCACCCTGACGATGGCACGACAGCCCCTAGCCTATTTTTGGGGGCAAGCACGATCCGGCGGATGCCATTAACGGTTGACCATGAATGAATGACGCGCCCTAGCTTTAAGCCATCAGCCAAACTGTATCCTACTCACTTTTAAGTCACATTCGTCTGTCATACTATAGAACAAATACGCTGTGCGAACCGATGCCCACCGTATAGACAGACAGCGTCATAGGCGGCTAGCCAGACTGCATACAACTTCACGCGCGATGTTTGTAAAGGCTTTGGCTTTTAGGTTTTCACTTTTGCAGCCCCTCACTCAAATCACGTTCTGGTAAGCTCACCGAAGTAGGTCACTGTGGTTCCCTTACACGACAACAACCCAACCCGCATTACACCCTATGTCACCTACGCATTAATTGGCATTAATGTCTTTGTGTTTCTATACGAGCTAAGCCTTTCTCCTCAAGAGTTAGAGAGTTTTTTCAGAACATACGCCATTGTTCCTAGAGAACTGACCGCTAGCTTTGAAAGTGGCAACCAACTCATCCCGCAACTGATGACGCTGATTACCTCACAATTTCTGCATGGCGGCTTTTTACACCTCGGCGGCAACATGCTGTTTTTGTGGGTGTTCGGCAACAACATTGAAGATAAGCTAGGACGGATCAAGTTTATTATTTTTTATTTATTGTGTGGCGCATTAGCTGGACTCTCGCAGTGGTTTTTCTCATCCGGTTCAGATATTCCTTCACTAGGAGCCAGTGGAGCCATTGCAGGCGTATTAGGCGCTTATGTTCTGCGTTTTCCAAAAGCTCGTATTCTAACTTTAATCCCATTAGGCTTCTTTTTCTATACGGTCAGAATTCCGGCAATGTTCTTCTTAGGCTTCTGGTTTGTCCAACAGGCGTTTTACAGTATTGCTAGTTTGCAGGCCCCTTCTAATATGGGCAGTGGTGGAATCGCTTACTGGGCCCATGCGGGCGGGTTTGTGTTTGGAGCAATTCTGGGGCCATTGTTTGGCTTATTTTCAGATCGGAATGTTCAGGATTAAGCCCTTCGGTCGCTGTGGAAAATATTCAAGCTTAAAATCTGCTCTGATTTTCTTTCGTTTGTAGTTCGATAGTTTGAGAAGGTGCTGAACGGTTTTGGAGCCAGGCAAAGAAAGCACCCGTGCCAACTAAAACCAACGTCATGGAGCCAACAACTTGTAGCATGATGCTGTAGCGCATAATCAAACTTTAGGTTTTGCGTGTTGAAGTAGTGAAAGCATAGTCAGTCAAAAAGTAATCAAAAAGGGTAAACCGTTGTTTACCCTCGACTCAACATCGTGAATTTACTGCAACGAAGTGATCTGTTGCCGGAGTGCGCTCGGTATTAAAACCCGATTCACAACATGCACGACGCCATTCTCCGTTTGAATATCTGAGCGAATCACACTGCCGTCATTTACAACGATACGTTCAGGCGTCACACGAACTGCAATACCACCGCCTAGGGTGTCTACGCCTCCGGTATTCAACTGACTTGAGGTGAGTTCACTTGGAACGACATGGTAGGCTAACACTCGCTGCAACAAAGCTCGGTTTTCGGGCCGCAGAAGCTGCTCTAGCGTTCCTTGGGGAAGTTCAGCAAAAGCTTCATCAGTAGGTGCAAAAATGGTGTAACGTCCGTCTTGCAAAGTATCTGACAATCCTGCCGCTTCAACCGCTTGAGATAAAGTTCTAAAGGAACCGACTTCCGAGATTTGCTGTAACAACTCAGTTGGGGCTTGGTCTTCGCTATTTGAAAGAACGTCAGCAGGAGAGGGAGAAGTCACATTAGGCGCAGGAGAAGTATTGTTAGGCGAGGGAGAAATATTGCCTGGCGCAGGAGAAGTATTGTTAGGCGAGGAAGGGATGGTAGTAGGTTGTTCAAGCTGGGGGGATTCAGTAGGAGCAGGAGAGGTTTGAGCGTGAACTGGTAGGTTACTGACAGCCAGCAGCCCTACAACACCTGTGAATACTGAAAAGGAACGAATGAAACTGAAGTAATAATTCTGTTGCATCATGTTGTACGATCCTGTGTGAGAAACATAAACTTACTTATCAACTTAGGCAGTAAAAGAAGATTCGCCGTCTATCGACAGAACTATTTCTGGTATTAATTCGCTTGATCATTTACTTCTTTCTTACAATTCAATCTGCACTCGCGTTTGCTTGCATTCAACTCAGCCCATGCCTAGGCTAAATTGAAGTGTTCCATATGAACGTTAGTGACAGGCACATCTAAGTCATGCAGCGCTCGTTCCACCTGATCCATCATTTTAGGAGCAGCACAAATAAAATATTGTCGCGAGCCTTTATGTTTTGGAATGTAACGAGCAAGTAGGTCTTTATCCACATATCCTTGTTCGCCCATCCATTCTTCTGGAGGTTCTCGTAGGACAGGAACAATTGTTAAATTCAATTTATCTTTTAGTTCTTCTAAATTCTCCCGGAAGGTGATATCATCCCAGGTTTTGCTAGCATAAATGAGTAGATAAGGGCGATCATCCTGACGTTCTGCTGCCGTTAAAAGAATGCTCATCATTGGAGTAATCCCAATGCCACCTGCAATGAGGACAAACCCTGCTGCATCTTGGTAGCGATCAACAGTGAAGACGCCGTAGGGGCCGTCTAGATAAGCTTTCGTTCCGGGTTTGATATCTTTAACCGTGTTGGTGAAATCTCCTAGTGCTTTAATGCCAAATTCAATGCGCTCTGAATGGTCACCGCTGGAAGACATCGAGAAAGGATGTTCACGCATACTGAGCGGCGTAATATCGAGCGTTAGCCAAGCAAATTGACCCGGCTGAAAGCAAAAACCTTCATGTCCCCAAGGGCGTAGTGCGAGTGTCCAAACGTTACCGCGTTCAGGAATCACCTCTTCAACTAAATAAGGTTTTCTCATCATGAGCCAGGGTTTGACCAACCGCACGTAGACGATTAGCCAAAGGGCAGTCAGGGCTATTGCCCCCCACAAAACCGCTTTCCAAAACAGCCCTAGATAATTACCGACACCGATGGCATGTCCGAAACCCAACCCGACTGCTAACACCGAAAGAACGGTATGAGAAGTGCGCCAAGGCTCATAGGGAATGCCTAACGGTTTGCGCCAAATTGTGGTGACAACCAAGGCAATAAACGCTAGCGTGCCCAACACCGCCATTCTCGCTCGCCAAGGTGCGGTGAAAAAGTTCAGCAAAGATAGGGTTTCCGGTTGTGCGATGAACAACATCACCGGATGCAGCAAAACCATAAAAAACGCCACCAATGAAGTGTAGCGATGGAATTGCAGCAGAATATCGATTCCGTAAGAAGCTTCAATTCGATTGATGCGAGCCGTGGCCACGAATTGCAGTACCATCATTGCCAAGCCAATAAAGCCAAGGGCAACAGAAAATTCAATCCAGAAGCCGCGCCCGCCCGGAGGTGGATAGATCAGCAGAATAAACAGCGGCAAAGTGGTGAGGAATAAATATGCTCCAATCCAAAACAAGGCAATGGCGATCGGACTATGCATCAATAATCGTCTCATCTAAGTTCTCCCTTTGCGTTTGATAACTGCAACGTTTCGCTGCAACCTACAAGTCGGATAACATTAGCTGCACGGAAAGATGAGTGTCTTAGCTCCTGCACACTGCCCTCAGTAAAGTACTTCTCATAACACAACGCTAATTTTTATTGCCTATCTTCAGTGACAAATGTGATTTAAAAGTGAGAACAGTCCGTAGATTCGCCTCTCTAGATAGAGGACAATTACAAAAATACCGGTGACATTAAGTTAGAAAAAATGTAAGAAAATATAGAAATTGGGTGATGTGCCCTTTAGAACTGTGATGGATAAGCAGACAGCAGATCAGTCGTGGAATCAATTATGGATTCAACTCAATAGTGCTAAGCTTGTTCGCTACTTATTATTGTTTGCCCTGGCGTGGGTAATCGTACAAGTATTGGCGTACTTTGAAACTGTATTAGTTATTTTCATTTTCGCTGCCATTCTGGCGTTTTTGCTAAATTACCCTGTCCGGTGGGCGTCTCAGTTCGTGCCGCATTGGGCAGCAGTGATGCTCGTTTTTCTGCTCAGTCTCTTGCTAGTGGGCGGGCTGATTGCCACCCTCGGATTGACCTTGATCTCTCAAGCCCAACAACTGCTCGCACAAGTCCCGCAATTGTTCAACTTTGCCCTCGAATTACTCGAAAACCTTCAGTCACTGCTGACTCGATGGAATTTGAATGTAGACTTCAGCGCGGTGGAAGCCCAACTGCGCGAGCAGGCTTTGTCAACGATAGGCGTTGGGTTCACAACGCTGCAAAGTGTATTACTTAATTTCGTGGATTTGATCCTGATTGCAGTCGTCGCGTTCTTTATGTTGCTGGACGGGAAGCGGTTGTGGAAGTTTGTAGTTCGCATCTTTCCTCGTCACCTGCAAGACGACCTCACGGTTGCGATTCAAAAAAACTTTCTGGGTTTCTTCTGGGGAAGATTACTCTTATCTATTTTTTTTGGGGTTTCTGCATTTCTTGTCTTTATTCTTCTAAACATTCCTTATGCGTTAGTGATGGCTACTATTGCTGGCGTCTTCGATCTGATTCCAGGGATTGGCGCAACGTTAGGCATTAGCTTAGTTTGCCTCATCATTTTACCGCAAGGAATTCTCCTCAGCTTCAAAGTGCTAGTGGGCTGCATTTTGCTCCAGCAGGTCGAGGAAAATTTACTGATGCCTCGCATTATGCAGGGGTCAATTAATATGAATCCGGTCGTGATGTTTTTTGCTTTATTGGTGGGGGCAAGAGTCGCAGGATTAGTCGGCGTCTTTTTGTCTATTCCCGTTGCAGGCGTTTTGATCAGCCTACTGGATGTGGACGAAATGCGGGGAGAACAAGCAGAGTAGAGCATGATTGGGGATTTGCAAGTCAGTTCAGGAAGGCTACAATCTTTCTTAGAAAGGGTACTGTTCCTGAAGGGTCGGAGTAATCTACCGTGACTGTTGATGAAGCACTGGCCATCGTTCGGGAAATATTAGCGCATAGGCGTTTGAGTAAAATTCATGAATTAATTTTTCGACAAGCTTGGGAAGGTAAATCCTATGGAGATATAGGGAAGGACTACGGCTATGATCCCGCTTACATCAAAGATGAGGGGTATAAGCTGTGGCAGTTGCTTTCTCAGTCCTGTGAAATCAAGGTTACGAAGACTAACTTTCCCGCAGTTTTAGAACAATATGCAGCACAGTGCCACCGAGCAGACCGCCCATCTGTCAGCCACACTCACGTTGATTGGGGTGAAGCAATCGATGTTTCCACTTTTTATGGACGAACCGCAGAACTGGAAACACTCAACCAATGGCTACTCAACGAACGTTGCCGACTGGTAGCGCTGTTAGGCATGGGTGGCATGGGCAAAACGGCGCTGTCGGTGAAGTTAGCGCAACAGGTGAAGCCGGAATTTGACTTTTTAATTTGGCGTTCGCTACGAGACGCACCACCTCTCACCGACTTGCTGACTACACTTTTGCAATTTTTGGCCAAAAATCAGGAAAGCCTGCCCGAAACCGAAGCGGGTAAATTGGCTCGCTTAGTTGAGGTCTTTCGCACGGCTCGCTGTCTGTTGATTCTGGATAACTTCGAGGCGTTGTTTCAACCCGGCGAACGCACTGGAACCTATCGGCATGGCTATGAAGGCTATAGAACCCTGCTGCAACGGCTCGCTGAAGGACAACATCAAAGCTGCCTTGTGTTGACGAGTCGAGAAAAACCTGCTGTGGTAGGTGCTCTGCAAGGAGACAGTTTAGCAGTGCGAGTGCTGCATCTATCTGGATTACCTCATGGAGCCGGACAGGATCTTTTAGAGGCAAAAGGCTTATCGGGTTCTGAAGCCGAAATTAGCGCTCTGGTGCGGGCATATCATGGCAATCCGTTGGCGTTGATGATTACGGCAACCTTGATTCAGGATGTCTATACAGGCAAAATTTCTAGCTTCCTGCGACAGCAAGCCAAGGTGTTTAGCGGTGTGCGGGAGCTTCTACATCAACAAATTGGTCGCCTCTGCGATCTAGAAATCAAAATCATGTACTGGCTGGCTATTAACCGAGAACCTGTTTCAGTTGATGAATTACGGGCAGATATTGTGCCATTTGTGTCGAACTCTCATCTCGTCGAAGCACTAGAGTCGCTGGCTTGGCGTTCTCTGATTGAACGTAACGTAGATGGGTTTACGCAGCAACCCGTGATCATGGAGTATATAACCGAGAAATTGCTAGATGGAACGCGACAGGAAATTATCGAGCGCAATGATCACAATACAGAACGAGACAAACCTGCTAAAGCAGTTCACTCTTTTCTCAGACATTATCCGCTTCTGAAAACCACGGCAAAAGACTACATTCGAGAAAGCCAGATTCGCTTGATTTTGCAACCTCTAATCGAACAGACAACCGCCCTACTCGGAACCCAGCCGCAGTTAATCAAGCAACTCAGGCAGAGGTTGAGCCAGCTTCAGCAACAGCATCCAACTGAGCCTAGCTATGCTGCTGGCAATTTGATTAATTTACTGTGTCATCTGCGAGCAGATTTAGCAGATGCCGACTTTTCGGGGTTAACCATTTGGCAAGCTGATCTCACAAACGTAAACTTGCATCGTGTTAACCTAGCCCACGCTGATTTGGCCCGGTCTGCTTTTGCTGAAACTTTTGGCGGTGTTTCATCGGTTACGTTCAGTCCAGATGGTCAGCTTTTGGCAATTGGTGACACGAGTGGTTGCATTCAAATTTGGCACATTGCCACCGGAAGCAACTGCAATCAATTAATGCTCATATGGCTTGGCTGTGGGCAGTGTCCTTCAGTCCAGATGGGCAAACTTTGGTAAGTGGCAGTGATGATATGACTATCAAGCTATGGGATGTAGAAACTGGTCGCTGTCTGCAAGTTTTAGCAAGCACAAGCATCACTTACACGCTTGCTTTCAGCCCCAATGGACAATGGTTAGCCAGTGGCAGCGGAGATGGCGTGATTAAACTTTGGCAACTCGACGCTTGGCAGTCAGCCCAATCTGATGTTTTTTACACCATACTACAAGGACATCAAGGCTGGATCTGGTCGGTTGCTTTTAGTCCTGACAGTCAGAGCCTAGTCAGCGGCTCCGCAGACCAAATGATCAAAATTTGGGATCTTGATACCGAAAGCTGTACTCAAACGTTGCAGGGACATACAGACTGGGTGCGCTCGGTTGTTTTTAGTCCCAACGGACAGCAGTTGATCAGCAGCAGTTCTGATCGCAGCATTAAGCTCTGGAACGTCAAAACAGGACAGTGTCTCACTACCTTGCAAGGGCATCAGGATACGGTAACGGCTGTTGCTTTTCATCCCAACGGTCAGCAAGTGGCGAGTGCAAGCTATGACCAAACCGTAAAACTCTGGGATTTGAACTCAAGCGACTGTTTACGTACCCTCCAAGCCCATGAAAATCAAGTCTGGGCAGTGGCATTTAGTCCTAACGGTCGCCAGTTAGCCAGCGGCGGTGACGATCACGCAGCTCGACTGTGGGAGCTTCGGACGGGGAAATGCTCTAAAGCTTGGAGAGGACATACTAATATAACGCTTTCACTCTCGTTCCATGCTACGTATTCAATATTCGCTAGCGGACATGGTGACGAAGCAATTCGCTTATGGGATGTGAAGACTGGTCAAATCTTAAAAGTATTGCGAGGACATACCCATCGAGTCTGGTCAGTAACGTTTGTTCCATCCTCTGGGCAAGCCAATCCTCAAGCAAATTGCGCTCAAGCCGCCTTACTCGCTAGCAGCAGCGGGGATCGGACGGTTAAAATTTGGAATTGGCAAACTGAAGAATGCCTGTTCACCCTCACTGGGCACAAAAGCTGGGTTTGGTCCGTTACATTTAGCCCTAATGGAAGCTTGCTCGCCAGCAGCAGCATAGATGGGCTAATTAAACTCTGGAATGTACATACAGGTGAATGTATCCAGATACTAGAAGGACATACAGGTGCATCGGTAGGAACCGCTTTTAGTTGCGACGGACAATGGCTAGCTAGCGGCGGATTTGATCGAACGATCAAAATTTGGGATATCACGACAGGTGAATGTCTGCATACGCTGCAAGGGCACCAAAATAACGTTTGGGCTGTGTTATTTTGCTCAAACAATCAATTGGTGAGTAGCAGTTATGATCACACGATTAAGGTCTGGGATTTGGCAGGTGGTGACTGCATAAGAACGCTCGAAGGGCACAGCGCTCCGGTTCTAGGATTAACGTTGAGCGCAGATAAGCGATACCTCGCTAGCGGCAGCTTAGATCAAACCATCAAGATCTGGAAGCTAGAGACAGGTGAATGTGTGCAAACTTTAATTGGGCATCACGGCATTGTCGCTTCAGTTCTGTTTTGCCCCGATCATGACTGGAAGTTAAACGATCACAGTCCGCTCGAAGTTTTGATCAGCGGCAGTTTTGACGAGACCATCAAGATTTGGGATACTCAAACAGGAACATGTTTACGAACGCTACATCCACCACGCCCTTACGAAAAGATGAATATTAGGGGAGTGACAGGGTTAACAGAATCCCAAAAAGCAACTCTAAAAGCTCTAGGAGCACAAGATTAAGCCATTCGTAAGCCATTCGGAGGTCTGTCGGCAATTTAATTTGGTAAGATGCTCTCTTGCTCCACTCTGGCGTTTTAGAAACATAAGCGAGATGCGATTCTATTCAGCGTCATTTTCACCATAATCTTCAGAAGACTCTGGATCGAGTTCCCATCGTTTGTTGTCTCGACCTTCTAAAATTTCATTGGTTCGTAGAAAAGCCCGATCGTCCATTTCTAAACCGACGGCTGCGCCCAATTCATCTACCACATCCATATCGGGTGTGGGAGCCGTTCCACCAACAGCTTCATCGCCTACTGCGTTCGCCTGTTCCCAGTTAGCATCCACATCGCCGCCTGTCAGGATCGGGTCAGCTTGGTTCATGTCTCGTAAGTCGTCATAAAGAGTGCCACCGACGCTCATTTGGGGCTGATCATGAAAACCTGTCCCATAGGAAGGAGTCGGTTCTGCATCCAGATTTACCTCATCCAAATCTGCGCTGTTGTCCAGTTCTTGATTTGGTTTATCAACCATCACCTTATCTCCCAGCAATTCACAGATATACTTCCCTACAATGAACCAGATCTTTAGAAAAATGCCATCTTCAAGAAGGTAGAGAAAAGCAGCGCTTTGCTGAGGCAAGAACTTGAGGAGAGACTTTGAGCCTAGGAGTCTGGGGTTTTATCGCAATGTGCCTCGCGTAACGCCTAACTGACTGTGGAGCTTCAAAGCTCGCCAAAGTTGCGTACCGCTGATTTTGCCTTGGAGGAGACGTTGATAGTAGTCGATAGTTTGTGTCACCTGTTCAGGCGTTTCATTCACGAATTCGATCCTAAAGTGTTGCACTCCTAGTTCTAACAGTCGTTGCATATACTCTGCGCCAGTTTGTGCAGTACCATTAAATACAGTATTCCGGCATCCAGCATCGGCTTGTAAAATATGTTGCGTTCCAATTCGATCGCGCAACGTGACCTGATGCTGTTCACAGGGGCGTCCGCAGTTTGTATAATCAGTTCCTTCTGACAAAAACGCACAAAATACACAGTGCTCCATATGGAACATGGGCATATGTTGATGAACTGTAATCTCAAACCAGTTAGGAGAGCAGCTTTTCAGCAAGTTTTCAAGCTGTTGATGATTCAAATCATAAGAAGCCGTTAGCCGCTCCAAGCCTAACTGTTTGTAATAATCTGCCGTCAGGGGATTTGCTACATTGAGTGAAAAATCTCCGATGCAGCGTTCTCCTTTGAAGCATTGAAGTTGATCATAATTGCGCACTAAATAGCCGTCGGCATTTGCCGCTTTTACTTGTTTCAGAATCCAATGCTCTCCCGGTTTGGTGATCCGAGGTGGAGCAACATACAGGACTGGAGCACTCTCACCCTCGCCTCGCCACTGACGCACGATCTGCATAGCTTCTCGATACCGACGCGGATCTTCTAGCTCACAGTACAGGGTTGAAACGCCTGCTTCAATCGCGGCTTGCAGTTGCGCCAGCGTGCGGGCTAACACAATCAGTTCGGCTGATACTTTAGCTAGCGCATCAGAACCTTGAGAAGAGGGCAACCGTGACGGCAATAAATCCGTTAACGCAGCATTCTGATTCATCTGCCAGCGCTTGGGCTGACTGCGCCGTGCTTCCAACTGCACGACAATTTCCCGCCGTAAGCGATTCAGTTCACTGACAGGCAGCATTACCTCACCGTGCAGATGGTTGATCAATTGATCTAAACCAAACGGCGTGTTGCCCAGCCGTCCGAACTGTTCCTGCAACCGCTGCTCGGTCAATGGTTTGCTGTGAGCCGCCACCAACGGCATCGCGGATTCTAGCTGGACAATGTGACCTTGCTGATCACGGGCAATCACGGTTAATGGCTGGTCTACGGCTCCGTGAACTTCAAGCTGAATCGGACGCTGAAACTGAGGAGTATCGCTACTGAAACTTTGGCGTAATTGGCGATCGAGTTCCGGGTCGCTCGTTTTCCAAACCTTGTCTCCCACACAAATGCGGCTAAAATCTAGATCACGTTTACCAAAGGTCAGCCGCACCATCTGACCTCGTGACTCAACGCCGTAAATCCGTCCGCCTTCTTCCTGCGCTTGCGGATGGCTACTATCGAAAACCACACCATCTCCCGGCTTCGTGGGTGCAAGCAATTTTAAGCTCACGTAGTCTTTGCCGACCTGCACCACTTCACCGAGATAGACACCGCGCTTCTTACCAAACCGAGCATGAACAAGCTGTTGATTATTAACGCCACCAAACCAGCCCGTATACAAACCGCGTGAGAATGCCATTTCTAAATCATACTGGTCTTGAGGCAAAATTTGATAATCAAAGCATTCCTCAGACTGAAGCAAATCCATCACCCGATCAATTGCCTGACGGTATACTTTAGTCACATTTGCAACATATTCAGGCGCTTTCAGACGACCTTCAATTTTCAAACAGGTGACACCCGACTGGATCAACTCCGGCATCACCGCTAGTCCAGCTAAATCTTGCGGACTCAGCAGATATTTTCGATTGCCCAGTTCTACAAGTTCTCCATCCGCCAGCAAATCATAGGGCATTCGGCAAGCCTGAGCACATTCGCCCCGATTGGCAGAGCGTCCGCCTAACGCTTCGCTGGTCAAACACTGCCCAGAGTAAGCCACACAGAGCGCCCCATGCACAAACACCTCTAGCGGCATAGCAATTTGGCGATCGGTCAACTGCTGCTGAATTTTATTGATTTCCTTCAGCGAACATTCCCGCGCCAACACCACCAACTGACAGCCTAACAACTGGGCAAACTCCACCCCAGCAGCGCTTGTAATCGTCATTTGAGTCGAAGCATGGATTGGAAAGTCGGGTGACAAATGGCGAATTAACCGACAAATGCCAACATCCTGCACAATCACCGCATCGACGCCCGCTGTCATAATCGTGCGAAGATACTGCTCAGCTTCGGCAAGCTCGGAGGGGAAAATCAGCGTATTCAGCGTCACATAGCCCTTGACTCCACGACGATGCAGAAACGCCATCAGGTCGGGTAAATCTGCCTCGGTAAAGTTTTGGGCCCGCATCCGGGCGTTAAACCGCTCTAGTCCAAAATAAATGGCATCTGCGCCATTTTCGACGGCTGCTTTGGCACAGTCCCAATGACCCGCAGGGGCGAGCAGTTCAGGACGCTTCAGCGAAGTTGGCGATGAGGCAGGCAGCGAGGCAGGCGATTGAGCAGAATTCATGAGAAGCAGGAACAGCGGGTTTCTTTAGCTATGATACTGGTTGTGCTGCGGGTCTGGCTGTCTAGGTCTTGTCATACCCAGTCTTAAAAAGATGTTGCTAAATCGGAAAATGAACCTGGAAGATTCCCGGCTTCTTAATCTGTGAACGATCTGTGAAAGCGTAATGGTCAAGCCCTCATCGCAGTCCGGGGATCTGTGCCGCCTTTTCATACCTCGTAATCAGAAACATCCGAAAAAATTGTACTGCCTAAACTTCACTATTTTGCATTGCTATAGCGTTACGCATTGAGCTTAAAACATAGGGGGTGTGGGGGCTACGCCCCCAGCTAGGGGTTCCACCCCTA